>CAYXVS010000076.1:0-12682 GCA_964468735.1 uncultured Anaerolineales bacterium | reverse complement strand
CTTCGCAAGGGTGTGATCTACAGCTTATATCCGATGGTGCGCAGGAAATCCTTGCGCCAGGCGATGTCCTCCTCGCCCTCGATGCCCTTGGTTGTCACGCCGTCGATGACGCCCAAGATGCCGCGTCCCTGCTCCGTCTCCGCGATGATGACCTCGACGGGGTTGGCCGTCGCGCAGAAGATTCGCACGACTTCTGGGACGCGCTTCACGGCCCGCAGGATGTTGATGGGGAAGAAGCCTTCGCCCAGGAAGAGGATGAAGCTGTGACCGGCGCTCAGCGCGAGCGCGTTCTGCTTGGCCAACTCGATCATATCGTCGTCCGTGCCGGTCCAGCGCACCAGCGCCTTGCCGGAGGATTCGCAGAATGCAAGGCCAAATTTGATGCCGGGCACCGCCGTCACCAGCGCCTCGTGAATGTCCTCCACGGTTTTGATGAAGTGCGACTGCCCCAAGACGAAGTTGATCGTTTCGGGTTTTTCGATGCGAACGGTCTTTAACTCCAGTGTCATGCTGTGCCTCCTTGTACAGAATAGTCGAAAGTCTAAAGTCGAAAGTCTAAAGTTGAAGGTTGAAAGCTCTTTGCTATTCGGGGGGTGAACTTACGCCGTTAGTAAACGGCAACTTATGATGTGTCTGGACTTTCGTTTGGGGCGATGTCGAAGCCGGCGCGTTGAAGGGCTGCTTGTAGATCATCACAGGCTTGCTCGACGCGAGACTCAGCTTGCGTGGCATCCTCACCGTGGGTCATCACCAGAATCTTCAGGCGATGTGATTCCGCGCTGAAGAAGGGGCGGGCCAGCGATTTGATGTAGACATCGGTGTGCTGTTCTGAGACGTCGTGCAAGATCTCGGCCAGCGACGCCTCATCATCGCAGTGGACGAAAAAGGCGCGCTCCGCCCACGCTGCCGTCTCGAAGCGCGCTTGCAACGCCGGCACGATGCTCTCCACGAAGATCGCCTCTAACTCCTCCGGCACGCCGGGCAGCGCGTAGATCAGGGTCGCGTGATGGTGCATCGCGACGCCGGGCGCCGTCCCCACCGGATTGGGCAGCGGCGTCGCGCCCTGGGGCAACGTCGCCATCTTGCGGCGGGTCGCCTCCGAACCAGGGTGCTCCAGGCGGTTCTTGCGAATCAGGCGCTCGTAGTGCTCGCTAATGCGCTGGTAGGCTTGGGGATCGAATGTCAGTGGGCGTTCCATCGCCTGCGCCAGCGCCGCTAACGTGAGATCGTCATCGGTGGGGCCGAGGCCGCCACTACAGATGAGGAGATCGATGGGGTGGGCGAGCAGGATATGAAAGGCCTCAACGATAGCATCCGGCTCATCGCGTACCAGGATGGCCTGCTGCACTCGAAAACCGAGGCGGGTGAGGCGTTGGCTCAAGGTGAAGAGGTTTTTATCGCGAATATCACCGTTGAGCAGCTCGTTGCCGATGGCGAGCAGGGCGGCTGTGGGCATCATGGGCATCCTTATGGATTCTTGAAGCGCCTAAAAGATCAATGCGGAAACGTGGCGCTGGGCTTATCTCCCGGCGCCACGAAGTATATACGGTGTGAGCTGTTTCTCGTCAGCCTGTCAGCTACAGAAGCTCTTTGACGCGCTGGAGCAGATCGCTTGGGCTGAAGGGCTTGGTGATATAAGCATCCACGCCCACGATTTCCTGAGCCAGTATCTGGTCGATGCGCTTGACCTTCGCCGTGATGATGATCACCGGTATGTTGGATAGTTGTGGATCGGCCTTGAGGTTCCGATAGACATCCCAGCCATTGACCTCCGGCATCATAATATCCAGGAGGATGAGGTCGGGGTGTTCTTCGCGAATTATCCGTAGGCCCTCTTGACCGCCGACGGCGCTGATAAATTCAATGTTCGTGTCTTCTAAAATAAGTTCCACCAGAGCGAACATCTCCGGCTCATCTTCGATGTAGACGACTTTGGGTGCTGTTGTGACGTTCATATCTCCTCCACACTGTCCTTGTGCTATGGTTAGTTTAGCATAGGTGATTTGAAAGTCAAAAGTTCAGTACAGGGGCAAACGAAGCAGTTCTGAGGTATCCACGATACACGAGGGTGCACGCTAAGCATTTTATCGCCCGCATCAACCCCAGCTTCGTTTGCCTTGAACACGCTTAAACAGGTTCTGAGGCAGCGAGAGCGATTTTTCCTATCATTCTGCTTCGAAATCCTACAGGGGCAAACGAGGCGGTTCCAGGGGATTTTGACGCAATGGTCTGCTTAGACACAGCAAAGGCGCCGGTTAAATCCGGCGCCTTTCATTCTTCACGGTGGAATTCCTCGCGATTTACAGCGTAGAAAGACGACCAAAATCCCTTCGTATACCGCTGCTCGCGGGGGAGATAGGGACTTTGAAGATTTTTGGTTTTTAGTCTAGAGAAATCCCCAGAACTTTGTTCACACTGGCCAGCAGTTCTTGAGGGCCAAAAGGCTTTGTCACATAATCGTCCACTTTGGCAATGTGCAGCCCTAAGACCTTATCGATGCTCTGAGCTTTGGCCGTCACCACGATCACGGGAATGTCCTGTAATTCTGGATCCGCCTTCATGCGCTGGTAAACCTCCCAGCCGTCCATATCTGGCATCATCAGATCCAACAATACCAGCTCGGGTTTTTTCTCGCGAATGGTCTCCAGACCTTCGCGCCCTCCGACTGCGCCAATCAACTTAAAATTGCGTCGCCCCAAAATGAGCTTGATGAGATCAATCATCTCTGGCTCATCTTCTACGCAGACTACAACAAGACGTTCTTTTTCCGACTCTGCCATGAGGATCCTCCTGGGCTTATAATTTCCTTCGGTTCAATTTCAGTTTAACATATCCTTTTTGGATGTCAATTGGCAACTTGGTCTTTTGGTTAGGTTCAACCCTTAAAATTTTCGCGCATTGACCAAATAGGCCTAACTCGTCAAATTCACGTCCAACGAGCAAGAGTTTTGTGAGTAGGAGCCTTTCAGGGTGACCGTAACTTCAAAAACCGACGTTTGCCTACCTGCAGCACCTGGGTTTGGCTGGGGCTGATGATGGTATGAACATCTTCGATGACCTCGCCATCCAGACGGACCCCGTGCTGTTGGATGAGGCGGCGCGCCTGGCTTTTGCTCGAGGTCAGTCCCTGCTCCGCCATAAGATCCACCAACTTGACCGGCTCGTGCAGCGTATGCGTGGGCATATCCTGCGGCAGCTCGCGTTGCTGATGCACTCGTGCGAAGTGCTTCGCGGCGGCATCGGCGGCGTCCTGGCCGTGGGAGATGTCCGTGATCTCCCAGGCCAACATCTTCTTGCACGCCATCGGATGGACTGTCCCCGTGTGCAGCTTGTGCATCAGGTCGGCGATTTTAGCCGGCGGCCAGCGCGTCACCAGGTTGAAGTAGTTCTCCATCGCCTCATCCGGCAGGCTCATCACCTTGCCGTACATCGAGGCCGGCGACTCATTGATGCCGATGTAGTTCCCGATGCTCTGGGACATTCGGATGTGGCCATCGGTGCCGACCAGAATCGGCATGGTGATGGCGACTTGCGGCGTCAGGCCAAAGGCTTCCTGGAGCTTTCGCCCCGCCATGATGTTGAAGAGTTGCTCCGTGGCGCCCAATTGGACATCGGCCTCTAACACGACTGCGTCATAGCCCTGCATCAGCGCGTAGAAAAACTCGTGCAGCCAGATGGGATCACCGGTCGCATAGCGCTCGCTGAACTTCTCGCGGGCCAAGAATTGCTGCACGGTGAAGTTGGAGGCCAGATTGATGAGATCTCCAAAAGTGAGCCGGCCCAACCATTCCCCGTTGTAGCGGATCTCCGTTCGGTCGGGGTCCAAAATCTGGAATGCTTGCTCTGTATAGGTACGGGTGTTCTTCTTGATCTGCTCCTGACTCAGAAGCGGGCGCGCTTTATCGCGATCTGAGGGATCGCCAATGAGGGCCGTGTAGGTGCCGATCACGAAGATGGCCTGGTGGCCCAAATCCTGAAATTGGCGCAGTTTGCGCATCGAGACGGTATGCCCGAGGTGCAAATCCGGCGCGGTGGGATCATAGCCGCAGTAGACGCGCAGCGGCTCCCCCGTTTGACCGGAGGCGAGCAATCGCTCCCGAAGCTCGTCGTGCATGTGCTCGTAAAGCTGGTCGTCACCGTACTCCACACCACGCATCAGGATGTCAAGTTGTTCGTCGATAGACTGCGCCATCTTTCCTCCCTTGTCATCATTATTATAGATGAAAATTTTAGGGAAGTCCAGTCTTTACGGTCTATTTGAGGATGATGGGCTTTGCGTCAAAAAATAGCTGCGTGCAAAGCGCTGTTATGTCTCCTGAAGGTAGGCGTCGATAGTGCAAGCGACCTGGGCGGCGGTGGCAATCGTCGGCGCGAGCAAATCGGCGCCGCGCACCACATCCCCGGCGGCGAAGACGCCCGGTAGATTGGTGCGCCCGGTCGCTTCATCGTCCACCTCGATCAGGTGATGCCATTTGGTTGCCAGATCCGGCGCGTGCTGATTGAATGCCGCATCCCCCCGATAGCCCAGGGCCAGGACGACGGCGTCCGCCTTCACGGTGAAGGTCGCATCGGGGATGGGGACGGGCCGGCAGCGCCCGCTCTCATCCGGCTCGCACAGCTCCATGCGCTGATAGGTCGCCGCGCGGAGTTGGCCCGCGTCGTCGCCCTCGAAGCGCGTGGCGCACGCTAACCATTCGAAGTGCGCGCCCTCTTCCAGTGCGTAGTGATAGTCCTGTTCGTGGGCGGGCATCTCCACCTCGCTGCGGCGATAGTAGCAGGTCACGTCGGTGACGCCGGGGAGGCGCAGGGCGGTGCGCAGGCAATCGACGGCAGTGTCCCCGCCGCCCAAAACGTGTACGCGCGGCCCCACGTCAAAATCAGGCTCCGGCTCGTTGCCGCGCACGAGGAATTCGGTGGCGGTGTAGACGCCGGCCAGATCCTCTCCCGCGATGCCGGGGGAGAAATCCACGGGCGTGCCGACGCCGATGAAGACCGCGTCGTACTGCTCGCGCAGCTCATCGAGCGTCACATCGCGCCCGACGGTAGTGTTGCATTGAACCCGCGCCCCTAAGTGTTCCAGCCACGTCACTTTGGCCTCGACCACGTCGCGATTGAGTTTGAAGCGCGGGATGCCGTAGCGCAGCAGGCCGCCGGGGCGGGGATATTTCTCGTAGGCCACGACGGTGTGGCCGCGCCGGACTAAATGCTCGCTCACGGTGAGGCCGGCGGGGCCGGCGCCGACGACGGCCACGCGCTTGCCGGTGGGCGGCGGTAACGTAGGATGGGGCGCGCCGACGGTCTCGCGCTGGGTATCGGCGGCGAAGGCCTCCAGGCGCCGGGTGTCGATGGGCTTGCCCATTCGATGGAGTGTGCAGGCCTCCATGCACAGCGTCTGTGGGCAGATGCGACCGCAGATCTCCGGCATGGTGCTGGTCGCGCGATAGACAGCCGCCGCTTCCACGACCTTGCCCGCTTCGATCAGGCGGATGGCGCGGGGGATGTCGTTATCCAGCGGGCAGGCGGCCTGGCATGGCGCGTTGGCGCACTGGAGGCAACGTGATGCTTCCAGCATCGCTTCCTCGCGCGTGTAGGGGATGACCACCTCCTCGAAATCCTGAACCCGCACGTGCGGTGGGCGAATCCGGGCGTGATGCGGCGGCTTCTGTACCCGCGCTTTGCGATCAATTTTGGGCTTTGAGGCTTTGTCGGCCATCGGTCGTCTCCTTCAGCGGATTGAGCAGATGAAGTCGATTTAAAAGAAATGACGCTGTTCCATTCGCTTCTTGCTTCACCTGCCGATAAATGGGGTCAGGGACAGGAAAACAGCCGGTAGCTTGATTATTCGGGCGCGCCTGCGATGATGGCCAAGCTGCCGCTGGCGCCGATGCGCGTCGCGCCGGCCTCGATCATCGCCAGCGCTTCCTCGTAGGAGTGGATGCCGCCGGCGGCTTTGATGTCCATCTCTGGGCCAACGGTTGCCCGCATCAGGATGACATCCTCGATGGTGGCGCCGCTCTTCGCGAAGCCGGTCGAGGTCTTGACGAAGTCCGCGCCCGCATCTTGGCACAGGCGGCAGGCGACTTTCTTCTCCTCGTCGGTCAACAGCGCGTTTTCCAGGATGACCTTGAGTACTGCGCCGTGGGCGCGGCAGATGGCCGCAACGGCGGCGATGTCCTCGCGGACGCGGTCGTGTCCGCCGGCCTTGAGCAGCCCGACGGCCTGCACCATATCGATCTCCGTTGCGCCCTGGGCGATGGCGATCTCCGCTTCGCAGACCTTCGAGGCGGTGCTGGTTGCGCCGAGGGGGAAGCCCACCACAGTGCAGACCTCGACGTCGCTGCCCTGGAGCTTCTCGGCGGCCAAGGGGACGAAGACGGGATTCACGCAGACGGAGGCGAAATGATGCTCAAGAGCCTCCTCGCAGAGACGCTCGACCTGAGCCGGCGTGCCATCGGGTTTCAACAGGGTGTGATCTATGTAGCTTGCTAATTCACTGCGTTTCATAAATTAGCCTCCAATTCTGGAAATGTGTAATGTCGAATCAGCCCCCACTTCTCCGGCGGCCAATATCGAAAGACTGCTTTGCCGATGATGTTATCGGCAAGCAAGACGCCCCAAATATGGGAGTCGCTCGAGTTATTGCGATTATCGCCCAGCACGAAGTACTCGTTGTTGCCGAGGATTTGATCGGTGGGGTAGCGTGGTGGGCCGCTGATATACGGCTCGTTCAGCGCGATGCCATCGATGAAGACGCGGCCATCCCGGACTTCGACCCGCTCGCCGGGCAGGCCGACGATGCGTTTGATGTAGGGGATTTCGCCGCGATTTTGGGGTGGATCGAGCACGATGATGTCGCCGCGTTCGGGCGGGTGAATCCAGTAGGCCACTTTGCTGACGATGAGATATTCCCCGGCATGCAAAGTGGGTTCCATACTGATGGATTGTACCTCGTAACGCCCGGTGAGGGTGTTGACAACGACAAAGATCAGCAGGGCTAAGATCAGGGTTTCCAGTAGATCTCGCACCCATGCACCGACGTTTGATTCGCCGCCCGGGCCTTCGACGGCGTGGGATTCAGTTCGTGCGTCTTGTCGCGTTGTGTTTTGGTAAGTCACCAGTATTACATCTCCCTATTAGTTTTTCCCCAAGCGCTATTGCGATTGCGCGATGTCCAATTCCGTGTAGGGATGATGGGGGATCACGCCCCAATTTTCCGGCGGCCAATAGCTGAAGACCGCCTTGGCCAGAATGTGATCGCGAGATAGCAGCCCCCAGGCGTGAGAATCGCTCGAATGATTGCGATTGTCGCCCAGGACCAGATATTCATTCTCGCCCAATTGCCACTCGTCGACGTAAGTAGGGGCCGCGCTGATGTACGGTTCGGTTAGCGGGACGCCGTTCACCCAGACGCGCTGATCGCGCACTTCGATGATGTCCCCCGGCAGGCCGATCAAGCGTTTGATGTAGGGCACGTCGCTTTTCCCGCCCGGCGGATCGAGGACGACGATGTCGCCGCGTTCGGGCGGGTGCAGCCAGTAGGTGATCTTACTCGCCAACAGATATTGGCCGTTATGTAAGCTCGGCTCCATGCTCTGGCCGTGTACCTGGTATCGACCGGTCAAGGTGTTGATGACGAGGAAGAGGATAACGGCCAGTAGGAGCGTCTCTAAGGTGTCCTGGAGCCACGAATGCACGCCAAATGAGCGACTTAATGATGGTTCGACCTCCGCGACCTCTCCGTCGATGGGGGAATCCGGCATCCGCTCCGATGTTATTTGTTCTTCAACCAAGTTGTTACCTCCAACATTACTTCTGAGTTCCTTGCAAAGTATCTTTGAGATTATAGAGATTATAGGTCATCTTGCTATATGAGACAACCTCTAGATAGAAAACGTCCCCAGTTTTTTATCTGGGGACGTTTATCGAACCTTGGAAATGCCATGATCGTGGTGATTTAGGAAGTTCCAGAATTTAAAATCCCCCAAGCCGATGTTTTTGGGAAATCATTCGTATTTGGAAGCATGGTTTTTCTGAACAGCCTCAGGCTGGATTCTCCTATACTTCCTCTACGTTGGCCTCTGTCTCGCTGAGGCCTTGTTCTAGTTCCTCATCCTCCCAGCCGATGATCCACACCGACAGGCCGGCGACGCCGATGGTCGCTAGGATGAGCGCGATCCACTGGGTGGTCAATAGGCCGACATCCCGCGCCGACCAGACCAGAATTGCTACCATACCAATCGATAGGACAATCCACGAGGCTATCTGAGGGTGTTCGTTGACGAAACGTTTCACCATATCCATTGTGTAAGAGACTCCTTGTTAAGTTTTATTGTACCTACAACAATCATCTACATCGGGCGCATCACGCGATCTTCGCGCAGGATTTTAACCATCGCTTCGTCGGCGTCAGGATTCCATTCCTGGGTCGCCTCGCGCCACGCTTTGGGCAATTCTTCGATGGGTTGGCGCTGGTAATCGAATTGTAGCCAGTAGCCGAGCAGATCATTGCTAGGGTTAGGGGGAAGAAAGAGGAGCGACGCTTCCGCTTGCAGTTCCTCGCCGGCCTCTTCCATCGTCTCGATCATCGCCTCGCCGGCTGCGACACGATCTACCTGGGATGAGACCAAGAAATCGGTCACGCGGATGACGAGGTTTTCCACTTGCCAGCCGATCAGCCCGACGATGTTGCCCGCAGCTTCGGCGAGCAAGAAGCCTACCTGGCTGAAGCGCTCCGCGATATCCATCTTCTCGATGGTCTCCTCGGGGCGCGCACGGTTGATAAGGGCGGCTATATCATCAGCATCTTTGAATTGAGCCTTGCGAACTTGAATCTCCGCTGCCATTCTCTTCCTCCTAAGGGTTCCCCGTGTATGAAAAGGATGTGATGTCTGTAAGTTTCTGTCTCATATTATACCGCTGTTTTGAAGATGCACAAAAACCATTTCGCGCCGGGATATGCCTTTCTGTCCA
This sequence comes from uncultured Anaerolineales bacterium, assembly GCA_964468735.1. Lineage (GTDB taxonomy): Bacteria > Chloroflexota > Anaerolineae > B4-G1 > SLSP01 > JAAAOZ01. The sequence continues at coordinate 3,712 of CAYXVS010000076.1, read as the reverse complement.
TCTGGCCGTCGACAAATTGTATTTTTATTTCTTCGATGCTATGATTACGATGATAGATGCTGAGGGGGATATGGGTAAAGAAACCGTAACATTAGTAGCTGCTGCGCAACTATCACTTGAAAATTTGACCTTCGTGCTGAATCATGCCTATGCCGATTATTATCTTCCGATTTGGTTGGACGCTGCTCAATTCCAGCAGATGTGTGAGGCGGAGGATGTTGATCTTCAAGCCTCGGCGGTGGCGATGGATGGGGACGCGCCGGTGGGGATCGCGCTGTTGGCCCGGCGCGGGGATCGCGGTTGGGTGAGCGGCGTGGGCGTGCGTCCTGGCTGGCGCCGGCAGGGGATCGCGCGGCAGCTTTTGCGTCAAGTTCAGGCGAGGGCGCGTCAGTTGGGATTGCGCGTCCTCCGGTTGGAGGTGCTGTTGCAAAATGTCGCCGGCGCGGCGCTCTATCAACAATTGGGCTTCAGCTACGAGCGCGATCTCTTTGTCTTGACCCAGCAGGCGAGCCATCGCGAGATCGTGACGCCGCCGCCGGCCATTCGCCGCGCCGCGCCCGCCGCTCTGCTCGCCCGTTACGCCGCGTTTCACACCTTCAAGGCCCCGTGGCAGCGCGAGTTGGCTTCCCTGCGGCATCGCGCCCCAGAGCTGCATGGCCTGGGCTACTGGGAGCAGGGGCGGCTCGTGGGCTACGTCCTCTACAAATCGCTTCCGAAACACCAGTCCATCTACGATGTAGCCGCCGCGCCGAAGCATCCGCAGCGCCTGGAGATCGCGCGGGAGCTGTTGCTGGCCGCCCAGAGCTTTCGCATCAGGGCGGGCGGTTATGTGATCAACCTCCCGGCGGAGGACCCGCTACTGCCGGCCTTCAAAGAGGTGTCTTATCGCGTCTGGCTGCATCAGCACGAGCTGACGTGGCAGGTCGCGAGCGGTGATTCAGAGACGGAATGAGAGAAACTCAACAGCGAAGACGAGGATTGGGAATAGGAATTAAGTGGTTTTGCGGATCGGATTGCCAATGCGATGGTGTTTTATGATGCCAAAACCGGCACGAAGACTTGTGGAGAATGAATATTGAAACTCTGAGATATTGAACCTAGTCGCACGATGACAACGGATTTTTCTGGTTGAGTTGAATCTGCAAGTAAATCAAGGTTGTAATGACTTAATTCGGGGTCATCGTCAGGTAAAATGACCAATCGAAAATCCTGTGGCAAGCGGTTCAGAATCTCAGGTTGAGCTAGAATGAAACGCATGACGGATGTAACCGCATCTAAATTTCGTTCAACAATTGTCGATTTCATGCTTTAACCACTCCTTGAATCGATCGCAATAACGATGTCGGTTACGCCGAAGATCTTTCTGCGCGTAAGTCAAAGCATCGTTAAAGTCGCTCACGTGCAGTGGGCGTTTTTCTTGTGTGCCGTTGGGTTTTAAAATATCGCAGTGAGCGAAGCCATGAGCTGTATCGTAGCGCATAACTGGATACCAATGAGCGTTGAGCCTACATTCCAATTGGACCACGAAGCTTGTTATTTGGCCTCGATCACGAGTAAAACGTACACGGAGTAAGGCGTCGCGCTCCAACATAAACTCAAAAGAAGTTTCTCGAAGCAATTGGAATCCTTTTTCGTAGGTGAGTGAGCTTTCTTAATTATACCATATTGGGAGCACCAATGCAGCATTTTGATTTTGGGAAGGAATGGTGAATGATGACGTCTGTCAACTCTGACACAGAATACCAGGCCGCAACCGGCGCTCACTGCCACAGTTGTGGCCGATTTGTCGGCCCTTACGAGACGTGCCCCTATTGCGGCGCGCAGATGGAGGGGCGCATCTCCGTGCGCTGGGTCAAGGTCGCGGCTGTGCTCCTGGCCACGGTCGGGCTGCTGGGATTGTGGCTCCTGGCGCGCACAACCGAGATTCCCCACGTCACCGCCGCCGAGGCTCAGGGCACGATGAACATGGCTTACGTCAAGGTCGCCGGACGGATCACGGGCAACCTCACCTACGACCCGGAGAGCCAATATCTGGGCTTCTGGGTGACGGATGAGAGCGGCGAGGTGCGCGTCTCGGCCTACCGCGACGTGACCGAGGCGCTGCTGGCGGCGCGGAAGATCCCCGCGCCGGGCGATGCGATCACCGTCGCGGGCACCTTGCGCATCCGCGAGGATTTTGTCTCCCTCACGCTGAACGTGCCGGAGCACGTTGACTTGCGTCGCCCTGATCCTGTTGCGTTAAACATCGGCGAGATCACGCTCTTAGATGAGGGCTTGCGCGTGCGCGTGGACGGCCAGGTGCAAGACGTCTACTCGCCCTTCGACGGCCTGACCATCATCAATGTGCGGGATGGCACCGGCGAGATCGCCGTCGCGGTGGACGAGATCATCACGACCACGACCGGCGCGCTGCCGGAGATCACGCCCGGCCAGGGCATCGAGGTGGTGGGGACGGTCTCGCTCTACAGGGATTCGCCGCAGTTGATCCCCGCCGATGTGGCGGACATCACGTTGGGGCCATTGATGGCTGAACCGGTGGTGGAGGGCGAGACTGAGCCTTCGGAGCCGGCGATGGAGACGATGGAAACGCGGCCCTTGGGCAAGCTCTCGGAGGCCGATGAGGGCGCGCGGGTCCAAATCGCAGGGCGCGTTGTCGCCATGGGCGGCTTCAGCGGCGGGATGAAGGCCGTCGTCGATGACGGCACAGCGCAGATCATCCTGCTGCTGTGGGATAGCGTCTACAGCGAGCTGCCCGACCCGACGGCGTTGGACACCGGCGCCGAGATCATCGCCAGCGGCGAAATCCACCTCTACGAGGGCGAATTGGAGCTGGTGCCGGATCGGGCGGCGGATGTGGAGATCGTTCAGGCGGCGCCGGAGATCCCCTGGGTGAGCATCGACGAGTTGACGGAGAGCGACGTGGGGCGCGTCGTGCGCCTGCGCGGCGTCCTGGGCGAGCCGGAGGGCTTCTCCGCCGGCGTCAAAGTCCCGCTGGATGATGGTACGGGCGCGATCACCGTATTGCTCTGGTCCAACATCGCTGTGGAGGTCACGCCGGCGCCCGCTGCGGGCCTGCCCGTCGAGGTGATTGGAACGGTCGAATCTTATGAGGGCGAACTGGAGCTGATCCCGCGATCCCCCATAGATTGGCGCACGGGCAAGGAGGCCGCGCCATGACATCGCTGCCGATGCTCCTGCTCTGGGCCATCGGCGGCGCGGTGGCCGCGTCGCTGCTGGCGCTGGTGCCCGCGCTGCACATCTACAACGTCGCCGGATTTCTGATCCTGATGCGCGAGCCGCTCTCCTCCGTGCTGCCGCCGGAGGCGATGGCCTTTCTCTTTCTGGGGATGATCACCGGCTACGCGATGCTCAACACCATCCCCAGCATCTTCCTCTCCGCGCCCGATGACAGCACCGTCTTCATCGTGCTGCCGGGGCAGAAGTACCTCCTCCAGCAGCGCGGCTATGAGGCCGTCGTGCTCACCGGCATCGGCGGCCTGGGCGGGCTTGCGGCCTTGGTGCTGATGACGCCCGTCGCCTCCCGCATCTTCCCGATGATCCGCGAGATTTTGCGCCCCCACCTGGCCTGGATCTTATGGACGATCATCGCCTATATGCTGCTCTCCGAGTGGCCCAAGGGCACGGGGCGAGCGCCCGCTGGGTGGGCGCGCTGGTGGGAGGGCTGGAAATCGCTCACGGCGGGGTTGGTGAC
>CAYXVS010000075.1:9059-12726 GCA_964468735.1 uncultured Anaerolineales bacterium | reverse complement strand
CCGAAAATGACCAGTCAAGTAAGGAGGGAAGAATATGAAATTTAAAAAGAAGGAAAGGGTTCCCAAGAAGCTACGTCCGCGCTACGAAGAGATCATGGCGCTCATCGATGAGGTCTGTGACGCGCACCTCAACGAGGAATATGCGCAACTGAGCCGGCGCCTCGCGGCTAAGCTCAGCCGCAAGCGCCCCTCGCCGCTGGAGGGGAGCACGGTGTCCACGTGGGCTGGCGCGATTCTCTACACCCTGGGGCGGGTCAATTTTCTCTTCGATAAAAGCCAGTCGCCCCATCTCAGCGCGGATAATCTGGCGGATGCCGTGGGGCGCAGCAAGAGCACGTTGAGCAACAAAGCGCGTGACATCGAAAAGATGCTCAACATCAGGGTGATGGCCCCCGAATGGACGTTGCCGAGCAGGATGGACAGTAACCCGATGGCGTGGCTTATTTCTGTGGATGGTATGATCTTAGATGCGCGCCACCTGCCGCGCCATATCCAGGAGGCCGCTTACGAGAAGGGCCTGATTCCCTACATCCCTGGCGAGCCTGGAAACGAGGAGTCCAACTAGATGCGGGCCGAGCGCGCTGAGTTGCGTTACATCCTGCACGGGACGTGGGCGGCGGGTGCGTTTCACCTCTGGGCGGAGACGGTGGACGCCGCGCCGCGCCGGCCCGGACGCCAGCCCAAGATCCCCTATCATCCGCACGCCGCGCCCGACGCGACGCTGCTGGCGATCTTGGGCGCGTGGTCGCCGGAGGCCGCGCCCGTTGATCCCGACCAGCGCGTGTGGTTGCTGCCCACCGCCGCCGAGGAACCGCTCTTGCCGCCGTGGTTGGCGCCCGCGCTGGACGCGCCGGACGCCCCGCCGACCCTGGCCCCCTGGCGCGTGCCCACGTTGCCGCTGGATGCGCTCACGGCGTTGGATCTGCTGGTGGCGATTCCTTCGCGCGATCGTCGCTGGGGCAGCGATCTGCGCTACTGGAGCGCCATCGCCAAGCTGGGGCTGGAGGTGCTGGCCCGCCAGTATTACTTCCCCATGCTCAGCGAGGACGAGGGCGTCTATCGCGCCTGCTGGCAGCCGCTCTTCGACCGGCCCCGCGACCGCGCGCGCCTCCGCTCGCTGGCTGAGGCAATGCCCGCCGTCTGTCGCGCCGCCTTCGCGCCCGATGTTGACCCCGATCCCGACCAGGCCGCCAATCCACCGGATCTGCTGGAGAGCTTCCTCACCCAACTGGTGGATCGCGCGGTCCGCGATTGGGGCCGGGATCGTCTGGATGGCCGACGCAAGCCGCCGGAAGGGATCGCCGGCGCGTGGTGGGCGGCGCTCTGGGCCGAGGATGACGTCATCCAGGTGTCCGTCAAGCAGCGGCGCGATCTGATCGCGCTCCACGAGGTATGGCAGGAGTGGTTCGATCAACTGCGCGGCGCCGCCGAAGCGCCGTTCCGCCTCTGTTTCCGTCTGGAGCCGCCGGATGTGGATGAGGAGAGCGGGCGCGTGTGCCGCTCCGAGTGGATCTTGCGCTATCTGTTGCAGGCGAACGACGATCCCAGCCTGCTGGTCACGTTGGATAAGGTCTGGCACGCGCGCGGCGGCGCGTTGGATTACCTCAACTATCGCTTCGAGGGCGCGCAGGAGCACGTGCTGGCCGGATTGGGCGCGGCGGCGCGGCTCTTCCCGCCGATTCTGCAGAGTTTGCGCACCGCGCGGCCCCAGACCTGCGCCCTGACCGTCGATCAGGCCTTCGATTTCCTGCGCGAGGTCGGCCCCCTGCTGGAGAGCAGCGGCTTCGGCGTCCTGGTGCCGCCCTGGTGGGAGAAGCCGGGCGCGCGGCTCAGCGTGCGCGCCAAGGCCAGCCTCAAATCCGAGCCGAACATCATCGGCAAGGGCATCCTCAGCCTCAATTCGCTGGTGAGCTTCGATTGGGAACTGGCCCTGGGCGGCGAGCCGCTCTCCCGCGAGGAGTTCGAGCGGCTGGTGGCGTTGAAACAGCCCTTGGTTCGCGTGCGCGGCCAGTGGGTGTTGCTCCAACCGGAGGAGATCGAGGCCGCGATTGACTTCTGGAAGAAGCGGCGGGCGCGCGAGATGGAACTCCGCGAGGCGCTGAACCTGGCGCTCGAAGCCACCGACGAGGTGGGCGGGCTGCCGGTGACCGGCGTGGAGGTCTCCGGGGCGTTGGAAGATCTTATCCAGCAGATGCGGGCCGGCCCTCAGAAGACGGAGATCGAGCCGCCGGAGACCTTTGTGGGCCAGTTGCGCCCCTATCAGCAGCGCGGCACCTCGTGGCTGGCCTTTATGCGCCGCTGGGGATTGGGCGCGTGTCTGGCCGATGACATGGGTCTGGGCAAGACGATCCAGGCCATCGCGCTGTTGCTTCACGAGCGCGAGCGCGATGAAAACGATGAGAAATTGCCGCCCGCGTTGGTCGTCTGCCCCACCTCGGTGCTGACCAATTGGCGGCGGGAGGTCAACCGCTTCGCGCCGGAGCTGCGCGTCTTAGTCCAACACGGCGGGGATCGCGCGCAGGGCGAGGCGTTCGTCAACGAGGTCGCGCCGCGCTACGATGTGGTGCTCACCAGCTACGGCACGATGCGCCGCGACGTGGATTTCCTGAAGCGCGTCCACTGGAGCGATGTGATTTTAGATGAGGCGCAGAATATCAAGAATCCCCGCGCCAAGCAGACGCAGGCGGCCCGCCGGTTGGAGGCGTCTAATCGCATGGCGCTCACCGGGACGCCGGTTGAAAATCGGCTCGCCGAACTGTGGTCGATTATGCAATTCCTCAATCCAGGTTTCTTGGGATCGCAGAAAGGGTTCCGGGAGTCCTTCGCTCTGCCCATCGAGCGCTATCAAGACCCCGATGCGACGCGGCGGCTGCGCAATTTGGTCGATCCCTTTATCCTGCGCCGCCTCAAGAGCGACCCGACCATCATCCAGGATCTGCCGGAGAAGCTGGAGATGAAGGTGACCTGCACGTTGACGGAGGAGCAGGCGACGCTCTATCAGGCGGTGGTGGCGGAATCGCTGGAGCGCGTGGCGGATGCCGAGGAGGCGGGCGAATCGAAGTTCTCGCGGCAGGGGGCGGTGTTGCGCGCGCTTTTGCGCCTGAAGCAGATTTGCAATCATCCGGCGCAATTTCTGAGCGATGGCTCCCCGCTGCCGAGGCGCTCCGGCAAGTTGGAGCGCCTGACGGAGATGTTGGAGGAGGTGTTGGGCGTGGAGGATCGCGCCCTGATCTTCACCCAGTTCGCCGAGATGGGGCAGATGTTGCACGAGTATTTGCAGACGCTCTTCGGCGTGGAGGTGCTCTATCTCCACGGCGGCACGCCCGTCAAGCGGCGGGATCGCATGGTGCAGCGTTTCCAGGCGGATGGCGGGCCGCCGCTCTTCATTCTCTCCCTCAAGGCGGGCGGCACGGGCCTCAATCTCACGGCGGCCAACCACGTCTTCCACTTCGACCGCTGGTGGAATCCCGCCGTGGAGGATCAGGCCACGGATCGCGCCTATCGCATCGGCCAGGAGCGCACGGTGGCGGTGCACAAATTGCTCTGCGCCGGCACGCTGGAGGAGCGCATCGATGAGCTGATCGAGCAGAAGAAGGCGCTCGCGCAGAGCGTGATCGGCACAGGGGAGAGCTGGCTTTCGGATTTGAGCACGGACGATCTGCGCAAT
>CAYXVS010000075.1:4948-8959 GCA_964468735.1 uncultured Anaerolineales bacterium | reverse complement strand
GGGAGGACATCAATATGCCATATTGGGCACGTTATGAGCGCACGCGACCGTTGCCCGCCGATGGGATCAAGGCGAAGAGTCGGCGGGGAAGATTCACCGAATCGTGGTGGGGCAATCGGTGGATCAGTGCGTTGAAGCCGCTGATGGATTCGGGGCGGTTGAATCGTGGGCGCAGCTATGCGCGTCGCGGGCAGGTGCTGAACATCGATCTGCGGCCGGGCAAGATATCGGCGCGCGTGCAGGGATCGCGCCGCTCGCCTTATCGCGTCAACATCGAATTGCGCCCGCTTACCGATGCGCAGTGGGATCGCGTGTTGGATGCGCTAGCGGAACAGGCGCTCTTCGCGGCGCAATTGCTCAACGAGGAGATGCCCGATGAGATCGAGGAGGTCTTCGAGGCGGTGAAGGTGCCGCTCTTCCCCACCTCGCGCAACGATTTGACGACCCATTGCTCCTGCCCCGATTGGGCCAACCCCTGCAAACACATCGCGGCGGTCTATTACCTGCTGGGCGAGCGCTTTGACGAGGACCCCTTCCTGCTCTTCGAGCTGCGCGGGCGCGATAAAGCGGCGCTCATCGCGGGCCTGCGCGAGCGGCGGGCGGTGGGGCTGCCGGAGCCGGAAACGACTCGCTACATCCCGGAGCCGATCACCGTGGACGTGTCGCCCCTCGCCGAGTGCGTGGCGGATTATTGGCGTCCTAATGCCCCGCTGGAAGAGATCGCGATTCAGATCGTGGAGCCAGATGTGGCGCTGCCCCTGCTCAAGCGCGCCGGTCTCCCTGATTTTGTCGGCCCGCGCAATTTTCGCATCCAATTGGAGCGCACGGGCGAGGCGATCACCGCGCAGGCGTTGGCGTTGGCCTTCGCGGAACGTGAATAGCTCGGCGGCGGGAGTAGCTCTGCGGCGCAACGAGAGCATTTTTGTCCATTTGTCTAAGCTGCATTATACTGAGTCCAGTCACCCCCAGAACCTTCTCCCTTTTTCCTCCAACCTCCAACTTCCAATGTCCAATCTCCAGTCTAATCACCAGATCATTAGAAAGGAAGGAAGCCCGAAACATTATGTCATTACTCTTACACTCACCCTCGTTTGAGCTACTGTGGAACGAACATCGGAATGCCTTCCGCCTGCAAAGCCCCGGTCGTGCGTTGGAAGGGACGGTGGGCGTGGAGGTGGTGCGCGGACGTCATCCCCTCACGGTGATGTGCGGCGCCCTCGATCAGGGGCAGGTCGAGACGCGGACGGTCGAGGATGCGCAGGGCAAGGCCAAAGAGATGGTGCTCCGCAGTCAGAGCGAGCACGGCCTCGAACTCTCGTTCAGCATTCGTCTCTACCCCACGCGCCCCTTCGCGCTCTTTCGCGTTCGCGTGACCAACGTCGGCGCCGAGCCGGTATATGTGCGACGCTTCTTTTTCCGCTCCGCGCCGGACGGCCTCGAGATGATGGCGGATCCGACCGGCTTCTACTACAACGGCTGGCAATCGTGGTCGCCCGCCGGCTTCTATCCCCTCTCGCTGCGCAGCTTCACCCTCTCCCCCGTGATGAAATACTTCCAAGGGCCGATGCTTCGCAATCCTCACACGCCCTGGGACGGCAAGATGGGGCGCTTTCGGAGCGAGACGGTGGGCGCGGTCGTCACACCGCGTGAGGCGTTGGTGCTGGGCGGCGCATCCCTGGCCGATCAATTTGTGCAGGTGATCGCCGATGTGCGCGCTGGCCACGAGATGCTGACCGTCCAATCCCAGGCCGACGACGTCCCCTTAGAGCCTGGCGAGACGTTAACCTCCGAGTGGTTCTACGTGGAATGGGTCGCGCTGCCCAACGTCGATCCGTTCGCGCAATATGCCACCGCCGTCGCCCGGCAGATGGCCGTGCCCAAGCCGCGTCCCGCGCCGACGGGCTGGTGTTCGTGGTACATCTATTGGGCCAATGTCTCCGAGGCGGATTTGATGGAAAATCTGGCGGCGGCGGCGTTGCTGGCCGATGAATTGCCGCTGGAGGTCATCCAATTGGATGAGGGTTATCAGGAGATATGGGGCGATTGGGCGGAGCGCAACGAGCGCTTCCCCCACGACTTCAAATGGCAGGCCGACCGCATTCGCGGATCGGGCTTCACGCCGGGGTTGTGGCTTGGCCCGTTGACGGCGCATCCCAAGTCTAATCTGGCGCAAGAGCATCCCGATTGGCTGCTGCGCAACGCCAGAGGCAAGCCCGTCTCCGCCGGATTTATCCTCAACTCGCAGAGCCGCGTCTTAGATCCGACCCATCCCGGCGTGCAGGACTATCTCCGCGAGTTGATCGGACGGGCAGTGCACGAGTGGGGCTATCCTTATTTGAAGCTCGATTTTCTCTATGCCGGTGCATTAGCTGGCCAGCGCCATAATCCCCGGCGGACGCGGGCGCAGGCGCTGCGCGGGGCGTTGCGCAGCATCCGCGAGGCGGCCGGCGACGAGACTTATCTGGTGGGCTGCGGATTGCCGATAGGACCGGCGGTGGGCATGGTCGATGCGATGCGCATCGGGCCGGATACGACGCCGGAATGGGGGCCTCGATTGTACAACATGCGACGCTTTTTCCGAGGCAATCCCTCGCTGCCGAGCTTGCGCAACAGTTTGCGCGGCGTGGCTACTCGCGCCTGGATGCACGACCGTTGGTGGACCAACGATCCTGACACGCTGATGGTGCGCGATACCCAGACGCGCTTGACGCCCGCCGAAGTGCGCTCGCAGGTGACGTTGTTGGGCTTGACCGGCGGACTTTATATGCTCTCCGACAATTTGGCCGAGTTGCCGCCGGAGCGGCGCGAATTGGCGGCGGTGCTGCTCCCGCCGCTGCTGGACGGCGGCGATGTGCTGGATCTCTTCGCGCGCCGGATGCCGGAGACCGTCGTCGCGCCGGTCGCTCGGCCCTGGGGCCGCTGGCGATTGGTTGGTCTCTTCAACTGGCGCGATGAGCCGGTCGAGAAGCTATTGCCGGAGAATTTACCGCTAGATCAGCGGCAAGCCTATCATCTGGTCAATTTTTGGCAGCGAAGCTGCGAGCGCATCGGGGAAGGCGCGCAGCCGCCGGTGTTCCGATTGGATCCACACGATTGTGTGCTGTTGGGCATCCGTAAGGTGCTCTCTGAACCGCACCTGGTCGCGACGACCTTCCACATCTCCCAGGGTGGCGAGGTCACCGAATGGTCGGTGGCGGAAAACCTCCTCACGATGACCATCGACATCGGGCGCTTGGCGCGGGGCGAGGTGTGGTTAGCGTTGCCCACGCGGCCCCAGGCGATCTTTTTGAATGATGAGCCGCTCGTGGTTGACAATGATAAGGATAAGATAGTGCGCGGCGTGGCGCCCGGCGTCTGGGCCATCGCCGTGCACATCAACCAGACGGGGACGCTGCAAATTACGTGGTGATTCCCCGGAACCCTTGCGAAGGTTACATGATAATGCTTGTTTCCAAAGCGCGCTGCTTATCCCAAGTTGACTTGGCTTGAAAGGTTCTCGCTAACCTTCGCAAGGGTTGGTAGGTAAGTGGCACTGCGGCGCGTCCTCGTTGCCCAGACAAAGCGTCTCCCGCAGGCGAATGGCGACGCGCTGAAGCTCCGGCGTCATCAGCAGCGCGGAGGAGCGTGGGCGCGGCAGGTCGATGGGCACGATATCGACCACGCGCCCGGGCCGCGAACTGAGCACGACCACGCGGTCGGAGAGCAGCGCGGCCTCCTCGACGCTGTGGGTCACCATCAACACCGTGCGCTGATCGCGCTGCCAGATGTTGAGCAACTCCGCCGCCATCCGCTCGCGCGTGAGCGCATCCAACGAGCCGAACGGCTCATCCAACAGCAGCACCTCCGGATTCTGCGCCAGCGCCCGCGCGATGGCCGTCCGCTGCGCCATCCCCCCAGAGAGCTGGGCGGGATAGGCCGTCGCGGAGCCTTCTAAGCCCACCAAGGTCAGCAGATTGTCTGTGCGCGCGCGTTTTTCCTCGGCGGAAAGCTTTTCCATCGTCTCTATCTCCA
>CAYXVS010000075.1:0-4848 GCA_964468735.1 uncultured Anaerolineales bacterium | reverse complement strand
AGCAGCCCCGCCACGATGCGCAGCAACGTCGATTTTCCACAGCCCGATGGCCCGATCAGGCAGAGGAACTCCCCCCGCTTCACCTCGAACGAGATATCCTCTAAGGCGATCAGGTGTTCTTGCGGCCCGGGGAAGCTGGCGCTGATGTGCTCCAAGCTGAGGAAGGGCGCGCGGTTTTTGGGTCGGCTCACAGCTTTAATCCGATGCGGCGACAAAGGCGTTGGTGAATAACTCGTCGACCGGCGCTTTTTGCTCGATCAAGCCCGCAGCGTGCATCACCGTCTGGGCCTGTTCCCACGCCGCGCTCTCGAACTTGCCCAAGGTAGGCGAGCGCCACAAATCGACGCTGGCCTCTAACACGGCGCGCTGGGCCTCGGCGTTTTCATCCAAGCCCTCGATATAGCCCGTGCTGATCTCGAAGGCCGCGTCGGGATCGGCCAAGACGTCCTCAAGGCCGTGCAGAAAGGCATCCACAAACGCCTGCACCTCTGCCGGATTTTCAGTCACCATCATATCGCTGGTCACCACCACGGCGGAGACCAAGTCGGCGTAATCGGCGGCGTAGATCGCGTTGAACGGCGTGCCCTGTTGCGAGAGCACCACCGGCTCGTTGTTCGCGTAGACGACGACGGCGTCGACGGTGCCAGCGGTCAGGGTCGCGAGCTGCGCGTAGCCGATGGTTTGCAGATCGATGTCGCTCTCGGTGAGGCCGCCGGCTTCCAGCAGGGCGCGCAATCCGATATACGAGGCGCCAAAGGTCTCCGGGATGCCGATGGTCAGTCCCGCCAGATCCTCCGGGGCGTCGAGCGGCACACCCTCCAGCGCGATCACCCCGACGGGGAAGCGCTGGTACCACGCCGCAACAGCGACCACGGGCAGCCCCTGGCTGCGCGCTTGGATCACCTGGTCGCCGCTGGCGATTGCGAATGGGATCTCCCCCGCCGCGACCAGTTGGATGCCATCCGTCTCCCAGCGATAGTCGAAGGTGACATCGAAGCCCGCATCTTCGAAATATCCCCGCTCCTTGGCGACGTAGAACGGGCTGAACTGCACATTCGCCACGTAGCCCATCGGCAGCGAGATGGATTTTACCCCCGACGCGGCTTGGCCGCCGCATCCGACCAATAACAGACCACTGACTAAGATCAACACCAAATTTCGTAACCGCATAAGATTTTCTCCTCCTTGGTTTCTCTATTCTCTATTCTCTGTAATGGTCGGATCGGCGTGCTGCCAGCGCAGCAGTGAACGCTCGATCTGGGCCAGCAGGGCGTAGATGATCAGCGCGATGGCCATCAGCGTGAAGATGGCGACGAACATCATCGGCATGTCGTAGAGATTCTGCCCCTGTTTGACCAGATAGCCCAGGCCCCGGCTGGATGCGACGAACTCCCCGACGACCGCGCCCATGCCCGCCAGCGTGCCGCCCACCTTCAGCCCGGAGAGAAATGCGGGGAGCGCGGCGGGGATCTCCAATTTGAAGAGCACCACGTGAGGCGGGGCTTCCAACATCCGAAAGATGTCGCGCAGCTTCGGGTCGATGCCCTTGAGGCCGGCGACGACGTTGACCAAAATGGGGAAGAAGACGATCAGCGCACAGACGACGACTTTGGAGAGCAGTCCCGGCCCGAACCAGACCGTCAAAAGCGGGGCAAGCGCCACAATCGGCACCGCCTGCGAGGTGACGATCACCGGCTCCAGCAGATAGGCCAGCAGGCGGCTGTGCGCCACGCTGTAGCCCAATCCCAGCGCCGTGATCGTGCCCAAGAGTAGCCCCAGGCCCATCTCCACCAACGTCACCCGCGTATGAAGATAAAGCGTCCCGTTACTGACCAACTTGAAAAAGCGCCGCACGACGTCGCCAGGGGCGGGGAGCAAAAATTGGCGCGGCGTCTCCCCGATCCAGAGCATCGCCGCTTCCCATAGGAGAAAGACCAACACCATCGAGAGCAGATAAAACGGCAAGGACTGATACGCATTCGAGCCGTTCCCTTGGGTCGCTTTGGCTGGCTGATTGATGGCCATGTGTGATTCACTCCTCATGAAAAATGCCCCGAAGTTATAAGCTTCGGGGCATAGCATAGCAGCCACAACATGCGTGTGCCTTCTCTCATCCGGACTCTGGAAGCTCCAGAACTACAAAAGTTTGTGGTTCTGGAGCGGCCTTTACCGTCGGCCCCGGATTTTCACCGGGTCAATGCGTGAGCGTCGTGCTCCCCACATTCGCGGGCTTGGGCGCGGCAATGCAACGCCCTCACCGCCGGTCGGGATTTGGCCCTGTGGCCGCACCCTGCCCCGAAGGTTGCACGCTTAAGTATATCACACTCTGTTAGAACGTCATCTTTTTGCGCGATAGCGATGCTCGATCACCAAGCTTACCAACACCAGCGCCAGCGCACCGCTGCACATCGGCGGCGCGGCAGAAGGTTGAGAGTGCGTCGTCGTGGGCGTCAGTGCGATCTCCCCTGTCGGCGTCGGCGTGGTCTCTTCTCTATTCGGATCGGGTGTGACATTCGGCGTGATCGTCGGCGTCGGCGCGTCTGGGGACGGGACATCCTCCGCGCCGGTACCCAACACAAATCGATAGGCCGCGCCATCCTCCGCGACGAAGATCGTGCCATCGCCCAGCGCGAAATAATTGGCCCACCTCGGATGCGCCGCCAACTGCGCATGGTACGTCTCCGACATAAAGACGATCTCCCGCGCGCTCATCTGATCTGGCACATAGGCCGTATCGACGCACGGCTGCCCATTGCAGAGGAAGGTCTTATCGCCCACATATCGTACCGCTGAGGTAGCGGTTTCCTCACCAGCTTCGGCCATCGGCGGGGCGCTCTCATCGGCGGCGGGTGGCGCGTCAGATCCCCCCAACCCCAATCGCATCTCCGCGTCCTCAACAGCGCTCTGCCCACTCGGCGCGCCGGGCGTCAGCGCCGAAAACTCCTCCGCCGCGCGCTTGCGCCCCTCCGTGGAGAGCGCCTCCTCCTGCTCCTCGACCAAGAAGGAGGTGTACGGCGTGATGATGCCATATCGCAGGCTCAGCGTGACCACGGCGTCGATCCATTCGGTGTTTTCCCCGTGCAGCCGAATTTGCGTCAGTAAATGGCCGATCTTGCGCGCGGCCCACAATCGGGAGATAAACGCTTGGCCCGCCTCGGATTGGAATGTCCCTTCATATTGATATACTTGTTGTGCACCATCGACGGCGCCGCGCAACTCGATGGGCTGCTCACCGCTTCCCCGATAGCGGCCCGTCACAATCAGTTGCGTGCTGGCATACAAATCGGGCAGCGGCTGGGGATAGAGATCGTACACCTGGACATCGCCGAAATCCAGCGCAATATCCGTCAGGAGCGGGCTTTGGATCTGGGCGTAGAAGCTCGATACCTGCTCGTCGATCTTCTCCTCCGGCGTCACGTAGGCCGGTCGGCCCTTATGCTCCTGCGCCAATTGATCCAACAACAGCGTATTGACATCATAGCCGACGCCGAAAGGAAAGATCCGCGCCGAGGACGGCGCTTCCTGGGCCAACGTGGAGAGCAGCGTGTCGGTTTCCAAAATGCCTTCTGTGGGCAATCCATCTGTTAAAAAAATTATGATGGTTGGGCGCTTGGCGTCAGCCTGGGTCATCGCCTCAGAAAGCGCTAAATAAATGTTCGTTCCTCCAATCGCTTCTAACTCGTAAATCCAATCGATGGCCACATCAGCCTCAGAGGGCGGTTGCAGCGTCGGCGCGTAGCTCTGCACCCCACTGCTGAAGGCAATCACACTGAAGCGATCCTTCGGGTTGAGATGTTGCAGAATATAGGCCATCGCATCTTTCGTCTGAGCCAATTTATCGCCATCCATCGAGCCGGAAGTGTCGGCGACTAAGAAGACATCGCGAGGGACAACGCGCGTCTGCTCCGTGGGCAAGCTGGGCGACAGCAACAATAAGAAATGTCCATCCTCTTCCGCAGGCTGATGCGTCAGCAAAGTTGCGCCAATCTCTTGTGGATCCGTGCCGGCATACAGCTCAAAATCACGATTGGGGTAGAGATGATGTGATTCATAACTGATCGTCGCCTGATGCGCGCCCTCGCGTTGCATCACACATTCATCCTGATGACTGGGGGAGTAGATGGCTCCCAGCGCCGTCGGGGAGCTTAGCGTGACGTGCACACTCACCTGCTCCAGTGGCTGTGCGGAGAAGCGCTCCGTATCTAGTGGATAGCGATAGTACAACAGTTTGTCTTCCACCGGCAGAATCTGGGTGTAGGTCAATTCGATGCGTCGTTCTTCCCCCGGCGGGATCGGAAAGATCCGTGCGCGGACAGCATCACGCCCTACATACTCCAACAACGCCGGATCGCGCTGCTGGCGCACATAGCCCTCGTAAATATCACGCGCCTCCTCAGCGGGCAAAACCTCCCCCTCGACGCGCTGTCCATCCACCCACATCGCGAATTCCTCAATCACAGCGCCCGGCGGCAGCGGAAAGACATACGTACCCTCAGCGGGGAGGCGCCCATCATTGCGAAACACCTGATCGACCTTCGTCGTCGCTACCTGATCCTCGATAGTGACCGTAACGCGATGATACCGAATCGTCAGCCACGGCTCCCAATCCGGTGGCGGTGTGGGCGGCGGATCAATGATAATAATGCCATCGGCTAACGCAGACATAGGTCGGGCCAGTACTCCCAACATCAAGAAAAGCGCCATCAGGACCTTGTATTTCTTCATTGTAGGATTCTCCTCATACGATAACCACAATAACATACCCCGATTCTATCTCTAGAACGTTAGATTATCGCTAAAAGTTCCCCTTGACAAAAAAGGGAGGGGTGGTAGAATTCACGACCGTGC
>CAYXVS010000074.1:0-12803 GCA_964468735.1 uncultured Anaerolineales bacterium | reverse complement strand
ACGTGGCTGAATCCGACCTGCCGCAAGGTCGCGGCGACGGCCTCCAGATCGAAGGCGGTGTTGTAGACGACCTCGTCGAAGCGCTCGAAGCGCTCATCATCCTGGCGGAAGAAGCCGGTGATGTAGGTGTAGGCGCGCCGCATCTCTTTCACGACCACGCCCCGATTGATCAGCACCAGATCCGGCTCATCCTGGACGGTGACGCCGCCCCAGCGGTGCAGTCCGACTAACGTGTTCAGATCGAAGATGAACCAGCCGGCGTCCAAGAGCACCTCATACACCGAGTGGAAGCAGCTCTCCAGCGCCGCTAAGTCGGGCAGATGGTTGAGCATATCGTAGGTGGCGACCACCAGGCCAAACGTTTCATCTTCCAGCGTGAACTCCGCCGCATCCCCCACCACGAAGCGCGCTTGCTCCTCGACCAAGTACTCCTGCGCGTTCTCCCGCGCGACCGCCAACATCGCCGAGGAGAGATCCAACCCCGTGACGCGATAGCCGTGCTCCAAGAAGTGCAGCGCCAGCTTCCCCGTGCCGCAGCCCAAATCTAACAGCGTCTTGGGGATGGGATCGGTCATCTTCTGCTCGTAGAAGCTCCGAATCAGGGGCGAGACCCGGTTGGCGAAGGCGCTCCATCGCATGTTGTAGATGCGGGCGAATTTTTCTCCGTAGGCTTGGGGGATGATGTTCTCCTTTTAGCGTGTTAGCGTGTTAGCGTTTCAGCGTGTTAGCGTCACAGCGTCACAGCGGCTCAGCGTGTTAGCGGATCAGCTTTCTTGGGCCTTTTTCTGCAATTCGTACAGCTTGGTCAGCGCGTCGATGGGTGTGAGGCTGTTGATGTCCAACTGGCGCAGGGCCGCGATGACGGGCGACTCCTTGGCGATGAGCACCGGCTGGAAATCCTCCGGCCCCTGCGATTGCGTGCCGGGCCGGAACTCGCCGCTCTCCAGATCCTCCAGCAAATCCTCCGCGCGATGCACAACCGGCGCGGGAATCCCCGCCAGCCGCGCCACGTGAATCCCGTAGGAGCGATCCGCGCCGCCCGGCGCGACCTGGTGCAGGAAGATGATGTCGCGCCCCTCCTCGACGACGTCCAAGTTGAAGTTGCGCACGTGCGGCAGGCGCGCCTCCATTTCGATCAGCTCGTGATAGTGCGTGGCGAAGAGCGTGCGCGCGCGCCGCTCCGGGTGATTGTGCAGATATTCGATCACGGCCCAAGCGATGGCCATGCCGTCGTAGGTGCTCGTGCCGCGCCCCACCTCATCCAAAATCAGCAGGCTGTGCGGCGTGGCGTGATGCAGGATGTTGGCCGTCTCCACCATCTCCACCATAAAGGTCGATTGGCCCGCCGCCAGCTCATCGGAGGCGCCGATGCGCGTGAAGATGCGATCCACCACGCCGACGTGCGCCCGATCCGCCGGCACAAAGCTGCCGATCTGGGCCAGCAGGACGATCAGGGCCGTCTGGCGGAGGAACATGCTCTTGCCCGCCATGTTCGGCCCGGTGATGATGTGGATGCGACTCTCGCCGTCCATCACCAGATCGTTGGGCGTGAACGGCGCGGAGAGCGTCCGCTCCGCCACGGGATGGCGCCCCTGCTCGATGGTCATCACGGGCGTCTCGTCGAAGGTGGGGCGGATGTACTGCTGCTGGGCGGCGACCTCGGCCAGCGCGGCGGCCACATCGACGCGGGCCAAGGCGGCGGCGGTGGCGAGCAGCAGCCGGGCCTGCGCGGCGACCTGCGCGCAGATCTCGCGGAAGAGGCGCGATTCGATCTCCGCGATTCGCTCGTCGGCGTTGAGCACGATGCTCTCGTGCTCCTTCAGCTCCGGGATAAAATAGCGCTCCGAATTGGAGAGCGTCTGCTTGCGGATATACTCCTCCGGCACGTGCTCCAAGTTCGCCTTGGTGACCTCGAGGTAGTAGCCGAAGACCTTGTTGTAGCCCACCTTGAGGCTCTTGATGCCCGTGCGCCGCCGCTCCTTCTTCTCCAGCTCCGCGATCCAATCGCGGGCGTTTTGGGCGGCATTGGCGATGCGATCCAACTCCTCGGAGAATCCGCCGCGAATCACGCGGTCGCTGCCCACCTGCGCGGGCGGATCGTCGACGATGGCCTCGGCGATGAGGTTCGCGACCTCGACCACCGGATCAAGGCCATCCAGCAGATGGGCGAAGCCGGGCAGGCTACCATTATCATTATTAGATAACGGCCGCAGCGCCGCCCGCAGCGTCGGCACCGAAGTGAGCGCCGCGCGGATGCCATCCAGATCACGCGGCGAGGCGCGGCGCGCGACTACGCGATTGGTCATCCGCTCCAGATCAGGCGCCTGCTTGAGGTACTCGCGCACCTCCGCGCGCAGCAGGCCGTCATTGTAAAAACCCTGCACCTGATCCAACCGCTGCTCCAGCGCGGGGATGTCTAAGAGCGGCTGTGCCAGGCGTTGGAGCAGCAGCCGGCCACCCATAGCGGTGAGGGTGCAATCAATCACCCAGAGCAGGGAACCGCGCCGCTCCCGGCGCAGCGTCTCGGTGATCTCCAAGTTGCGCCAGGAGGCGGCGTCGATGGCCATAAAGTGATCGACGGTGTAGGTGCGCAAGCCCGTGATCTGCGGCAGTACGCCCTTCTGGGTCTCCTGCAAATAGGCCAACACCGCCCCGGCGGCCCGAATGGCCAGCGGCTTGCCCTCGCAGCCGAAGCCCTGGAGCGTCCGCGCGGCGAAGTGCTCCAGCAAATTTTGGCGCGCGGAATTTTTCTCAAAGCGGTAGCTGGGCCACGGCGTGAAGTGCGCGGAGATCTGGCCCGCCAGCGCCTCTTCGGGGCGGTGGCCCGGATCGCCAGGATCGCGCTCCTGCCACGAGCCGGCGCTGGGGATCAGCACCTCGCGCGGCTGGAGGCGCGTCAACTCCTGCTGCACCGCGCCTAAGATATTGCCCTGGTCGACTAACTGCGTAGTCGCGAACTCGCCGGTGGAAATATCGGCGTAGGCGATGCCCGCGCGCTTCCCATCGATGACGGCGGCCGCCAGATAATTGGGGCGCTTTTCCTCCAACAGGGCCGGCTCGGTCAAGGTGCCGGGCGTGACCACGCGCTCCACGCGGCGCTCCATCGGCCCGCGTCCATCCGGCTCGCCGATCTGCTCCGCAATCGCGACGCGGTAGCCCTTCTCAATCAGCTTCGCGATGTAGCCCTCGGCGGCGTGATGGGGCATGCCGGCCATCGGCACGCGCTGGTTCTTGGCCACCGGCCGCGAGGTGAGCGTCAAATCCAGCTCGCGGGCGACCAGCTCGGCGTCCTCATCGAAGGTCTCGTAAAAATCGCCCAACCGGAAGAAGAGAATGGTATCCGGGTGTTGGGCTTTGATGCGAAGATACTGTCTGCGTAACGGGGTCGTCTTTTTCTTACTCATAGATGAAATTATACCGTCGAGCGCGGCATGCCACAAGGAACAAATTCCCACCAATTCTCGATTTGGCTCCGATTGGGTCTTGACAAGGGGCATGATTTTCCCTATAATAATATTATAAAGATATAACAATTACCCTCAAGAGGTTGCCCCATCATTATGATCAACCGCGAATCTCCCATGCCCATTTATCATCAACTCAAGCAAATCATCAAGCAACAAATGGATGATGGAAAATTAGAGGCTGGCGATAAATTGCCCACCGAACGCGAGTTGTGCGACCTTTATAACATCAGCCGCGCTCCTGTACGTCAGGCGCTTGCGGATTTGGCAAAAGAGGGCTATATTTATCGTCAAGCCGGTGTGGGCACCTTTGTCACTGAAGGCCGACACATCGAAAGCATCCCTTTCAATTTATTAGCCAACGATAAGTGGTGGGTTTCCTTGGCAGAGCGGACCATCGCCCTCTGGAACGAACAGCACCCCCAACGCGACATTCAACTCAACGTCGATATGCCCGCGCAACCCGAATTCCATCAACACCTGTACACAGCGGTCGCCCAGGGCCAGGTGCCCGATATAATTTCTTTGGATTGTGTGTGGATGATGGAGTACGTGCGGACGGCCTACCTGGCGCCCATTGATGTGTTGGATTCGGCTTGGGTAGCGGAGTTGGCGGAGGAATTGGAGCCGACCGTCTACGAGAGCCACTTCATCGATGGCCACGTTTTCGGGGTGCCGATGCAGACGGACGTGACCGGCATGTGGTATCGTCGGGATTGGTTCGCGGCGGAGGGGCTGACGCCGCCCACGACGTGGGATGAGTTACGCGCTCTCTTAGCCTACTTCGACCGCGCGGACATCAAAGCCAAGTTTGGCCACGAGTGTCCCATTCTATTCCCCTCCACCAATGCCAGCGGCGAAGCAACCGTCAACGTGCTCTTCCCCATCATCTTGGGCGCCGGCGGGGAATTGCTGGACGAGGACGGCAAGCTATCGCTGGTTGATGAGAAGGTCTATCGGGCGCTGGATTTCCTGCAAGAGATCACCTTTCAAGCCAAGTATATGCTCCCGGAGGCAGCGACGTACCGATGGTGGGATATTCCCCAAGCGTTGGCCAAGGGCTGTGTCCCGATGACCTTCGGCGGCACCTATGAATGGCCCGCCATCGCCGAGCAATCGGGATGGGGACATAGCGAGGAAGCTTTGATATCGCATCTGGGCTTCGTGGCCATGCCACGCCCCACGGCAGATATTCCCCCGGTGGCCACATTGGGCGGGGCATCGTGGGTGCTGCTGCGACAATCCAATCTTCAGGGGTTAGGCCTGGATCTGATTAAACTGGCGCTTTCCTCAAATTTGAATACACTATTCTATGAGGAGAAGCTGCAACTATCACCCTTCAAATCCATCAATCAGCAACTGAGCGAAAACCACCCATGGATACGGGAGATTATGCCCTTACTCGCCGTCGCGCGTCCGCGTCCTAAATTAGCCCAATACATTCGGGTCTCCTTGTTTTTACAACAGATGTTCGAGCAAATCTTATGGCAGGGCGCGCCCGCTGAAAAGGTCGTTAAGCAAACGGCCAGTTATCTGGCGTTGCTTTTAGGCACATAGGTCATCTGACCTCTCAAGACACATCTGGTAGTTACCTTTTTCTTTCCGTTGTCAATTTGCTATCCAAAGGAGGTGACGAAATTTCATAAAAACCAAAGTGACGTTGTTGTGATGTGACGTACGTAGCGCAACCCTTTCAAATTTTTTTCAAGTTTACAGGAGGAGATCTGTAATGAAACGCTGGAATTTGGTGTTGAGTCTATTAGTCGTCTTGGCAATGGTCCTATCTGCCTGTGGCGGCGGCGGAGAGGAAGAGCCATCCGGTAACGGTGGTGAAGCTGAAGCAGAGCCAAAAGTTGTCGATATTTTCGGCGCTTTTGTGGATGAGGATGCCCGCCGCTTTGAGGCCTCCATGGTGCCCTTTGAGGAGCGCACTAACATTGATATTCAATACGAAGGCTCGGGCGATTTTGAGACGCTGATCCTCGTCCGTATTGAGGGCGACGACCCGCCCGATATCGCGGCCTTCCCCCAACCCGGCCTGCTGGCCGACTTCGTCGACAAGGATCAGGTCATCGACCTGACCGACTGGTTCGATCAGAGCTATCTGGCAGGGCAATATGAGAATCACTGGGTGGAGATGGCGACGATGGACGGCGTTATGTCCGGCGTCTGGTATCGCGCCAACGTGAAGAGCTTGGTCTGGTATCCGGTCCCCCAATTCTCTGAGGCTGGCTACGAAATCCCTGAGACCTGGGATGAGATGCTCGCGCTCTCTGACCAGATGGTTGCGGATGGCAATACCCCCTGGTGCATCGGCATTGAAAGCGCCGGCGCGACGGGCTGGGTCGCCACCGACTGGATGGAGGACATCATGCTCCGCACGCAACCCGCCGAGAAGTACGATGCTTGGGTCAACGGCGAACTGCCCTTCGATTCCCCCGAGGTCAAGAACGCAGCCAAGATCATGGGCGAAATCTGGTTCAACGATGACTACGTCTTGGGCGGCACCCCCTCCATTCTCACCACGCCGTTTGGCGACGCCCCCACGCCCATGTTCGATGATCCGCCGAGCTGCTACATGCACCGCCAGGCGAGCTTTATCCCCGCCTTCTTCCCCGATGACGTGACGGTCGGCGAGGACGTCGACTACTTCTACCTGCCCCCCATCAAGCCCGATGAGTTCCCCAAGCCGGTGTTGGGCGCGGGCGACCTCTTCGCCGCGTTCAGGGACCGCCCCGAGGTTCGGGAAGTGATGGAATATCTCACGACGGGCGAATCCACCAAGGCCTGGCTGGAATCCGGCGGCTTTGTCTCGCCCCACAAGGACACCCCCCTCGATTGGTACCCCACGGATGTTGATCGCGGCTACGCCGAGATTTTAGCCGGGGCCAGTGTCTTCCGCTTCGACGGCTCTGACCTGATGCCTGGCGCTGTGGGCGCGGGCGCTTTCTGGACCGGCATGGTTGACTACGTCAACGCCGGAGGCGAGAATCTGGACGCTGTTATGCAGACCATCGACGACTCCTGGCCAGAAGAATAGAGCTAGGGACGTAGCGACATAGATTTTCTGGGAGCAGGGCTGCCATCCTTGGTACCCTGCTCCCACAACATCATAATCGAGTCTGTTAACTCATCCAACTCTCATTAACTTAACGATCTAACATTTTTTGAACAGGAGGGACGTAATGGAAAACCCTGAAAAACTTCTGAAGTCCAGTGGTATACTCGACTGGCTAACAGCGGGTGTGGGCCGCGTCCTCGTCTCGTTGATCGTCCCTGTCATTGCCTTCGTCGTGATGTGGCAGGGATTTATCTTTTTGCGCGAAGGGGAAGCCTCTAAATTTGTCACCGCCGTGGTGGCGATTGTGTGGGGCGTTGGCGGCATCGGTCTGCTCTTTGTGATGTCCAACTGGTTGGTAGAGCAACTCCCAGAGATGTGGATGATTCGCCTGCGACCCTATGTTTTCGTAGGGCCGGCGTTAGCGATTCTATCGTGGTATTTGCTCCTCCCCACGTTGCGCACACTCTACACCAGCTTCTTTGATGCCCAATCGGCCAGCTTTGTTGGCCTACAGAACTATGTGTATGCTTTTACCGATCCGAAAATGCTTGAATCCTTCCGCAACAACCTGTTGTGGTTGGTCTTCGGTACAGGTCTTAGCGTCTCTTTTGGCCTGTTGGTCGCTATCCTGGCGGATCGCTCCAAATTCGAGACGGTCGCCAAATCCCTCATCTTCCTCCCGATGGCCATCTCGTTTGTCGGCGCCGGCGTGATTTGGCGCTTCATCTACTTCTATAAGCCGCCCAGCCAAGAGCAGATTGGGCTTCTCAACGCGATTCTCGTTGGGATAGGAGGTGAGCCGCAAGCCTGGCTGACCCTGCGCCCGTGGAATAACCTGTTCCTCATCGCGATTCTCATCTGGTTGCAGACCGGCTACGCGATGGTACTCTTATCCGCCGCGCTGAAGGGCGTCCCGGAGGAGTTATTGGAGGCCGGGCGCATCGATGGCGCATCCGAGGTGCAGATTTTCTTCAATATCCTCATCCCCTACATCCAGGGGACCATCGTTACCGTCTCCACCACCATCTTGATCCTCACCCTGAAGATCTTCGACATCGTCTTCGTGATGACTAACGGTAACTATGGGACCGAGGTGATCGCCAGTCAGCAATACAAGCAGATGTTCAAATTCCAACACTTTGGGCGCGGCTCAGCGATCGCGATTGTGTTGTTGGTCGCTGTGATTCCCGTGATGTGGTACAACCTCAAGCAGTTTGGTGAGCAGGAGGCTTTCTAATGAGTCTTAAACGACAAAAACTCATATCCGACATCGTAGTGAACGGGGCGCTCCTCATCTTGTGCATTATTTGGACCCTCCCCACCTTCGGCCTGTTAGTCTCGTCCTTCCGCCCGGCGGACGCCGTCAGTAGAACTGGATGGTGGACGGTCTTCAATTTTTCCCGGGAACAGGAGGGGGAGCGGTTCACGATTGATAATTACCGCCAAGTATTGTTGGGAAAGGATTACACCAACGCCGAAGGTGAAGTTGTCCAAGCCAGCGGCGACGATCTGAGCACCGCGTTCCTCAACAGTTTGACGGTCACCGTGCCCGCCACTGTGATCCCCATTTTGATCGCGGCCTTCGCGGCCTATGGCTTCGCCTGGATGACCTTCCCCGGACGAAGAGTGTTCTTCGTGGGCGTGGTCGCGCTGCTGGTCGTTCCGTTGCAGATCGCGCTGATCCCCATTCTGCGGGACTATCGGACGTTGGATCTCACCGGCACATTCCTGGCGATTTGGCTCGCTCACACGGGCTTTGGGCTGCCGCTGGCGACCTACCTCCTCTACAACTACATCAGCGGCCTGCCCCGTGATATCTTGGAATCCGCCTTCATCGACGGCGCCTCCCACTTTACGACTTTCATCCGGCTGATTCTCCCTCTCTCGATGCCAGCCTTGGCATCGTTCGCCATCTTCCAGTTCCTCTGGGTATGGAACGACCTGCTGGTCGCGCTGGTCTTCATCGGCAGCAAGCCGGAGGTCGCCGTTTTGACGCAGCGCCTCCAGGAGATGGTCGGCTCACGTGGCCAGGACTGGCACCTGCTGACCGCCGGCGCGTTCATCACCATGATTCTCCCGCTGGTCGTCTTCTTCTCCCTCCAGCGCTACTTCGTCCGCGGGCTGCTCGCCGGTTCCGTCAAAGGCTAAACCTGGCGATCCTGGTCAAGAACCAGAGGCCCCAGCAAAACATACAGGGCACGATGCGCGTTCTACGCCATCGCGCCCTGTTGTCTTTTAGGGTAGAGACGCAAAATCTTGCGTCTCTACGGCGCAACCCTCGCAAGGATGCCTAATTCTAAATTCGCCATTCTAAATTTTTTAATTCCCCCAAACAGGAGGTCTCGATATGCACATCGCATTTTTGAACCCTCAGGGCAACTTCGATCCCGACGACAGCTACCTGACCGCGCACCCGGACTTCGGCGGGCAGTTGGTCTATGTGAAGCAGTTGGCCATCGCGATGGCCGAGATGGGCCACACCGTCGATATTCTCACCCGGCAGATCATCGATCCGCAATGGCCGGAGTTCTCGGCGCCGTTCGACGCCTACCCCGGCGTGGAGAACGTCCGCATCGTCCGCTTGCCCGCCGGCCCGCCGGATTTCCTCCGCAAGGAGCTGCTATGGCCGCACCTGGTGCGCGAATGGGCGCCCAATATCCTGGAGTTTTACCATGCCGAGGGGCGCTATCCCGACGCGCTGACCTCCCACTACGGCGACGGCGGCATGACCGCGGTCTTGATCTCGGATGCGACCGGCATCCCCTTCACGTTCACGGCCCACTCGCTCGGCGCGCAGAAGATGGACAAGCTCCACCTCACGCGCGAGAACATCGCCGAGTACGATGCGCACTATCACTTCGCGCGCCGCATCGTGGCTGAGCGCTTGGGGATGAACCGCTCGCTGGTCAACATCACCAGCACCTCGCAGGAGCGCTACAGCCAATACTCGCACAACGCCTATCGCGGCGCGGTCGATCCGACCGATGACGAGCGCTTCGCCGTCGTGCCGCCCGGCGTGGCGATGCACATCTTTGATCGTGACGCGAGCTACGAGCAGGAGGACGCGACCTATCGCCACATCCGCGAGATGCTGGCGCGCGATCTCGATCCCGACCGCCGCGATTTGCCCTGCATCGTCGCCTCCAGCCGGCTCGATCCCAAGAAGAATCACATAGGCTTGGTGAAGGCGTTCGCCAGCAGCCCGGAGTTACGCCAGCGCGCTAATTTGGTGATCATCACCGCTTATTTGGATAATCCGCTGGCCGGCTACCCGGAGGCCAGCGGGGGCGAGCGCGAGGTGTTGGACAGTATCATGGAGGTGGTGGAGCAGAAGGACGTGCGCGGCGAGATCTCGATCTTCGCGCTGACCGGGCAACCGGCCCTGGCCGCCGGCTATCGCTTCCTCTCTGAGTTGCGCTCCGTCTTCTGCCTGACCGCGCTCTACGAGCCATTTGGACTGGCGCCCCTGGAGGCCATCGCCGCCGGGCTGCCCGCCGTCGTGACCAAGTTCGGCGGGCCGACCGAGAGCCTCCGCGAGGGCGACGAGGAGTACGGCGTCCTAGTCGATCCCACCGATCCGCAGGAGATCAGCGCGGGGCTGTACAAGCTGGTGAGCGACGACGAGACGTGGGAGCACTACGCCGAGGCGGGCTATCACCGGGTGCTTTCGCGCTACACGTGGCAGCGCACGGCAGAAGGCTATCTGAGCGCCATCGAGGATCGCTGCCCCAGTCTCGAAGCGGGCGAAGGTGAGCCGTGCCCGGTTGACGAGACACGACGCTTCTTGCCGATCCACCCCTATTTCCAGGAGGGGACGCCGGAGAAGGAGATCACGTTGGAAGAGTTGGATGATCTCTATTTCAAGTTAGATGTGTTGGCCGTGGGCGAGACGGTGGTGGACTTTATCTCGCACGCCAAGGTCAATTCGTTACGCACTGCCGAGCAATTCCGCCGTTATCTGGGCGGCCAGCCCGCGAACGTGGCGCTCTACGTCGCGAAGCTGGGGCGCCGGTCGGCGGTGCTCTCCAAGGTGGGCGAGGATCGCTTCGGCGAGTTCTTAGAGGAAAAGCTCCAGCATCACGGCGTCAGCACCGAGGCGCTCCACAAAACCGAGGCGCTGCCCACCACGACGGTCTTCATCAGCCGGACGATCAGCGTCCCCGATTTCCAACTCAATCGCGGCGCGGATGCGCTGCTCGATTTCCACGAGGTCTCCGAGGCGCTGATTGATCGCGCCCAGATCATCCACACCTCCTGCTTCGCGCTCTCCAAGGAACCACAGCGCGCCGCGATCCGCCGGGCGCTGCGATTGGCTCAGCGCGCGGGCAAAATCGTGAGCCTCGATCCCAACTACAATCCGCGCATCTGGCCGGACAAGGACGAGGCCTGGGAGGTGCTGGCCCAGATTATGCCCGCCGTGACCATCGTTAAGCCCTCGCTGGAGGACGCCCGGCAGCTCTTCGATTACAACATGGACGATGAGGACCTGGAGGCCGAGAGCCTGGCGACCTTCCATGATTTGGGCGCCGAGGTGGTGATCTTCACGCGCAGCGGCGGCATCGTCACGGTCTCCGATGGCGAGAGCGTGGAACACATCGGGCCGCTGCCGATGGTCGAGGTGGACGATGTCACCAGCGGCGGCGACGCCTTCTTGGGCGCGCTGTTGGTCGCCCACTTGGATGGCAAACCCTGGGCGACTTGCGTGCGCTTCGCCCACGAGGTCGCGGCGATGAATCTTCAAGTCATCGGCCACATCCAGAACATGGTCCATCGTGAGGCCATCTACGAGCAATTGGCGACCGAACAGAATATTCCGTAAAACGTATTGCGTCATTATGTTGTGCATACTTTGCACACCTACCAATCGAATCTCGCAACTAGTTCATTACGAAATACGAAATACGGAAGGAGAAAACTATGCAAATTCCAACCGGAGAGATTGATCTCCTGACGATGGGCGAGGCCCTGATCGATCTGATCTCCGTCGAGCAGGTCGAGTCTCTCTACGGGGCACAACAATTCGAAAAGCATCAGGGCGGATCGCCAGCGAACATCGCCGTCAACCTGGCCAAGTTAGACCGCTCCAGCGCCTTCATCGGCAAGACCGGCATCGGCGCCTTCGGCGCCTTCATCAAGGCAGAGCTACGCCGCGCGGGCGTCATCACCGACCACATGATCATGGATCATCGCGTGCACACCAGCGTCATCTTCATCTCGCGCACCCAGGGCACGCCCGACTTCGAGGCGTTCCGCGACGGCGACTATCGCCTGGAGCCAAAGGAACTGAACGAGGAGGCCGTCCGCAACGCGAAGGTCGTCCACACCTCGATCTGGCCCGTCTCCCGCGAGCCGTCGCGGGCGGCGGTAGAGCGCGCCTTCCACATCGCCCACGAGGCGGGGAAGATCATCTCCTTCGATCCCAACTACAGCAGCCGCATCTGGCCCGATCATCGCGAGGCGCTGGAGGTGATCCCGCGCATGCTGAAGTTAGCGACGATCACCAAGCCATCGTTAGACGACGCGCATCGTTTCTTTGGCGATAAAGAGGCCCACCTGCCGCCCGACGCCTACATCCCCCGCTATCACGAGATGGGCGCGGAGATCGTCGTGCTGACGATGGGCAAGGAGGGGATTCTCCTCTCCGAGGGCAGCGGCAGCGACCTCCAGCACATCCCCGCCCAGGAAATCGACGTGGTCGATGCCACCGGGGCCGGCGATTCCTTCTGGGCTGGCTTCATCGCCGCCCTGTTGGATGAGCAGCCGTTGCAGCGCTGCGCCCTCTTCGCCCGCGAGATCGTTGGGATGAAGCTCACCCGCGTCGGCCCCCTGCCCGATAAAATCGACCGCCAGAAGATCTACGACAAGATTGATCGCTACGACACGAACGATTGATTTCGCTTGAGAAACAGATTCCTGTCCTGAAACCAAGCCGGCCTTCGCGGAGCAGCAAGTTTGCTGCTTTGCAAAGAGTGCTTCCTTGATTTTGCCCTTGAAGTCTGGTATACTGTAGATGATTCACTGATAAGGTGAATCACTGAATAGGGTTTTACATTCTCCACAGGAGCAACCGTTGCGATTTGCCTTCGACGATAACAAACTCAAGAAGCTCTACACCGAGGAAAAAGGAGCACATAAGTACCCAGCGGGTGTAGTCGACGCTTTCTTCGACGTCATGGCAATCATAGCCAACGCCCCTGATGAACGAGATCTCTACAAATTTAAGAGCCTTCACTATGAGAAGCTCAGAGGCGAACGAAGTCACCAACGATCTCTTCGAC
>CAYXVS010000073.1:4605-12999 GCA_964468735.1 uncultured Anaerolineales bacterium | reverse complement strand
CTATGTTTCCTTTCAGTGTATAATGGCACATTGGGAGGCGGCGTGGCGTGCTGGGTACGATTCCCCAATCCAGACCTGACAGGTTTTCGAAACCTGTCAGGTCTATCTAAGCACTCCCATAGCGCCCCGCAGCAACCTTCCCTTGAGAAATAAGAAAGAGAAAGAGAAAGAACAAGACATCTGTTTAGTTCTATTAGCAGACCAAGGTGCAACGCACTTAAACCGAAGGAAAAGCAACGCCTCATACAGTAATATCTGGTAATAAACCCAAAAGTGCGTTGCACCTTACAAGACTAAACGGTTACAAAACGAGACGCCGCTACGATACGAAAGGAAGCTATGGCTAAAACTTACGTTGCGTTAGATTTGGAAACCACGGGCCTGGATTCTGAAAAGGACGCCATCATCGAGATTGGCGCGGTGCGCTTTCAGGGCGAGCACATCCTGGAGACCTTCTCCACCTTCGTCAATCCTGGCCGTCGCATCCCCGATTTTGTCGTCGATCTGACCGGCATCACGGATAACCACGTCAAAGGCGCGCCCGGCATCCGGGAAGCGGCCCGCGACGTCGTTGACTTCGTGGGGCGCGATCTGATTGTCGGCCATAGCGTCCAATTCGACCTGGCCTTCCTCCAGCGGCACGGCGCTTTCTACGGCCATCCCGCCGTCGACACCTTCGAGTTGGCGGGCATCTTAGTCCCCCACGCCAGCCGCTACAGCCTGGAGAATCTCGTCACGGAACTGGGCATCGTCGTGCCCGGCCTGCCGGAGCAGACCCATCGCGCCTTGGATGACGCCCGGATGACCTACCGGCTCTTCGTCGCCCTGATGAAGCGCGCCGCCGAGTTGCCCTCCGAGACGCGGGCGGAGATCATCCGCCTGGGCCGGCAAGTCAACTGGGGGCCGGCCAACTTCTTCCGCGATGCGAACTACTTCCGCCGCGAGCAGGGCATCCAGGGCGCGATTGGCGCGCAACTGGCCGCGCGGAGCGAGGGCAAGGTGGGCATCTTAGCGTTCGAGGAAGAGGAGCCGCCGCCGCCCCTGACGCCCCGCGAGACGATAGAACTGCTGGACGTCGAGGCGCTCACCCGCCTATTGGATGAAGAGGGCGCCGTTGCCCAGAGCTTCCCGGAGTACGAGTACCGCGAGCAACAGGTGAATATGTTGCAGGCCGTGGCGCAGGCCTTCAACGACGGCGCCCATCTGATGGTGGAGGCCGGCACGGGCACGGGCAAATCGTTGGCCTACCTGCTGCCCGCGCTCCACTGGGCCGTCCAGAACGAGCAGCGTGTCGTCATCTCCACCAACACCATCAACTTGCAAGAGCAACTGGTCAGCAAAGACCTGCCCGCCATGGCGGACGTTCTCCCCTTCGATTTTCGGTATCAGATTCTCAAGGGGCGCTCGCACTACCTCTGTCTGCGATCCTTCACGGCGCTGCGACAGCGCGGGCCGCGCAACCATCACGAGATGCGCGTGCTGGCCAAGGTGCTCTGCTGGCTCCCCAACACCGTCGATGGCGACGGCGACGCGCTCTTCTTCCCCACGCGGGAGGAGCGCGGCATCTGGCACAGCATCTCCGCCGCCGATGAGTCGTGCGCGCCGCTGGCCGATGAGGAGGAATTCTTCTACCGCGCGCGCGCCAAGGCCGAAGGCGCCCACGTCCTCGTCATCAATCACGCCCTGCTCCTGGCCGATATCGTGACCAATCACCACGTGCTACCGGAGTACGATCTGCTCATCGTCGACGAGGCCCATCATCTGGAGCGGGCGGCGACCGAATCGCTGCGCGAGGAGGCCAGTTGGCCGGGGCTGCGCTACGCGCTGGAGGATCTCCAACGGCAACGCGGCAAATCGCCCGGCGTCTTCTACCAAATCCGGCAGATCGCCAACACGATGCCGCACAAGGCCAGAGTCCCTCTGGAACGCGCCATCGTCCATCTGGAGGACGGCGCCGACTATGTGATGCGCCGCCTGGAGGAGGTCTTCGACACCGCCGAGATTTTCGCCGACGATAACATCACCCAACACAACCCGCACTACTCCGCACGGCTGCGCCTCACCGAGGAGTTGCGCATCCAGCCCAGCTGGCGGGATGTGGAGTTGGCGTGGGCGCGCGCCGCCGAGCCGCTGAGCACGGTGGCCGAGGGCTTGCAGCAGTTGGCCGAGGGAATCGGCGATTTGATGCAGCTCCATCCGCCGGAGGCCGAGATGCTGGAGGGGCTACAATTCCAGGCGGCCGGCATCGCCCGCCGATTGGCGGCGGCGCACGGTCAACTCCACGCGATGATCGCCGAGCCAAAGGAAAACGCCATCTGCTGGATTGAGAAACCGCGCCATCAGATGCCCATCATCCTCAACGCCGTGCCCTTGGATGTAGGGCCGATGCTTCAGGAGCACGTCTTCAAGAAGAATCGCTCCGTCATCTTGACCTCGGCGACGCTGCGCGCGGGCGGCGATTTCGATTATATGCGGGAACGGTTAGGCGCGGACAACTCGCGGGAGTTAACGGTCGGCTCGCCCTTCGATTATCCCAACGTGGCGCTGCTCTATCTGGTGACCGACATCCCCGATCCGGGCAAGCGCGGCTATCAGCAGGCGGTGAATTCGACGCTGCTGCGGCTCTTCCGAGCGACGGAGGGACGTGGAATGGCGCTCTTCACCTCGTACAACCAATTGCGCCGCGCCTCGAAGGCGCTCACGGGCAAGCTGGCCCAGGAGGGCATCACGGTCTTCGCGCAGGGAGAGGGCGGGTCGCGCGCGCAATTGCTGGAGAACTTCCAGCAGCACGAAAAGGCCGTGCTGCTGGGCACCCGCTCCTTCTGGGAGGGCGTCGATATTCCCGGCGAATCGCTCTCGTGCCTGGTCATCACCAAACTCCCCTTCGATGTGCCGAACGACCCCATCGTCGAGGCGCGCGCCGGACGCTACGAGAATCCCTTTATGGAGTACATGGTGCCGGAGGCCACGCTGCGCTTTATGCAGGGCTTCGGGCGGCTGATCCGCAAAGCCTCGGATCAGGGCATCGCCGTGGTGATGGATCACCGCCTGCTCTCGCGCCGCTACGGGCAGCGGTTCTTGGATTCCCTGCCCGATCCCCAGATCCGCAAAGGGTCGCGCGAGGAGTTGCCCATCGTCGCGCAGCGCTGGTTAGCGGGCCAATCGGTCGCCTCCGAGCCGGTGACCGACGAGTTCGAGGATCTGTGGTACGTCCCGCCGCCGGACGAACCGCCGTGGTGGGGAGCGTAGGTCGCCCATTCGCTGATTCGCCTATTCGCTGATTTGATCATTCGCAGGAGGTACACTATGCGCATCGCCGTGGACGCTTTTGGTACGGATAATTGCCCCGGGCCGGATGTCGGTGGGGCCGTGATGGCCGCGCGCGCCTGGGGAGACGAGATTTACTTAGTCGGGCCGGAGGATCGCATCCGCCAGGAACTGACGCAGCACGATACCGAAGGGCTGGACAACCTGCACGTCGTGCACGCCCCGGAGATCCTCACGATGGAGGATCACGCCAAGGATGTCCGCCGCAAGGAAAACTCTTCCATTCGGGTCGGGATGCGAATGGTCAAGGACGGCGAGGCCGATGCATTCGTCTCCACCGGCAATACCATCGCCCTGATTTCCTCGGCCATCTTCGATCTGCGCCGCATTCGCGGCATTCGACGCCCGGCCTTAGCCACGATCTACCCCGTGGCCTTCCAGCCCGTGCTGCTGTTGGATATGGGCGCCACCGCCGATCCCAAGCCGGACGATCTCTTCCGGTTCGCCCACATCGGCGCGATCTACGCCGAGCAGGTGATGGGCATCGAGCGGCCGCGCGTGGGCCTGCTGGCCAACGGCGAGGAGGCCGAGAAGGGCACGAAGCTGCTGCGCGAGGCCTTCCATCTGCTGGCGGAGAGCGACCTCAACTTCGTGGGCAATGTCGAGCCGAAAGACGCGACAAAGGGCGCGGCGGATGTCCTCGTCACGGATGGGTTCACGGGCAACATCATGGTCAAGACCACGGAGGCGGTCGCCTCTTTCCTGGGCCGCCTGGTCAAGCGCACGCTCTGGGGCGGGCCGCTGGCCAAAATCGGTCTCGTGCTGATGCTGCCGGCGCTCATCCTCGCGCTGCCGGGCCTGCTCTGCCTGTATCCCGGCATCCGCCGGACGCTGAAGCGGCTGGATTACGCCGAGTACGGCGGCGCGCTGCTCTTCGGCGTCAACGGCGTAGTCATCGGCGGACATGGGCGCTCGAACGCCAAGGCCGTCAAGAACGCGATCCGGCAGGCGCGCGAAGCGGTGGCCGGCAACGTTCTAGAGACGATCAAAACGGGCCTGGAAGTGCAAAAGTAGAAAGATACATAGCCTGTCAGACCTATCCAGCGGCTAACTAAAAAGACAGGAGCAATAAGCGAAAGGAGAACTTTATGCGCATCATCGCCAACGAATCACACATCGAAACTCGCACGAAATTAGGAGAATGGGCGCCACTTGCCGGATTGATTGTGCTGGCCATCTCCACCGCTATTATTTTCGTTGAGCCATCTCGCATCTGGATTTCGATGATCCTGGTCTGGATCGGGTTTTTGATCTCGATCATCGGCAGCTATTTGGGCAATCGCTACGTCGGCCCAATGGCCTATCACAAGAAGGTCCCGGAAGCGCTCAAGGGGATGACGGACGACTACACACTGCTGATATATATGCTGCCAGCGCCGTTCGTGCTGGTCGAGCCGGGCGGTCTCACAACGATCACGGTCAAAGCGCACGGCGGCGAGGTCAAATACGAGAAAAAGTCGTGGCGACATCGCGAAAAATTTGGTTTTTTGCGCAGGTTAGCGGGGCAGGAGACCTTGGGGCGCGCCCATCGATTTGCTCTCTCCGAGGCGGAAAGTCTCCAGAAGTATCTTGACAAGCGCCTGCCGGAGGATATAGAGATGGAGACGGAGGCGCCCGTGCGGCCCGTGTTGCTCTTCATCCATCCTGATGTCTATTTGGAGGCGGAGAATTCGCCCGTGCCGGCGCTGCGCTCCGCCGAATTCAAGCGTTGGTTGCGCAAGGACGGACGTCGCACCCGCCTGCCCGATGAGACACGCGAGAAGCTGCACACGGTGTTGCCCATCGAGCAAGAAGATGAGGGGGAAGCGGCAACGTAGGCCCTCTTCCAATCGATTCAACACGAACGCCCCGCTGGTTAGCGGGGCGTTCGTGCTACTAAAGACGGTCACCCTTGCGAAGGTTACAAACAGCCCTCTGCCACAAGTCTATCCTCGTTGGACTAAGAGACCTGTAAGCTAAAGGTTCACCGCAACCTTCGCAAGGATTGCTATCACATATTCTTCAGGATGTCCGATTTCTTCGCATCGTACTCCTCTTGGCTGATCAAATCGGCGTCCAACATCGCCTTGAGTTTTTGCAGCTTCTGAACGGGATCTTCTCCCCCACCCTGGGGCGCTTGCTGTTGCTGTCCCTGTTGCCCCTGCTGTCCTTGGAAGAAAGCCGCGCCCAGCCCCAGGCCAGCTCCCATTTGTGCCATATTACCCGCAGTGCCACTGGTATTCTTGGCCGCATCACGGAGCGCCTGCGCGCGCTGATACTGCTCATAGCTGCCCATATCGCCGATGGCGCCCATCGCAGAACGGGCGTCGATGGCCTTGGCCGTCTCCTCGGTGGGTGAGAGCGATTCGACGTAGAAGGAATTCAGCGTGACGCCGCGCGCCGCGAACTCCTCGCTCGCCTTGGCGCGCACGCCGGCCCCCAACTCCTCCACGAAAGCCGCCATCTGGATGATCGACTTGCCCATCTCGCCGATCAAATCGGTGATCTTGGTGAGAATGATGCTGCGGAAGAAGCCCTCGATGTCGCGGGTGTGGTAGAGGTTCTGGGTGCCGACGATCTTCGAGACGAAGAGTTGCGGATCGGTCACCTGAACGGCGTAGGAGCCATAGCCGGTGACGCGCGCCATCCCCAGCACGGGATCGGGGATCGTGATCGGCTGCGGCGTCCCCCACTTCATATCCGTCAACTCGCGCATCGTGACGAAGTAGACCTCAGCCTTGAACGGCGTCCGCCCAGAAAAGGCTTTGCCGATGAGGTTAGTCAACAGCGGAATATTCGCCGTCGTCAGGGTATGACGGCCCGGCCCGAATATATCCAACGCCTTGCCATCTCGATAGAAAATCGCCGCTTGCCCTTCGCGAACAATCAGTTGACTGCCGATACGGAAGTCGCCGGAGCCACGCTCCGGGAAGCGATGCTCGATTTCATCATAATCCTCATCTACATATTCGATAATATCAAAAACACGAGCCATAGGTGTTTACCTCCTTGCTCTGTCTAAATTCACACACTCTGAACATCGTTGATGTACTCACGACGCCGATCAAATGTAGCGTTTGCTTCGCGCGCCAGATTGCGAATCGCCCGGATGTTAGCTTCGTCCTCCTCGCCGTCGATGTTCTCAGAGGCATTCCGAATGGCCCCCTCGATGCGTTCCACGTAGTCCATCATGTGCGCATCGAACTCATAGAGCCGATCCAGATCCTCCTCTTTCACTTTCGTCGCATCGAACAGCCCGCTGTATCCATAAGAAGCGGTTTTGACGCGATCGATAAACGTTTGTAGTTGGGTCGCCGCGCTCTCCACTTCATCAAGTAAATCAAATTTCCCACTGCTGATGAGGTCTTTCTGCAACCCATCGAGTTGTGTCTTGACGGTGCGCATCCGGTCGACCAAGGTGTCGCGCAACAGCTTATCGGCCTC
The DNA here is from genome assembly GCA_964468735.1 of uncultured Anaerolineales bacterium. Lineage (GTDB taxonomy): Bacteria > Chloroflexota > Anaerolineae > B4-G1 > SLSP01 > JAAAOZ01. Next base: position 6,249 of record CAYXVS010000073.1, on the reverse strand, counting down.
GCGTCGTAGTTCCTTCTGCTTATACCCCTTATAACCGGGGATGACATTGGCCATGGTCTCTTCCAAGTTTGACATATCACCTTTGATTTGATCCAGTAGGCTCATCGCGTTACCTCCTAAGTAAGCGTGATAGTTGACCGATTTTGAGAGAATTAACAGCCTTCTCATTCCTTCGTTGACAATAACCTCACCTCACAGCGCGTCATTATCCAATCATGGCACCACCTAATGCTATTTTAGCACATAAATTAATACGGGGGAAGTCGAGAAAAGTTTCACAATCCTAAAAAGCAAGATAAGTACACTCTCTCATTGATAAATCACAAAGACCGGGCGCGGTGTTAAGCCCAACACCCGCGCCGGCGTCATCACCGGGGTATCGTAATTGTAGAAGATCTTGAAGCCGCTATACTCAAAGCCCGGCTCAGCAGCGTACTGATCATAATCCTTGATTTTGGCGAATGGCCCGCCGAAGCCATCGGAGTCCCATACCAAATCCACCAGATGATAATCGCGAATTGCCGCTTTGTCGGTGAACATGCGGTCATCGAATTGGTGAATGACCAGCATCTTCCGCTCGCCGGTCTCCTCCGCGATGCCATTCAGCCACGCCTGGGCAAGGTTGAGGGTCTCGCCATCCATCATGCCGATATGCTGGCCGGGGATGCGCGTCGTCTCCGACATCACGAACTCCGGGTCGATGGCTAAGTGCACGTTGGATTGGCGCACGAACGGCGCGACGAAGGCCAACTCCTCGGTGATCGCGCTGTGTCCCGGCTGGATATCCAATACGCTCCACAGATTGTGCGTCTGCGCGACATCAATCCATGTCTGCAAGGTGTCCGTGCTCACGCGATGACTGTACCGGCCCTCCTCGCCGGGGAAGGCATCCGCGATGGTGACCACCATGTGGAAGCCAGGAATGACGAGCGTGTCGGTGAGCAGCGCCTGATACTCGGCGGCCACCTCGCGCGTCATCGTGACGGTGTTTGTCGCGGAGGCGGTGCCCAAAATGCCCAAGCCCGGCCCGGTGGTGCCGTACAACCCCACAAAGAGCCGCCGACGGAAGAGCGAGGGTCGCGTATCGTTAGGATCGGTCATCTCCGCCAACGCCAGCAACTCATCCGGCGCGGCGGCTTCTGGGAGCGGGGACGGCGTCAACGTGGGCGTGGGGGAAGGTGTTAATGTTGGCGACGGCGTCGGTGTGGGGGTTGCCGTTGGTGAGGGCGTGGGCGTGGGCGTCATCGTGGGGGTAGCGGAAGGCGTCGGCGTCAAAGAGGCAGTAGGCGTGGCTGTGGGCGGCAACGGCGTCGCAGTGCGGGTCGGCGTCGGCGTCCACGCGGGGGCCGCCGAGAAGATGTCATCCCAAGAGAGCGACAGCGCGCCCCACACAAGCATCAGCACCGCGCCGACGACCAACATCAGCCAAAAACGTTCTTTCTTAATCGACATAAAAGGGATCCGAGTAAAAAGGGGCTAAAAAAAAGCAGCGACAGGGACAGGGCGTTCTTGAGCAAAACTCCTTCGATGCAGTTTAATCCGTTCAATCTCGAGAAGGGTTTCAGCAGTTAGATAGCTCTCTCCACAGTGCGGGCAACTGATCACTGGAATATTCTCAATAACCAGTAAGTTCTCTCCCTTGCC
>CAYXVS010000073.1:0-4505 GCA_964468735.1 uncultured Anaerolineales bacterium | reverse complement strand
CTTGTTGTTTCTTGTTGTTCCGCTGACCACATCGTCCTGGTCATTATATCAGAGAAATGAAAGGACAGTGCGCAGCGTGACGCGCACTGTCCCCATAGCTCTTTTTCACTCTATCAGGTTCCTACCGGGTCGGATCATTATCCAAAATCGCTTCGATCCGCGCCAGCACGTCATCGGATAGCTCAACCTCCGAGGCGGCGACGTTGTCCTTCACGTGCGCGACCTTCGTCGCGCCGGTGATGGCCGCGCTGATCTCCGGGCGGCGGAGGATCCACGCCAGCGCCAACTGCGCCGGGGTGATGTCCAGCTCGTGGGCGATCTCGGTGAGTTGCCGGACCTTCTCAACGTTCTCCTCCGTCAACTCGCCCTTGAGCCAATCGGTGCGATCCGCGCGACTGCCTTCGGGGATGCCCTCGTTGTACTTGCCGGTGAGCAGGCCCTGCGCCAGCGGGCTGAAGACGACCAGCCCCATGCCGCGTTTGGCCGCTGTAGGCATAATCTCCGGCTCGATATGGCGGTCTAGCATATTGTAACGCGGTTGCTCGACCTGCGGCGCGTAGGTGTTGAAGCGGCGGGCGGTGCCGTAGGCATCCTCAAGCTGCGCCGCGCTCCAGACGCTCGTGCCCCAGTAGAGGATCTTGCCCTGATGCACCAGGTCGTCCATCGCGCGGGCAACCTCCTCGACGGGGGTCTCTGGATCGTAGCGATGGCAGAAATAGAGATCCAAATAATCGACGCCGATGCGCTCTAAGGAATTGTCGATGCTCTCCATAATGTGCTTGCGGCTCAGCCCGCGATCGTTGATGTTATCGCTCATTGGCCAAAAGACCTTGCTGGCGATGACCAAATCCTGCCGGCGCAGGCCCAACTCGCGAATCGCCTCGCCGACGACGCGCTCCGCATTGCCGCGCGCGTAGATGTCGGCGATATCGATGTAATTCACACCGCGCTCGACGGCGGCCTCGATGCACTTCCGCGTCGTCTCCTGGCCCTCCGATCCACCGAAGGTCAACCACGCGCCCAACGCAATTTCGCTCACTTTTATCCCAGATCGTCCTAATTTTCGATACTTCATCGTTCACTTACCTCCCTAGGTTACAAAGCAACAAATACACAAAGTAGCAAATATACAAAGCAACAAATAGCAAATCATTCTGCAACATAGATGTCCAGCAGATCGCGCAGCATCGTCGCCGAGGAGGGGATGGGGGTCGGTTCGTCGATGATGGCGGTGATGGTACCGTAGATGTCGGTGGCGAAGATGACGCCGATCTGTTTATGGCCCAATCGGCCCAGCGAGTGCTCCGGCGAGAGCGGAACCGGCGCCACGGAGAGGTTGTACGCGCCATCCGGGCGGCGCTCCGCGCGGGCCAGCAGCCGATAGCGGTAGCCCCGATCCTGGGCCGATTGCAAATCCTCCTCGCTCAGCTCGGTGATGCCCGTGATTGCGACGTCATCTAAGGTCGCCGGATAGTCCAGGATCGCATTGGCCATAATGACTAACTTGGCCGCCGCGTCCCAGCCCTCCAGATCCCAACCGGCGTCGGCCTCCAACACGCCCTCCTCGCGAGCGCGGGCCAGCGCCTCGTCCCACGCCAGCCCCTCGGCCAACATGTCCATCACGTAGCCGGTCACCAGATTGGGGACCGCTTCCATTCCGTGGATCAGTGCGCCGCGCAGATCGCGCTGGCCCAAGTTGATCGCGGGCAGGCCGCCGGCGACGGCGCCATCGAAGCGCAGTTTGACGCCTTCCGCCGCCGCTAAATTGTGCAGCTCGCGATAGGCCAGCACCAGCGGGCCTTTATTTGGCGTCACGACGTGCATGCCTTTGCGCATCGCCGCGCGGATGCACGAAAGGCCCGGCTCGCCGCCGGTCTCCAAATTGACGGGCGAGGCCTCCAACAGCACATCCGCCTCCGCCGCCTCGACTAAATCCAGCGCATCCCAATCAGGCCGTCCTGCCGCTTTGTCGTCGGCGACCGACCCGCCCTGCTCCTTCAGGCGCACGATCTCGGCCAACGCCAGGCCCTCCGGCGCATAGGCCGCGCCGCCGCTATCGGCCGCGCCGACCACCTCGAAGGCCAAGCCGTAGCGCCGCGCCAGATCGGCGCTCTTGTCCTGCAAAATCTCGCAGAAGCGCCGCCCCAAATTACCCACGCCGACCAATACCAATTTAATCGTCTGCATCACACTACCCCCTTTCCTCTCAATTCCAACTACCGAACCGTTTCATCTTTTATCTCAGCAGATGAAGCGAATTGCATAGCCCCAATCCGAAGTTAGTAATCGTTTAGTCTTGTGAGGTGCAACGCACTTTTCGGCTTGTCACTAGGCACATCCTGCATGAGGCGTGGGCTTTCCTTCCGTTTAAGTGCGTTGCACCTTACTCTGCTCATGTAACTAAACTGATATCCGATAGACGTCCATAAAGAGTGTCACGCATCCAAGCGCATGGCCAACAGCGGGACCATCATCTCCTCAGCGGTCAAGCCGCCGTGCCGACCGCGCATCTCCTGCTTCAAGCGCTCTGGATCGCGCGTGAAGAACGCATCGCGGCGCGCGATGCCGACGATATCGCCCAAGCGATGCGGCACCTCCGCGTGCATCCTCCCGCCATCCGGCCCCAGCAGCCCGCGCGCGATCACCTCCTCGCGCGGGAGGAAGATGAAGTACTCGTCGAAGTGCTCGTGGAGATAGGCCCACACGCGATCATAGGCGCCGTGGCGCACGTAGAAGAACGGCACGCGCGATTCGCCCATCGGCGGCAACAACAGAGCATCGCGCAGCGCTGGATGATCATCTAACAAAAAGCCCGCCTCCGACGGGGTCGTGATCTGCCCGTGATCGGCGGTGAGCAGGAAGAGTGTCCGCTCACGCGCCGGCGCGGCCAATTTCTCCAAGAAGAAGGTCTCGAAGAGATGCGCGAGTGACCAGATCTCCGCCTCGCCGGTCTCATCCAACGGGCCGTACATGTGCCCCAGCGTATCCACCGCGCTCCAGTACGCGCCGATGAAACAGCGCTCGCCCGCGCGCTCTCGCAACAGCCGCCGCAACGAGACCCAGAAATCGGAGGCGTGGGCGTAGCCGTAGACCTCCCGTGCGCCGCGATAGTTCATCAGCGACAGGGACGACTCCACAAATCCCTTGAAGGTCAGCGCGTAGGAACTCAGCCCTTGCACCGCCAATTGCATCCCCAACGTCGGCGTGGGGACGAACTCCTGCGGCTCGAAGCCCCAATCCGCCAGACGCCCCTCGAACGGCTCGTGCGTGGTGGAGAAAGAGATCGATTCCACGGCCATCAGCCACTCGCGCAGGAACATCTCGTAGGCCAACACGCCGTGTCGGATCGGCGGCTGACCGCTCCAGATGGTGTTGAGGACGCTGGTGGTGGTGGAGGCAAAGGTCGTAGTGATGGGCAACAGACGGCCCGACGCGGCCAATTTGTGAAAGACCAGATCGGGATAGCGCGCCATCGCGCGCTGGAGTTGCAGCCATCCCAGCGCATCAACAACCACGAGCACCACGCGCTCGACGCCGTCGGTCAGGTCGCCCAGCAGATCCGCCCGCAGCGGCGGCAGTGCGCCGGCCAGCGTCGCGCCCAACGCCCGCGCCGAGGTCGCCGCCAGGTTGCCCACGGAGAGGCCATCGTAGCGCGGCAGAACCCATCCATCCGGCAGATCGGGCCAGCCCGCCGGTCGATGGGTCCGAAGCTCGAGTTCCAATGTTTCAGCCGTCGTCTCAGCGTTCATTTGAGGGTTCAACGTCCATTCCTTTCATATATCACCTAACCTTGCGAAGGTTAGTCACGAGCCTTTCAAACTAAACTATCTTGCAATGTGCATCATTTCTTAGAAATCACGCCTCTTTCGAATCCTTCGCAAGGGTCTCGTGTTCAACCTTTGCGAAGGTCAACCAAGAGACTGTCATGCCAAAGGTGTCTTGCCCTAGACATCACTGACTGGATATTACGATTCTTCTGGAACCTTCGCAAGGAGTATGTTTTGGATGATGGGGCGCATCGCCTGCGCCGCGCGCGCCCGGTGGCTGAGGCGGTTCTTCTCCTCGGATGAGAGCTGCGCCATCGTCTTGCCCAGCTCCGGCAGATAGAAGACGGGATCATAGCCAAAGCCGCCCTCCCCCTGGGATGCTAAAGCAATCACGCCCTCGCAGACGCCCTCCGTGGTGACGCGCCGACCATCGGGCAAGACCAGCGCTGCGACGCAGCGGAAGCGCGCGCCGCGCTCGGCGGGCGGCACGCCCTCGAGGGCCTGAAGAAGCGCGCGATAGCGCACTTCATCGGAGCCGAGCTTGTAGCGCGCGGATCGAATGCCCGGCGCGCCATCTAACGCATCCACCTCCAGGCCGGAATCATCGGCCAGCGTGGGCAGCTCCGAAGCAGCGGCCAACGTCCGGGCCTTGAGCAGCGCGTTCTCCGTGTAGGTCGCGCCGGTCTCCTCGACATCCTGCCGCAAGCCCACGTCATCCGGCAGCAAGATCTCCAGCGA
>CAYXVS010000072.1:10249-13049 GCA_964468735.1 uncultured Anaerolineales bacterium | reverse complement strand
GCTTCCGCCGCCTATTATATGCGAAAGGAAGTCGAAAGTCCAAGATCAAAAAGTCGAAGGTCAAAAAGTCAAAGGTCAAAAGTCCACCTACTCCGCCATTATGGCTTTGTTGCTTTGATGTTTTGCCATTTGTTGGTTTGTCTTTACCGCTTTGTTATTTGTTGCTTTGATGTTCTGCTATATACTCAGGGAAACCAACACGAGTCACACGAGTCAGTGGAGGAAAAACATGAATGAGATCCAAGATATCCAACACCTTTCTCTCTTTCCCTTAGCCCAAGAGGCTGCCACGGGCCTGATGTCCACCTCGGTAGCGACGTTGCTGGCGATCAGCAACGGCATCGAGGACGCGGTGATCGAGCATCAATTGCGCGGGGTCTTCTACGCCGGATTCCAGCGCATCTCCTCGTTTATGCCGCAGGTGAAGCGCTTCGCCCAACTGGCCGAGGCCTGCGGCGAGGTGGTGATCTTCGCCGAGCCGGATGTGGCGCCGCCCACCATCCCCAACGTGGACTTCGTCCTGCTGAAACCGGACGCGCCGCTGACCGAGGAGTGGTTCATCGTCTTCGCGCATCCCACCTTAGGCGTGACCCTGTTGACGCGCGAGATTCAAGCGCCCACCAAGACGGAGGGCCGCACATCGCGCCCGCTGGGCCGAGGTCGCTACTACGAAGGCGCGCTGCTCTGCGATCCGGCCATCGTCCGCCGCGCCGAGAGCTGGTTGCATCACGCGCTGGGCGTCGAGCCAGCCGCCCAATCCGATCTCACTCAGGTGCCCCCACCCTACACGGCCTTTCTCCAGTCCTTCACCGGCAGCTTAGAGGCGCGCAATCGCGAGCTGCGGGCGCTCTATCAGACCCTGGAGGAGCGCAAAGAGGCCGTCGAGCGCCTGAACCGCATCGTGAAGACGATGATGTCGCGCACGGCCTGGGAGGAGGCGACGTTGATCCGCGATACGCCGGCGACCGAATCGCCGCGCACACAGCAGCAGACGCTGACCGTGCTCAACACCGACATCGCGGGCTTCACCACGCTGAGTGAATCGATGGCCGTGGCGCCGCTGGTGGAGGATCTCAACCGCTACCTCGATATGCTGGCAACCACGGTCTATCAGAGCCGAGGCGACGTGGACAAGTTCCTGGGTGATGGGATGCTGGCCTTCTTCGAATGGCCGCGCGCTGCCCTGGCGGCTGCGCTGCGCATCCAGCAGCGCAGCGCGGCGTTCAACGCTCGGCAAATCGCCGCCGATGCGCCCGCCTTCCCCACGCGCATCGGGATGATGACGGGGCCGTGCCTCATCGCGGGCGTCGGCTCCCGCGCGCGCCAGGAGGTGACCATCTTAGGCGACACCGTCAACACGGCCAGTCGGCTCCAAGGATTGGCCCCCATCGGCGGCGTGCTGATGGACGCGACCACCTACCAAACCTGCGGATGTCCCAGCGCCACACCCAAGCAAGTCGAGGTGCGCGGCAAGCGTGGACGCCAATCCGTCTACGAGATCGCGCCGGACGAGATCGACGCGATTTTGTCCACGCTGGCGGAGACGCCGTCCCAGGAAACACCGAGCGATAGCTAATCCTGCCATTCGTCATTCGCAATTCTTCATTCTCAATTCTCATAAGGAGGCCCCACCCCTATGAAACGCCCCTTCTTTATCTCGCGCGCCACCTGGGCGATGATCCAAGAGGCGCGCCGCACACCAAACTACTCGTGGTTCGATTTTCTGCACGGCTACATCTACCTGCGCTGGCCCTACTTCTACATCGGCGTGGGGACCGGCGAGCATCCCCTGGCGAAAGCCGTCGCGCCGGTCGCCAACTGGCTGATCGAGCGCCTGGGGAAGAAGCCGGAGGAACAGACGGACGCCGAGCGCACGACCTTCGCCGACACCTACCACGGCAAAGTGATGCCGCTGGACGACGCCAAGCGCCTCGTCACCGTGCAGGAAGAGATTCGCGCGCCTGACTTGGAGCGGGTGATCCCCTACACGATGGCGCGCGCGCTGATCCTCCGACACCCGGAGCACATCGCCGTGTTAGATTGCCCCTGTCGCAGCGCGCGGCCCGATCCCTGCCTGCCGCTGGACGTCTGCCTGATCATCGGGGAGCCGTTCGCCGGCCTCGTGCGGGAGCACCACCCGGAGCGCTCGCGCAGCATCACGGCGGAGGAGGCCGTCGCCATCCTCCAGGCCGAGGACGAGCGCGGCCACGTGCATCACGCCTTCTTCAAGGATGCGATGCTGGGCCGATTCTACGCCATCTGCAATTGCTGCGCCTGCTGCTGTGGCGCGATGCAGGCCCAGCGCAACGGCGTGCCGATGTTGGCCTCGTCGGGTTATATTTGCCAGGTGGACGAGGCCGCGTGCGTGGGCTGCGGGCGCTGTGCGCCCTTCTGTCAATTCGAGGCGATCCGAATGGACGACGGAGACGATGGCCACGCTGTGATCGATGCAGAGGCCTGCATGGGCTGCGGCGTCTGCACCTCCAAATGCCCGCGGGATGCGCTCTCGTTAGTTCGAGCGCCGAGTCGGGGGGAGCCGTTGAAAATCGAGCATTACGCTGGTGCGTAAGCCCGCTCCGATCGGCGGGGCTTGTGGAAACACCACCGCCCCGTTTGCGCAATGATCCACAAGTTGCCTTTTATTCTATCTCGATTTATACTATGAACATCTATGGCACTTAGGTAGTTCCAGAAATTATAAAACCTCCCAAACCTGATATTTTTCCCTCATAAAACTGCTCGTTTTTGGAACGGCCTTAATGGATGGAAGCACTCATAATTTCGCTCATGGATGAATTCC
>CAYXVS010000072.1:0-10149 GCA_964468735.1 uncultured Anaerolineales bacterium | reverse complement strand
TTGGAACGGCCTTAATGGATGGAAGCACTCATAATTTCGCTCATGGATGAATTCCCCCTCGCTTCGATCCCCAGACAGCACAATGACAACGCAATCACGTGATATCACGCTGCGACGTTGGAGGTAAATGAATTCCATGGACTTAAACCCAAATGAGCCGCCAGAAGAACTAGCCCCGGATTCATCTGAGGCTTCAGAGGAGAATTGGGAGGATCTTCTCTCCACACTCGATTACACAGAACCCGAGATCGAAGAGAAGGAGCCGTCCTTTTTCCAAAAGCTTCTCGGTCGTTTCCGAGGAGAAAAGGCGCCGGCTGCTGTCGAGGATGAAGGCCGAAAGAAGAAGCCCAAACGCAAGGGAGCGGGCCTAACCCGAAACCAAAAATTGATCTTGGGCGTGTTAGCTAGCCTGGTTGTCATCGTCTACGCCGGATTCATTGGGGTGTTCTGGATGATGCAGCGCTCTGGCTCCGCCGCCCCGGAGCCGACGGCGAACAGCACACTGCCGATTATCAGCTCGGTAGGGACGGGGCAGACGGACGAGTCCACGCCCCAGGCAGGCGAGGATGAGGATGAAGCGCCATCGTCTCCCACCAAAACACCCCCGCCGCCGCCCAGCCCGACGCCTACGCCCATAGCGGCCCCCCCAACGAGGTTCGACGCGGAGATCAGGAGCAATCCCAACGACATCGATCTGCGCATCCAGCGAGGCAACGCTTACCTGGAGTTGAACGCTCATCAGGCCGCGTTGGCCGACTTTGAGCACGCTAAGGTGCTGGCGAAAGAACGGCCTGAGGTCCACATCGGCATGGGGCACGCCTACTTCGCACTCCACCGCTGGGACGAAGCGATAGACGCCTTCCAATCCGCCGTCTCCTTCGATCACACACTGCCAGAGTCGCACTTTGAGACGGGCATGATCTATTACTACCAGGGACAATACGAGGAAGCCGTGGATGCCTTCGATTGGGCGGCAGAGTTGTACTATCAAGACGCGCTCAGGGTTTATGCTGAGACGCAGGAGATCGCCCCGCCGTATGTCCGCGCGGAATCGTGGCTGGCCATCACGCTGGCGCGCCTGGATCGCATCGCGGAGGCACAGCAGACCATCAGCCGGACGATGACGCTCAGCCCCACGATGCAAGCGACCAGCCTCCCGGAGCAGCCCATCGCCTACGTGGCGCGCTCGTGGGTGCGCCGCCGCCAATCGCCGCCCGCCATCGAAGCCGCCCACGGGGATCTGCTCTACGCGCAGGAGCTGGCGCCGTATAACTTCGAGGTCTTGAACGCGCTGGCCCGCTTCTACGCCGATACCATGCCCGATCGGTTGGTCGAAGCCGAGCAGGTGGCGCAATACGCCCTCAACTGGGCGGAGAGTGAGATCGATCAAGCGCGCGCGCTGCACACCTTGGGGCGCGTTTACATCGCCCAAGGGCGCACCAAGGAGGCCAAAGATACGCTCTCCCGCGCCGCCAATTTAGCCACATCGGGAGGCCGGGTGGCTTATAAAGAGCTATCAGATGATATGGATAAGGTGTGGTCGAATAATCCATAACGGAGCGAGATAACCGAGGTTATTGTTGGACGCTTAGGAGTCATTGGTGAACGAACTAAATCATACGCCATCATCCATTGACTATATCCACGACATGCAGGAAGGTTACCTCCACACGCTAATTACGTTCACGTGGGGCATCCCCATCATCGGCCTTCTCACATTGACCACGGCAGCGCCGCGATTTGGTGATTTTAGCACCATTCACTCCTGGGCCTTCACGCCCTTTGTCATCATCGCCGGCTTTAACTGGCTGGCCAACTATCTATTGCACGACAAAGAGAAATACATCTGGGCGGTCTACGTCTATCTCTCCGGCTTTGTTCTCGCAATGTTGGTCTTTATGCTCGGCAACGACACCACCGTCGGCGGCATGGCATTCCGTGAAAGTGCGCCCTTCATCTTGACGCTGATCGCTTCGACGGCGGGCCTCTTCCTGCCGTCCGCCGCCGCGCTGATTTTCACCGCTATTGCCTTCGTCCTCACCATTCCGGTTGCCGTGACGGCGCAGGTGGACGGATATACCCTCGTGCTGGCGTTAGTTTTAGCCGCCGCCTCCACCGGGATCGCCACGCTCACCGCTGGCAGCCTGTACAAAACTGCCTCTCTCTCCGCCGAGAGCTACATCCAGATGCGTCGGCGCGTGGATGAGTTCTGGCAGAACAAGGAAGAGTTGAGCAAGGCGCTAGAGGAGCGAAAATGGCTCTATCAAGAGCTGGAGACGACCAATCGCGCGCTGGAGACCAGCAACAAGGTAGGCCAACAAATCACCTCAATCCTCAAAATAGATATTTTGCTCTCCGAGGTGGTGAATCTGATCCAGCAGAACTTCGGGTACTACTTTGTCGGCGTGTGGCGGCCTCACGAGCAAAACGACACGCTCATCCTACAAGCCGGCGTGCGAAAGGCCTACGAACATCTGAAGCGCCAGCGGCTGGAGGGGCTGCACATCCCCTTGTCCTCCTCCAGCATTATCGTCAATATCTTTAACACCGGAGAGGCCCGGACCGTGGACGATGTCCACAATGTCCCCGACTACTTTTCAGTCGAGGAATTACCCCACACCCGTTCTGTGTTGGCGCTTCCTCTGCAAATCGGGAAGCGGACGATTGGCGTGTTGGATATCCAATCCCAGATTATCGCCGCCTTCAACGAAGATGACCGCTCGGTGATGCGAGCACTGGCCAACCAGTTGGCCGTCGCCATCCGCAACGCTGAATTGTACACCGCCGAGCAGCGTCGCCGCCAACTGGCCGAGTCACTCGTGAAGACCGGGCGCGTGCTCTCCAGCAGCTTAGATCTACACGAGGTGCCCGCCCGCATCTTGGAAGAGTTATCCGACGTTGTGCCCTATAGACGCGGCTCCGTGATGATCCAAGAGGGTGAAGCCCTGCGAAGTATCGCGCAGCGCGGCTTCCCCCTTAACCATCAAAGCAAAGGGGTCACGGTCCTCATCCGCGAGGGGGATGTCTTTGAGAAAATTGCCAGCACCCACGAACCCCTCATCATCAAGGACACGTTAGAGGATCCGCGCTTCCAACAACTTCACGATCTGGAGCGGCATCACTCGTGGATGGGTGTACCGCTCATCTCCAAAGACCGCGTGGTCGGCATGATCTCGCTGACGCGCCAGGAGGTCAACGCTTTCTCCTCCGAGGATGCGCAGCTGGTCTTGGCCTTCGCCGGTCAGGCCGCCATCGCTCTGGAGAACGCCCATCTCTACGAGGAGATCCGGGAGTTCAACGAGGAATTGGAGATGCGCGTGCAAGCCCGCACCGAGGAACTCAATCACGCCTACAAGACCCTGGAGAAGATGGATCAGAACAAGTCCGATTTCATCCGCGTGGTGGCGCACGAGTTGCGCACTCCGCTGACGGTCATCAAAGGCTACAGTCAAATGCTGAAGAATTTAGCCAGCAGCGACACGACCGATCCCTTCCTGCACGGCATCGTCAACGGCACCGAGCGCATGCACGGCATCGTCAACAGTATGTTAGATGTGGCGATGATCGACAATCAGGCGCTCAACATGGTCAGACGGCCAACGTCCATCGGGGATGAATACGAGCCGGTCTATCGCTCCTTCATCGCGGCTTTGGAGGAGCGGCAGATTACTTTGACCACGGATGGGATCTATGATTTACCGGAGATCGAGGCTGATGGCGGGTTGATTCAGAAGGTATTGCGCAACGTCATCGGCAACGCGATCAAATACACGCCCGATGGCGGCAACATCCACGTTGCCGGCCAAGTCATCAGAGTCGAGAATGAAACCCCCATCGTCGAAATCACCGTGGAAGACACGGGGATCGGCATCGACCCCGAATATCAGGAGTTGATCTTCGAGAAATTCTATCAGATGGGCGAAGTGGCTGTGCACTCCTCTGGACGCACCCGATTCAAAGGCGGCGGCCCCGGCCTGGGATTGGCGATTGCGCGCGGGATTGTCCAGGCGCACGGCGGACGCATCTGGGTGGAAAGTCCCGGCCACGACGAAGAGAGCTGTCCCGGCAGCAAATTCTATATCTGGCTCCCGATGGAATAGACCCAATCTCCTAGACCCACTGAAACTATAAGGCCCGAAGGATTTTGGAAATCCTTCGGGCCTAATGCTTCACAATGGGATGAAATGGAATGTCCTCCGCTATAACCACTTCCTCCCCACCCCCACGCCGATTGTATTCTGCTTCACTTTCATTTAGCCTGCTCCGATTCTCGCGTCAGCCAGCGCTCGAGATATTGCCCCGTGTAGGAGTGCTCGACCTGCGCCACCTCCTCCGGCGTGCCCTCGGCCACGACCTGCCCGCCGGCCTCGCCGCCCTCCGGCCCTAGATCGATGATCCAATCGGAGACCTTGACCACGTCGGGATTGTGCTCGATGACGACCACGGTGTTGCCGCCCTCGACCAACTGCTGTAAGACCTGAATCAATTTATCGACATCGGCGGCGTGCAGGCCTACCGTCGGCTCGTCTAACATATAGAAGGTCTGGCCCGTCGAGCGCTTCGACAGCTCGCGCGAGAGCTTGACGCGCTGCGCCTCGCCGCCGGAGAGTGTGGGCGAGGGCTGTCCCAAGCGGATGTAGCCCAGCCCCACCTCACAGAGCGTATCCAACTTGCGCACGATCTTGGGGATCGCCGCGAAGAACTCCCGCGCCTCCGTCACCGTCATGTCCAAGACCTGCGCGATGTTCTTTCCCTTGTAGCGGATTTGCAGGGTCTCGCGATTGTAGCGCGCGCCGTGACAGACATCGCAGGGGACGTAGACCTCCGGCAGGAATTGCATCTCGATGCGCAGCGTGCCTTGCCCCTTGCAGGCCTCGCAGCGCCCGCCCTTGACGTTGAAGCTGAAGCGGCCCTTGTCGTAGCCGCGCATCTTGGCCTCCGGCAACGCAGCGAACAGCTCCCGGATCGGCGTGAAGACGCTCGTGTACGTCCCCGGATTCGAGCGCGGTGTCCGCCCGATGGGCGATTGGTCGATGTTGACGACCTTGTCGATGTGTTCCACGCCCTCCAGCGCGCGCATCTTGCCCGCCGGATCGCGCGCGCCGTTGAGGATCTGCGCCAGGCGCTGGTAGAGCGTCTCGATGATGAGCGTGCTCTTCCCGGAGCCGGAGACGCCCGTCACGCAGATGAATCGCCCCAGCGGGAAGTGCACGTCGATCTCTTTGAGGTTGTGCTGCTGCGCGCCGCGCACCACCAGCGCCGCGCCGTTGCCATCGCGGCGCTGTTCCGGCACGGGCACCCGGCGCCGCCCGGAGAGATAGGCGCCCGTGATGGACGCCTCGTGCGCTTCGATCTCCGCCACCGGCCCCGCAACAACCACCTCGCCGCCGTACTCGCCGGCGCCCGGCCCCAAATCCAGGACCCAATCGGCGGCGCGGATCGTCTCCTCGTCGTGCTCGACCACGAGCACCGTGTTGCCCAGATCACGCATCTCCTTGAGGGTGTTGATCAGCCGGGCCGTGTCGCGCTGGTGCAGGCCGATGCTCGGCTCGTCCAGCACATAGAGCACGCCCGTCAGCCGCGAACCGACCTGCGTCGCCAGGCGGATGCGCTGCGCCTCGCCGCCGGAGAGCGTCGTGGCGGAGCGACTCAGCGTGAGATAGTCCAGCCCCACATCAATCAAGAACTTCAGCCGGTCGCGGATCTCGCGGAAGGGCCGCTCGGCGATGGCGCGATTCTTGGGGGTGAGCACGCCATCAGCCAATAGCTCTTCTACCCAGGTGTGAAGCTGGGCGACAGGCCAGTCGGTCAGCTCATAGATCGGCTTTCCGGCCAGCGTGACCGCGCGCGTGACCTTGTTGAGGCGCGAGCCATCGCACGCGGCGCACGGGGTGCGGCTCATCACGCTCTCGATCTTGCGGCGGATGTAGTCGGAGTCGGTCTCCTCGTAGCGGCGGCGCAGATTGGGGATGATGCCCTCGTAGCGGCGCTCCCCCCGCCAGACGCCGTGCGTGCCCTGATGATGCATCGGAATGCGCTCCTGCCCGCTGCCGTACAGCACGATGCGGCGCTGCGCCTCGGTCAACTCCTGCCACGGCGTGTCCATCGCGATCCCATAATGGGCCGCGACGCTGCGCAGAATGCCCCACGTGTAGCTATCTTTGTCCTTGGACATCCCGTAGGCGATGGCCTGCTCGTTCAGCGAGCGTGTGGGATCCGGCACGATGAGGTCAGGATCTAATTCTAACTTGAACCCCAGCCCCTGGCAGACGGAGCATGCGCCGTGTGGGCTGTTGAAGGAGAAGGTGCGCGGCTCGATCTCCGGCAGGCTGATGCCGCAGACGGGGCAGGCGAGCGACTCGGAGAAGAGCACGTCGCCCTCCGGCTGCGCGGCGGGATCGGGCGAGCGCACGATCTCCACCATCATCACGCCGTCGCCCAGGCGCAGGGAGGTCTCGATGGAGTCGGTGAGGCGGCTGACGAAATCGCGATAGATTTGACCCGTCTGCTCCTCCGGCAGGATCAGGCGATCCACCACCGCCTCGATATCGTGCAGCTTGTAGCGATCCAACGCCGGGACATCTTCCAATTCGTAGACCTCGCCATCGACGCGGACGCGGACGAAGCCCAACTTGCGCACCTCATCAAAGATGGGCTGATGGTGGCCCTTGCGCCCGCGCACGAGCGGCGCCAGTAACTGCAATCGCGTTCGCGGCGGCATCGCCAGCACCGCGTCGACGATCTCCTCCGCGCTCTGCTGGGCGACCTCGCGCCCGCACTCCGGGCAGTGGGGAACGCCGATGCGCGCGTAGAGGAGGCGCCAAAAGTCGTAGACCTCGGTCACGGTGCCGACGGTCGAGCGCGGATTGTGGGAGACGCCCCGCTGATCAATCGCAATCGCGGGACTCAGCCCCTCAATCGATTCGACGTCGGGCTTGTCCATCTGGCCTAAAAATTGCCGCGCGTAAGAACTCAGCGACTCGATGTAGCGCCGCTGGCCCTCAGCGAAGATTGTATCGAAAGCCAGGGAGGACTTGCCCGACCCAGAGAGGCCGGTGATGACCACCAGTTGATTCTTCGGAATATCGACGTTCAGGTTCTTGAGGTTGTGCTGTCGCGCCCCGCGAACCTGAAGTTTGTCATTTGCCATAATTATGCTTCACCTCGAGACGTAAAATGTATTGCATATTTCGTATTGCGTAAAAAATTAATCCATACACAAAAATTAAGCTCCATTCGGGCCGGCGGGTCGCAGTGCGAAGGCCCGCGCGCAACAGTACATCATATCAGCATCCGGCGCATCGCGCAAGGTACTCCATTTGCCCAAGAGCCACGGGACGCCTTCATTGTCTTGGACGCTGTGACTTGTGTCAAGGAATGGGTTTTCACTGTCATGGTACTGAAACGTATCCAAGCCGACCAATGTCCAACCATCCAGCATCCAGCAACCAGCTTTTGACTCCCTCCCGACTTAGGGCTATACTGAAGTAAGAAATCCCCAAAATAACCTCAATCCGAAAGGAGACGATAATAATGACAGAGAAAGGATATGTGCATCAACGCTATAAGTTGCACGAGATCACCCAGGCGATGGTCGCCACGGCGATGGGGCGCGAGCCGGCGGATCTGATCATCCGCAATGCGCGCTTGGTCAACGTCAACGTCGCGCGGATCCAGTCCGGCGTCGATATTGCCGTGCGCCACGGCTTCATCGCGCTGGTGGGCGACGCCTCCCACATCCCCGTGGGCGAGGAGACGAAGGTGGTGGATGCGGACGGGCGCTACGTGATGCCCGGCTTCATCGACACACACGATCACGTGGAGAGCAGCATGGTCGATGTGCGCAACTTCGCGGCGGCGGTGTTGCCCCACGGCACCACGACCATCGCGTGCGACAACCACGAGATCACCAACGTCTTCGGCCTGCGGGCGGTCGAACTCTTTCACAAGGCGGCGCAGGGCCTGCCGCTCAAGGTGCAGGTGGCGATGCCCGTCTGCGTGCCATCGATCCCCGGCTTTGAGGACGCCGGCGCCGTCATCACCGCCGAGGAGGTCGCGCGCGCCTACGAGGAGGGCTGGGCGGCCCTGCAGGGCGAGCAGATGAACTTCCCCGGCCTGATCTACGGCGATCCCAGCGTGCACGCCATCACCGCCGCGTCGCTGAAGGCGGGGGTCGTGCTCACCGGGCACTACGCCAGCCTCGCGCTGGACGAGGGCCTCAACGCCTTCGCGGCGGCGGGTATCACGGGGGATCACGAGGGCACGACGGCGGAGGGCGCGCTGCGCCGCGCGCAATTGGGCTGCTACGCGCAGCAGCGCTACGGCTCCGCGTGGTTGGATATGCCCAACCTGATCCGGGCCGTCACCGAGAATCCCGGCCTGGACACGCGCTTCTTCACCCTGGTCACCGACGACGTGACCTCCGAGACCATCGTCAACCAGGGCCACATGGATCGCGTGGTGCGCGAGGCGATTCGTCAGGGCCTCTCGCCCATCCAGGCCATCCAGATGGTGACGCTGAACGCCGCACAGATGCTGGAACAATCGCGCACCATCGGCACAGTCTCGCCGGGCCGGGCGGCGGATCTGCTGCTCGTCAGCGATCTGGTCAACCTGAACATCGAGCAGGTCTACGCGGACGGCGTGTTGGTCGCGGAGGATGGCGAGATGGTGGTGGAGATCGCGCCCTATAACTATCCCGATTGGGCGCTGCACTCCGTTCACCTTGATTTAATGACGGCGGAGGATTTCCGCATCCCGGTCGCGTCGGAGGGGCCGGTGAAGGTGCGCGCGATGCGCGCCGTGCCGGGCAAGGTCCACACCGAGGAGCAAATCGTAGAGATGACGCCGGCGGAGGGGAACTTAAGAGCGGACCCGGCGCGGGATCTGGTCAAAGCGGCGATCTTCTATCGCCACGCGCCCAAGGAGAATGTCGCGGGCACGCATACATTAGGCTTCGTCACCGGCATGAGCTTCGAGCCGGGCGCGGCCTTCGCCTCGACCGTCTCCCACGACTGCCACAACCTGCTGGTGCTGGGCGCCGGCGACGAGGCGATGGCGACGGCGGCCAACGCCGTGATCGCGATGGACGGCGGGATGGTCATCGTGGTCGATGGCGAGGTCGCGGCCAAGCTGCCGCTCCCGCTCGGCGGGCTGATGGCGCTCGAATCGGCGGCGGAGACGGCCCAGCGATTGGAGCAGATCGAAGCGGGCTTGCAGGCCGCCGGCTGCCCCCACGGCTCGGCGGAGATGACCATCAGCCTCTTGGGCCTGATCGTGATCGAGGAGTTGCATCTTTCGAACAAGGGCTTGGTCGCCCTGAAGCCCGGACAGCCGCCGGAGTTTGTGAGTCTGATTGTGGAGGGGTAAGAGACTCCTGGCGAAGGTTCGGGAACGCGCTTCAAAGCTCCCGGCTTCTGGCCTATCGATAATGGCTTTGTGAGAGGCGTGCTCCGTTACCTTCGCAAAGGTGGCGAAACTAAACCAGCGCGGGGATAATTATCTCCGCGCTGGTTTTTGCCTTATAATGAGAAGGGGGTCAACGCTTGGCGAAAAGCGCGCTGGTCTCGTCGTTGAGCATCACGATCAGCGAATAGACGCCTAACACCGTGCCCACCGGGAAGGCCGATAGATTGATCGCGCCCAAGATGATGGCCAGCACACGCGCCCAACTCTGATATTTGAGCAGCCCCATCCCGGTGACGATACCCGGCAGCGAGAGCACGGTCATCAAGCCAGCAATCCCCACTCCGACGATGAACAATATGGCCATCGCCTCGCCATCCTGAGCGACAATGCCTGTGCCCAACAAAATGAAAAGCACGATGGCGCCAATGATCACGCCCAAGATCCCTAAGACAATATACAACCATCCCAAAACCTTAACATTAGTCTCCATTGCACTCATTTTTATATACCCTCCGGGTTAATTTTGATCAGATAGATGTATGGATTTTCAAAGCATATCGACAGGCGAAATTTCTCTCGCTGCTTTTGCGTCTATCTATTCTTACGACATCGATAGAGGATAAGTTGCACCTCGAAGATCAATCCCATACCAATATCGGACGCCCAGAAGTCTTATTTGACCATTGAGGGAAATCACAAATAATATCTAATGGGACGTAAATTGATGTCTTGACTTGAGTT
>CAYXVS010000071.1:0-13091 GCA_964468735.1 uncultured Anaerolineales bacterium | reverse complement strand
CCTCTTGTTCCATACGGTCAATTAACATTCGCAACTGCTCTCGATTAAGCAATCCCTTGCTCTTAATCGCTACCAACAAAGCTTGTAAATCCGCAGTCTCCACCCCCAACGTATGAGCAACCCGTAAAGCCACTTTGTCCATTGTGATGTAAAGCCATCCACGCTGCTTACAGACCATAATCATTTCTGCGTCAGCCGTGCTCACTCTCCCCTGCAATCTAAGAGCCTCGTACATCTCGATCTCTTTCTTTGTTACAGCTATGACTTCAACTATATCCAAAACCTTCTGAGGAAAATCATACCCATACTCCAGAGGGACCAAAAGCTCATCCAGGACACTCGGTGTGATGGGTAACTCCTCATATCCCAACAGACGACATAGCATAGGGAGACCTTCTGCTTTAGCGAAGATGCTGAGGATATTTGTGTCGATCAAGAAACCTTTCATTCTTTTTCCAGTAAACGGTTAACCCCAGCCGCCACATCCTCAGAAGAAAGCACAGGAATCCTACGTTCAATCCCTCGTGAAGCCATAATCTCTTTAAGTTCTTCACGAGATATTCCCACAATTTCGGCGGCCTTCCCTAAAGAAATCTCTTCTTGCTTATACAGAGAAAGAGCTATTTCTAACTTCAATTCTGGACGAAGAATCAAAAGGCTTCGATAGGCAGTATTTTTCAAACTCTCTTCATCCTCAAAAATGCCCTGATCGATCAGAACATTGACCCGCTGGGCAAGTGTATCACGATTCATATTGCTCCTCCTCTTATTCAGGTCACCAATCAACCTGCCGGAATTCGCCATCCTGCACTTGATAGATCCAAATCTGGGGATCGGTAAGGTCGCCGTTGTTCTGGTACTTCAGCTCGTTGAGCAACGTCTTCACCGAGTTGCCTTGGAGCGAGTTGGCGATCTGATCCGCCTGTAAGGTGTCCGCTTTGCGCACCCCCTCAGCCAGCACCTGCATCGCCACGTAGCCGTTGACGGAGTAGGTGTCGGGATTGCGGTACTCGACCACCTGGTAAGCCTCGAACCAATCCTCGTCCGCGACATTGCGGGGACTGGGCGCGAACGCGCTGACGTACATCCCCTCGGCAGCGCCGGCGGCCTCGTCGATGGTCGCCGCCAAGAACGCGCCGTCGCTCGCCAACATCGGCAGATCGACGCCGGCCTCGACCAATTGATAGCGCAGGTAGGGCGCCTCGATCTCGTAGCCCGCGTAGAAAATCGCATCGGGATTCGCCGCCTGGATCTGTTGGATTTCTGGCGCGTATTCGCCCTGGCCCTCGGCCACCTCGATGGTCGTCGCCGCCTCGGCGCCGCGTGATGCTAATTCCTGGATCAGCGCTTCGGCCAGGCCGCGACCGTACTCCGTATCGTTATGCACCACAGCGACGCGCTGGGCGCCTAAGTGCTCGACCAAAAATCGCGCATCAACCGCCGCCTGCACGTCGTCGCTGGCGTTGACGCGGAAGAAATTATCGTAGCCGCGCTCGCTGAGACTCTGCTCGGACGCCGTCGGCGTGACGACGATGATGGGCATATCCTTGTAGTACTCCATCGCGGCCAATGTCTGCCCGCTGTTGAGGTGCCCGATCACGCCCAAGACCTTCTCGCCCCGCTGAAGCGCCGCCTCGATCTCGGAGATCTGTGAGACGGCCACATCGCTGTCGGATTCGTCATCCAGCGGGCGCACCACCACGCGATAACCCATCAGGCCGCCGCTGCGATTGATCTCTGCCGCTGCTAGGCGCACGCCACCCAAGACCGTCTGCCCCCCATTGGCCTGGAAGCCGCTCAGCGGCACTGCCACGAAGACAATCACCTCGCCTTTGGTCGGCTCCTGCCCGCCCGGTGCATTACATCCGGCCAGCAGCATCCCCAAGATGATCGTGATGATAAAATATTTTCGCATCCTACTCACCACCTAAGTTCCCTCCTCACAGTTCCAATCCGTCATAATCATAAACCTCATTAAGACTGGTGACCAAATCATCGAGCCGGTTCACCTGCTCGTTAATATCCTGGCGCAGACGCTCGGAGCGACCGCTATCGACATCCTGCGCGCTGATGAGCTGCATCTGATTGTAGACGGTCGCCAACGAGGTCAAACTCTCCTCTAAGCGCAGTTCAGCCTGCTTCATCCGCGCATCCAAGGCCTCCATCGATTCCAACTGTTGACGCTTGCGCTCGATCAGTTCGTCCAACTGCTGACGCACATCTTGATCTTTCTCGTACTCCAGCCGGGAGCGCAGTGTCTCCAATTCCTCCGGCGCCGTCTCGCGCTCCTGCGGCAGCAGGGGATCGCGACGGTAGGCGTCTAGTCGCATCGCCAACTGGTAAATATGCGCGACCCAATCGGCCAACTGATTCGCTGTGTCATCTAAACGGTCGCGAAGCACGCCCCCTTCCTGCTTGCCGATATGGGCCTCGATGCGCCGTTGATACTCCAACGCGCGCTCGACCTCCTGGCGCAAATCAGAATTTTGAATATTGCGCGGGTTGAATTGCTCCTGGAAAAGCGTGAGGAGCACCTGGGCGTTAGTCTCCGCATCCGTCAGGCTGGAGACGAAGATGGCCGCCACGCCCACGCCGCCCAAGGCGAGCCAGCCCCACCACCATTCCCATCGAATAAGGGTATTTTGGGGAAAATTATCTTGCCCATAATAATAATGGAAAAACGCCAGTAAGATGCTCATCCCCAAGATCACCGCGTTCTCCCAGCGGAAGAAAGCGTATTGGATGAGGACGCTCTGGGCTTCCTTTTCTATTTCAGATCGAATATTATTGGTCATCTGGATTTAGAAGTAGGTCGAGATAATCTTATAGAGTTCTTCGATGTCGGTCTCGTCGGCGCGGCGGAATTGCCCCTCGCCAATCTCAGCCATCCGCTGCAAGAGCTTCTCGTCGGCGTGATCGCCGAAAGCGATGGAGAAGATCACGACAGGGACGCCTTGTCCTTCATCACTCTCCCAACGCCGGCGCAGCTCCGCAAGGGAATGCCGACTGTGATTTTCGTGGCCATCGGTCATCACGACGATGGCGTTGATCGCCTCGGCATCGCCGATGGCTTGGAGCCGGGTATAAGCCTCCCAGACGCCATCGATCAGGGCGGTCTCGCCCGTCGCCTGCAAGCCAGCGATGGCTGTGCGCAGTTCATTGCGCCCGGCGTCGTCCAGCGCTTGGAGCGAGCGCAATTCCTGCACATCGGTGCTGAACGAGATCAAACCGATCTTATCGCGATCCCCGCGCATCTGCGCAACGAAGGATTGCAGGGCGTCTTGGGTTCGGGATATTTTTTCCCCGCCCATGCTGCCGCTGGTGTCGACGACGAGATAAACGTTGGTGGGACGTTTAGTGTACCACCAGACATTCTGCACCACCTCCACCACCTCAGCGGAAGGGATTTGGAGCGTGGTCTGCGGCTGACGCCAATCGACGGCGTCGCTGGCCTCGAATGGACTCCCCGCGCCCTCTAAACTGATGTCCAGATCCGCCGGACGATAGCCCGCATCCAAGAGCTGCTTCTGCACCTCCGGCGTCATCAAATAAGAAGTGAAGGCCTGGTAGGTGCGGCGCTGGTTATCCGAGACCGGCGTCTCGCCCGATGCGCCCAACTCCAGCAGCGCCAGCGGATGATCGGCCCAGAGCGTACCTTCGGCAGGGTAGAGCGCGACGAGACGGTCGCCGGGATAGTTTTGGTTCCAGGCGATAACGACCTGCTCCTGCGTCACGAAGGCGTCCAGGAAATTGCGGCCCTCTTCCGCCAAGCGCTGCACGATGACATCCTCGCCCTCGCCGTAGAAGCGAACGGTCGCCTCGACGTTGCGGACGTAATCCAGGGTCGATTCGGCCGTCGCGTCCTCCGGCGTCAAGCCCCGCGTCAGGCCGGCGCCGGCGTAGAACTCGGCCAAGGTCGCCAACAGGCCGCTGGCGTGGCCGGTGCTGGGGTGATTCCACTTGAAGTTGGGGTTCGCCGTCGCTTGGCGTTGAATATCCTCCCAGCCGACCGATTGCTCGGGCCATCCGAGGTCGCGCGCCACCTCCTCCCATGCCGCGATCACGACCGGGCTGGTCGCATAGCGGATGGGGTTACCGAAGCGCCGGTTGCCGATGGGAATGATGGTCTCCTCAACGGCCAGCGACTCGCTCTGCGCCTCCGCCCAGCGACGATCCAACTGGTTCAGCCAGAGGCTGCTGTCGGGCGCGATGGCCTGGAACGGGGGACGCTCCAAACTCTCCGCGACCATCTTCTCCGGCGTCATTGACACCGTGCGGATCGACATCGGTGTGCCGTCCGGCGTCTCGCGCGTCTGGGCATTGAACTGCGCGACCAAGCGATTGAAGGTCGGCGCCATCCCCGGCGAGACCGCGATCGTCAGCTCGGCAGCAGTAGCATCCGCGCCATCGCCCCCGCTGATGATCGCATTCTGATCGACGGTAAAGAACGCCCGCGCCACGAGGAACATACCGACGCTACACAGACACAAAAGCGCCAACCCCACCCCGGCGACAATCAGCCAAACCCGCGTTTGTTCATTCGTCTCGAACCTATCCATACCTCACCCCCTCCCGATCCGCTGCCTCAGTTGGCCACATTTAATTCGAACCAACGCAGCAGGGTGAGCAAGACCTCGCGATTTGGGCTGCGCATCGCGTCGCTGCGGGGGACGATGAACTCCACGCCGCGATCCTGCCACTTGACGAACAAGCTCTCTTCCGTGGCATCCACCGGCACGTTGGGATTGGCGGGACGCAGGCCGTAAGCCAACGCCATCTCCTGTTGCTCCTGATTGAGCAAGAAGCGCTGGAACTCCAGCGCGGCGTTCTTCTCCAGCGCGCTGGTCTCCGGCCCCACCCAGACGGTGAAGGGGAAATCGAACCAGGTCACATATTGGGGATAATAAATGGAGAGCGGGTCATCCCAGCGGGTGAGGATGCCCTGCATATTCTGGAGAAGGTCGCTTTCCAGCAACTGCCCGCCATCGCCGACGCTGTAGCCGAAGAGCGCGAAATCCTCGGCGGTGTAGGCGCTGGCGCTGCTGAAGTCGGTGACCGCGCCCATCAACTCCTCCAACCAGGCCTGGAATTCGGGATTGGTCAGGTCGCCAACGCCGACGTCGGTGCGCCCGTAATACTCGCCGGCGGCGGCAATCATGGCCGCCAGCCCGCCAACATTCTTATTGGGATTGGGCACCACCAGCTTGAAATAGCCCCACTCCGCTTTGCCGCCCAGCTCCGGCCAGCCGCCCTTGGCGACGGCGGCGTCGTGGATGGTGGCCCAACTGATCTCATCGAAGGTCGACTCTAACGCCTGCGCACGGCTCTCGTAGATGCCCCAGGTGAAGAGGCTGATGGCAATAGGCCGCGCCCGGTATTCCCCATCGGTGAGGAAAACGTCGCGACCCAGGCGTTCTTTGTACGAGGCGTTCGCTAACTCCACCAGGTAGCGGCTGTCTGGAATCCAGACGGTGGGGAAATCCTCCAGTTCGGCCTTTTGTGCCTCCGTCAGGCCCTCCGGCGGGACGCCCCCCTCTAGAGCACCGAATTCGTTGCGATCCCACTGTCCCAGGGCGGTGAGGCCATCCATCGCGATCACCTCGACCTCGATGGGCACGCCCTCGACTTGTGGTGAACTGGTGTTAAATTGGGCGGCGGATTCGCTCACCCACCGCTCCACCGGCAGCGCTGTCAACACCCGCACGGTGATCGCCTCGGGTCGATCTAAGGTAAACTCCGTATCACCGGTTGGCTCTTCGCCGCTGGCGAGGTTCATCACCACCGCAATCCCGATAATCAAAAAGACTACGGCCAAAATTCCCACAAAAATCCATCGCGTACGGTTCATGCTGTGCTTATGCCCCTCCTCCAATGCAACGAATGCGGCTTAGTCTGGTGGTCAAATGGTCGGTTGGTCAGGTAGTCGGATGGTCTTATAGTCAAGTAGTCTGGCCATCTGACTCTGACCTGCTATTCACCCTTGCGAAGGTTAGGCAAGCCTCATGAACAAGCTATTCGGCGCTATACCACCGCGCTTTTGGTTTGAAGGTCATTGCGCAACCTTCGCAAGGATCGCTTTACGCTACTCGTCCAGGCCCAGGCGCTTCCGGCGCTCAGCCAACTTCGCGTCGATGGCGCTGGTCTCCAGCACGTCATCGATCTGCGATTCCAGCGTGGTCGCGCGCATCTCGGATGCCACCGACGCCTTATCCAAGCGCGAGCGGACGCTTTCCGCGATGCGGTTGATGTCGGAATCACCCTCGCCCATCAGATCATCCAGGCCCTTCATCGCCTTGAGCGAGATTTCCTTGCTCTTGGCCAGATCCAACATCGCCTGGACTTCCTCGCGCTGCTGCTTCATCGTCTCGAGCCGCGCTTCCAGTTTGACCTTGGAATCGAGCAACTTTTGATACTCGTTGGCCTGGCGCTTGACCTGCTCCTGATAGGTCGAGATCAAGCGCTCGGTGCTGTTCAAGCGACTCTGCGCAGCGACGGCGGCGGAGTCATTGCCCTCCATCAGGAACGCATCGATGGCGCGATCCAACTCCTCCTGCTTCTGCTCCAAGTCGCCGACCTTCCGCTTGAGGGAGCGCACTTCACCCCCGACGGTCGCGGCGGCATCTTCCAGATCCGCCAAGTTATCCTCCACCTGACGGATGTACTGATCGATCACGGCGATGTTGTTGCTCTGCAACGCCCTATCCACCAGTGAATGGAGATTTGCTGAGATCAATGTAGAAACCTTTTCCAATAGCGACGCCATTTTCCATACCTCCTTAGGCAAACTTATGACTTTAACAACTTAGAGATGTGAGATCAAGATGTGGAAAGGCCAAAGGGAGATCTCGAAGTTATGGGCAACCCTCCATCACCTTGTACTTTAACCTACGATATTCCCCTAGTGTAGGTTGCAACGGTAACGTTCAAGTTGGAGATGTATCGATGTAATTGCCCATGTCCGCCGGGAACTGCGCGAGCATGTTTTTGAGGAAATCAATTTCAGTATAACACGGAGCACCCCGTAGGTCAACTAACTTGCAACTGATCTTGAGAATGCTCCAATATCCCTGGGGTAATTTTTCTCCGATTTTGCACTTGTCAACTTTAGCATTCCGAGTATAATATCAACCAGGTTAGGCCACCCTAGCTCAGTTGGTAGAGCAGTCGCTTCGTAAGTGACGGGTCGTCGGTTCGAGTCCGACGGGTGGCTCACACAGAGGCCCCAAATTGGGGCCTTTTTTGTAGGGAATTATGCAACAATCAATGACAACACAACGGCAGTATGTGCTTGGGAGGATATGGGCCTGGCTGAGTGAAGATCGACGCTTCTTGGAGATTTTCACGGCCTTGGTGCTCCTCCAACTACTTATCCTCCTATTGCCCCAAGCCCCTGTTCCCCCCGCTGACGATCTCATCTACACCCGCTGGCTGGCCGAACAGCGCCTCACCTTGGGCCGCTGGGCGGATCTGCTGGCGACGTTGCAACTCCTCACCCTGCGATCCTCGCTCTGGATGCGAAGCGCGCTGGCTCTGCTCGCCTTGGTATTGGCCGCTCATCTGGACGCTTTGATCAAAGCGTGGCCGGATGTTTCGCCCCGCGTTCGCGTGCGAGGCTTCTTGCCCCTGGCCGGCGGCGTAGTGCTCCTGTTCGGCTGGGGGATGCACACGCTCTGGGGCTGGACGGAGCCGAATCTCACGGCCTGGCCGGCGTCACCTCTTGAAATACCCCAGCGGGAGATCACGCTCTCGCCGCCGCACAATGCCTTCACGCTCTGGCACGGCGTCTATGGCCTCTATCTAATCCCCGAAGGGCGGGGGTTGGGCGTCGAGGCGACGGCCAGCGAGGAGGATGGCGCGCCGCTGGAACTCCTCCCCTCCCGCCGCGAGGAACCGCAGCAGCAACTTTCCCTCGTGCTGACCACCGCCGCCTCGGACGCCTACTTCGCGCTACCGGAGGCGGAGTATGTCTTTCGATTGAGTTATATCGTCGATTCAACGGCGTTGCAAGTCCAGGCCTATCGCAGCGCCAGTGGGGAGTTGCTTACCGAAGCAATCCTGGGCGACGATGGCACGCTTTCGATTGACGAGGTGCGTCTGCATGTTAGGACCTTCGAGGCGCCCCAATTCGATGCGGTTTATAATCCCGGCGCGCCCTTCGAGGCGCTGGGATTAGGACTCTTGGGGATCGGGAGCTTGCTCCGGCAACTGCGCCCCCTGCCTGCGGCGGAGGCTATGGCCCAGGAGGGCGCGTCATCCTCAGAAGCCGACCAAGATGAAGAAGAGGCTCCGGTAGAGGAGACGACGGACACATAATCCAAAATCTCCCAGTTCCCAAGTTCCAAGGAGAGCGTATGCAAACCCAGGCGCAACATAGCATTATCATCGGCGTAGCGGGCGGCACGGGATCAGGCAAGACCACGGTCGCCCATCGTATTTTGGATCGCGTGGGAGCGGAGAACATCGCTTATGTCCCTCACGATGCTTATTACAAAAGCTTAGATCATCTGACGCCCGAAGAGCGCGAAACCTATAACTTCGACCATCCCGATGCGTTGGAGACCTCGCTGATGGTGGAACATCTGAAGAAGTTACGCAACGCTCAGCCGGTTGATATTCCGGTCTATGATTTCAAGACGCACACGCGCACGGGGGAGGAGCTGCGCGTGAATCCGGCGCCCATCATCTTAGTCGAAGGGATCTTGATCTTCGCGGAGTCGGATTTGCGAAACTTGTTCGACGTTAAACTTTTTATAGATACTGCGCCTGACATTCGCCTGATCCGCCGCCTTCAGCGCGACGTACAAGAGCGCGGTCGCACCTTCGAGTCGGTCATCCAACAGTACCTGCGCACCGTCCGCCCGATGCACCTGGAGTTCGCGGAGCCGAGCAAGCGCTACGCCGACGTGATCATCCCAGAGGGGGGCTACAATGAGGTCGCGATGGAGATGGTCGCGGCGCGCATCCGAGGCCTGCTGGTAGAGCGCGCACCTTCTCCATAATAAGAATAGCAGCTTTCACCCGGATCTTTTCGCAATGTCAGAGTGTGATACAATGGATGCATTGAGGCGCAATCATCAAGATAAATATCCAGCAGAAAGCATAGGGAGATATGATGAGAGAAAATGTGAGGATTCACCCCACCGCCGATGTTTCCGATGAGGCCAAGATCGGCGCGGGGACGATGATCTGGCATCAGTGCCAGGTGCGCGAGCGCGCGCAGATCGGCGAGAAGTGCGTTTTGGCAAAGGGCGTCTATGTGGATTTCGAGGTTCACTTAGGCGACAACGTCAAGGTGCAAAATTACGTCTCGATTTATCACGGCGTGACTATCGAGGACGGCGTCTTTATCGGCCCGCACGTCTGCTTTACTAATGACAACCTGCCGCGCGCGATCAACGCGGACGGTTCGCTCAAATCCGCCGACGATTGGGTGCTGGGTCGCATCCGAGTCAAGCGCGGCGCGGCGTTAGGCGCCAACTCAACCATCCTGCCCAAGGTCGAGATCGGCGCATGGGCCTTGGTCGGCTCCGGCTCGGTGGTCACGAAGGATGTGCCGGATCACGGCCTGGTGGTCGGCAATCCGGCGCGGCTCATCGGCTTTGTCTGCCCCTGCGGCCAGCGCCTCATCGCCGGCGAGATCGAAGGCGAGGCAATGGCGGCGCGCTGCCCAGCGTGCGATGCAGTCACCCACATTCCATTAACCCTGTGGAGGAAAGTGTCATGATTTCAATTGCGAAGCCCTTAATCGGGGATGAAGAGAAGCAAGCGGTTTTGGAGGTCTTAGACTCCGGCATGTTGGCGCAAGGCCCGCGCGTCAAGGCCTTTGAGGAGGCCTTCGCCGAGATGTGCGGCGTCGAGCACGCGGTCGCGACGAGCAGCGGGACGACGGCGCTGCACATCGCACTGCTGGCCAACGGCATCGGCCCCGGGCACGAGGTCATCACCACGCCGTTCACCTTCATCGCCTCGGCCAACAGCATTCTGTTCACCGGCGCCAAGCCCGTCTTCGTCGACATCGATCCGGTGACCTTCAACCTCGATCCCGCCAAGATCGAAGCGGCGATCACGCCGCAGACCAAGGCCATTATGCCCGTGCATCTCTTCGGTTTAGTGGCGGATATGGATCCCATTTTGGAGATCGCAGCAGAGCACGATCTGATCATCATTGAGGATGCGTGCCAATCCCACGCGGCGGACTACAAAGGCCAGCGGGCCGGCTCGTTCGGCACGGGGACCTTCTCGCTCTACCCGACGAAGAACATCACCTCGGCGGAGGGCGGCATGATCACGACGGACGACGAGGAGATCGCGACAAATTGCCGCGTCATCCGCCAGCACGGGATGCGCCGGCGCTACTATCACGACGAGTTGGGCTTCAACTTCCGTATGACGGACGTCCACGCCGCCATCGGCCTGGCACAGTTGCAGAAGCTCGACCAGTTCAACGCCGCGCGGATCGAAAACGCCCACTACCTGAGCGAACATCTGGAGGGCGTCATCACGCCCGTCAAGCCAGAGGGCCGCACGCACGTCTATCATCAATACACCATTCGCGTCCCCGATGGCCGCCGCGATGCTCTCATCGATCATCTGCACGCCAACGACATCGGCTGCGGCGTCTACTACCCCGTCCCGATCCACCAGCAGACCTTCTACACCAAAGAACTGGGCTACGATGAGACTCACCCAGCGGCCGAGAAGGCCTGCGAGGAAGTGATCTCCCTGCCCGTGCATCCCGCGCTATCGCAGGATGATTTGGACAAGATCATCGAGACCGTGAACGATTTTATGGAGTCGAATATATGACCACAACACCCCTAAAAGCCGCCGTCATCGGCGTGGGATCGATGGGGCGCCACCACGCGCGCGTTTACACGCAGATCTCACAAACTACTTTGGTCGGCGTGGCCGATGCCGACGCAGCGACGGCCGAGCGCATCGGCGCTCAATACAGCGTCCCGACCTACACGGATTATGAGGCGCTGCTGACCGAAGAGAAGCCGGATATCGTCACCGTGGCCGTGCCCACGCGCTATCATCACGACGTGGCGACGCAGGTGATGGAAGCTGGGGCGGACGTCCTCGTCGAAAAGCCCATCGCCGCGACGGTTGCAGAGGGTCAAGCCCTGATCGACCGCGCGCAGGCGCTGGGGCGCAACTTGATGGTGGGACACATCGTGCGCTTCAGCCCCACCATCCAGGCCCTGAAGCAGCGGATCGCGCAGGAGGATCTGGGCAAGATTTTCCAGGTCGCCTGCCGCCGAGTCGGCCCCTTCCCGGCGCGCATCCGCGATGTCGGTGTGGTCGTCGACCTGGCCCCGCACGATTTGGACGTGATGCGCTTCATCACCGGCGCCGAGCCAATCCGCGTCTTCGCCGAGATCGAGCAGCAGATCCACACCGATCACGAGGATCTCGTCTCCGCCCTCATCCGCTTTGATAATGGCATCACGGGGATGTTGGACATCAACTGGTTGACGCCGCGCAAAGTTCGCGATGTCACGGTGCTGGGAGAAAACGGGATGTTCTTGGCCAATGATCTGACGCAAGACCTCTTCTTCTACGAGAACGCCGACGCCAGTGAGTTGGGGTGGAATCACTTGAGCATGCTCAAAGGCGTCAGCGAGGGCAAGATGATCCGCTATCCCATTCAGCGCTACGAACCGCTGCGCGCCGAGCTGGAAGCCTTCGCCGCCGCTGTCCTGGCGGACGATCCGATGCCCGTCACCGGCAAGGATGGCCTGGCCGCGCTGAAACTCGCCTTATCCTTAGTAAAATCCGGCAATGAAGGGACAATTATCTCAGTCTAATGAGATCGAATAACTTAATGACACAATTAGAAGAAAAAATCGCGGATCAAACCGCGCGCTTAGCCGTGATTGGGTTGGGCTACGTGGGTCTGCCCGTCGCGTGCCTGTTCGCCGATGCCGGCTTCGACGTGCTGGGCGTGGATATTGACGCCGCGCGGGTGGACGCTCTCAATCAAGGCATCTCGCCGATAGATGGCCAGGAACCCGGCCTCGACGTTCTGTTGGCAAAGGTCGTCGCCTCTGGCCGATTCCAAGCCACGACCGACTACGACCAACTGCGCGAGTGTGACGTTATCACCATCAGCGTCGAGACGCCGGTGGATGAACAACACACGCCACGCTACGTTGCGTTGCGCAGCGCCCTGCGAGATCTCGGCCCGGTGCTCAAAGAGGGCGCGTTAGTCATCGTCGAATCGACCATCGCACCGGGGACGATGGCGCACGTCGTCAGGCCCATCTTAGAGGAAACGTCGGGCCGGAAGGTCAACGCGGGGTTCACCCTGGGTCACTGCCCGGAGCGTGTGATGCCGGGCAAGCTGCTGGCGAACCTGCGCGGTGTGAGTCGCGTCTGTGGCGGCGAGACGCCGGAGACAGCGCAGACGATGATCGCGCTTTATCGTCACATCGTCCAGGCCGATCTCGACCCGGCGGATTGCGTCACGGCGGAGCTGGTCAAGACCGCCGAGAACGCCTACCGCGACGTGAACATCGCCTTCGCCAACGAGGTCGCGCTCATCTGCGAGGCCGTCGGCGGCGACGTGTGGCGCGTGCGCGATCTGGTCAACAAATCGCCCGGACGCAACATGCTCTATCCCGGCGCCGGCGTGGGCGGCCATTGCATCCCCAAGGATCCGTGGCTGCTTTCGTACCAGGCGCGCGAGCAGGGCGTGCCCGTCCGGCTGATCGCGGCCTCCCGCGCAGTGAACGAATCGATGCCGCTGCACATGGTCGATCTGGTAGAGGACGCGCTGACGGAAGTCGGGTGCGACCTCGCCGATGCGAAGGTGTTGGTGCTCGGCTACGCCTATCTCGAAAACAGCGACGACACCCGCAATTCGCCCAGCGCGACGTTGGTCGCAGCCCTGCGCGAGCGCGGCGCCGACGTGGTGATCCACGATCCTTATGTGGAGGGCTATCAAGGCGATGTGGTTGCGATGGCCGCCGGCTGCGACGCAGTGGTGATCATGGTGAAGCACGACGTCTATCAGCGGTTGGATTGGGCGTCGTTGCGGGCGCAGTTGCGCCATCCCGTGCTGGTGGATGGACGGCATGTGGTTGAGC
>CAYXVS010000070.1:4989-13110 GCA_964468735.1 uncultured Anaerolineales bacterium | reverse complement strand
CCTTTCTTCTTTAGCCTCTTCTTTAGATGGAGAGGTGCGAACTTTGAGGCTCACGTCGTCGCGATCCATCACCTCGCCGCAGACCCGATCGGGTTCGCGCCCCGGTTCTGGCCACGCCGTTGGATCCTCGAACGAGTAGGTCTGGATGTGCTCCGCGTGGAAGGTGTTGCCCTCCCACGTGCCAGAGACATCGACGTAATCGCCAGGGCGCGGCTCGCCCAAGATGATGCCCTGATTGCGCAATTGCAACATCGGCTCGTCGAAGTCGAGCACTCCGGCATCGCGCAGCGCCTTCGTGAAGAAGCGCGTGTAGAGCAGGTGCATCACGGCGTGCTCCGCGCCGCCCGTGTAGGTATCGACGGGCAGCCAGTAGTCGGCCTCCGCCGGGTCCCATGGCGTCGCGTCGGCGGACATTGGCTCGTGTTCCTTATAATAGGGGCTGAGATAGGCGTATTGATACCAGGAGGAGCAGACGAAGGTGTCCATCGTGTCCGTCTCGCGCTTCGCCGGCCCGCCGCATTCCGGGCAGGTGGTGTTTAAAAATTCCTCGTGATAGAGCAGCGGATTTTCGCCGGAGGGCATAAACTCCACATCGGGCAGCAGCACCGGCAGATCCTCGTAAGGTACCGGCACGATGCCGCATTCATCGCAGTAGACGATGGGGATCGGCGCGCCCCAATAGCGCTGGCGGCTGATGAGCCAATCGTGCAGGCGATAGTTGATCGCGCTTTCGCCCGCGCCCCGCTTCTCCAACCACGCCGTGACCTCTTCTACGGCGGGATGCGGGGCCGGCGTGCCGTCGAAATCCCCCGAATTGACCATCACACCCTCGCCGGGATAGGCTTTGGGCAGGGGATCGGGACGCCCGTCCTCCTCCCACTCCTTGGTCTGGATGACCATCGGGATGGGCAGGTCGAATTTCTGGGCGAAGGCGAAGTCGCGCTCGTCGTGGGCCGGCACGGCCATGATGGCGCCGGTGCCGTAGGTCATCATCACGTAATCGGCGATCCAAATCGGAATGCGCGCCTCGTTCACGGGATTGATGGCGTAGGCGCCGGTGAAGACGCCCGTCTTCTCCTTCTCTGTGCTCAGGCGCTCGATCTCGGTCTGACGCGCGGCCTGCTGCTTGTACGCGGCGACCTCGTCCCCGTGCTCATCCTTGGTGATGCGCTCCACCAGCGGATGCTCCGGCGCGAGCACCATAAAGGTAGCGCCCCACAGCGTGTCGGGCCGCGTGGTGAAGACGACTAACGCTTCCTCGCCGGGTTCCGCGTCGTCGGGTATATCTTCCGGCGCGACCTTGAAGACGACCTCCGCGCCCTCGCTGCGCCCGATCCAATTGGTCTGGAGCCGGATGATGCGATCCGGCCAGTCGATGTCGGAGAAATCCAACAGCTCTTCCGCGTAATCCGTGATCTTCCAGAACCACTGCTCGAGGTCCTTCTTCGAGACCGGCGTGCCGCAGCGCTCGCAGACGTGCTCCTCACCGATGACCTGCTCGCGGGCTAGGGTGGTCTTGCAGTTCGGGCAATAATCGACGGGGGACTTTTTGCGATAGGCCAGGCCCATATCGTAGAACTTGCGGAAGAACCACTCCGACCAGCGATAGTAGCCGGGCAGGCAGGAAATCGCCTCGCGATCCCAATCGAACATCGCGCCCATCGTGCGGAGTTGGCCGCGCATCGCCTCGATGTTTTTCAGCGTCCAGGTCTGGGGATGGATGCCGCGCTGGATCGCGGCGTTCTCCGCCGGCAGGCCGAACGCATCGAAGCCCATGGGGAACAGCACATTGTAGCCCTGCATCCGCTTGAAGCGCGCTCGCACGTCGCTGGGCGACATCGCGTACCAGTGACCAATGTGCAAGTCCCCACTGGGATAGGGCAACATGGTAAGGGCGTAGAATTTGGGCGCGTCGTGATCGATGACGGCTTGGTACAGCTTATCCGTCTCCCATTTCTCCTGCCACTTAGGCTCAATCTCGCGCGGGTTGTAGGGTCTTGACATTGTGCTCCTCCTCAGAAACCAACTTTTGAATACTTGTGTGAAAACTGTCATCATTCTACCGCAATCAGGCGAAAAATCCAGCGTCATACAAAATGGGCCGTCCATTCGGACGGCCCGGTTAAACATCGTTACTTTGCTATATGTAACGCCTAAATAAAGCGAACGTCAGCAGATGGGCAACTCCTGGCGCAAGATCCTCTCGCGCAGTTCGTCAATCGATTGCAGTTGCACATCCAATACCTCGGTCACGGCGCCTTCCACTTTGGGATTGACGTGGCCGTTCTGGGTGTCGATGCTGGCCGTCGCGACCAACGGCTCATCTAGCTGGTGCCCGATCTGGGAGAGGATGTAGACCGTCGCGGCGCGCACCTCCGGCACCTGGGCCACGATGGCCTTGGACGCTTCCAGCGCCAGGAGATTGTAGAGCTTGCCCACGTGGGTGACGGGGTTCTTGCCGGCGGCGGCCTCTAAGCTGGCCGAGCGGAAGGGCGCGATCACACCGTTGACGCGATTGCCGCGGCCAACGGAGCCGTCGTCACCGTGCTCGGCGGAGGTGCCGGTGAGCGTCAGGTAGACCGCGTCATTTTCCACATCGTCGGCGGTGTTGACGTCCACCCTCACGTCGTGGGCGCTCAACCCCTGTGCGTAGACCTGGATGGCCTGCTCGGCTGCGGTGCACACCTCGACGTATTCCGTGGCATCTTTAACCTTCGGCCCGATAAGGGGCATAGCGACCGTGAGCACGATATTTTTGCCTCGGCGCGCGCCCATCACCTTCACATCCTCGCCGATGGGGAATTGGTCGATCAATTCGTAGTTGATGTACTGCGCCGTCTCATAGACCGCATTTTCCAACACGGAGCGCGGCCAGTGGCTGACGCCAAAGCTCGTATCGTTGGCGACGTTGTTATTCACCGTGTACTGCAACTCCTCGACGCCGCGCCCGGCGTAGGAGTCGATGACCACGTGCTTGACCGGGTCAAGATAACGCAGCGTCTCCTGTAGGTGCATCCGCGCCGCTTCGATGGCAATCGTATCCATCGGGACCATCTTCCCCTGATAGGTGGGCAATCCCCGTCCCGCGATCTGGATGCGGATCGGCGTGATCATCTGGCCGTGGCCGTATGTGACATCGGCCTCACCGGCGACGAGCTGGACCTTATCGAAGTTATGGTGCAGAATTGTGCCCAGGTTTTCGCGGCACCACTTAGAATATTCCACCGAGATGCGCTCGGCAATCCCATCGCACAGGCTATCGGGGTGCCCGATGCCCTTGCGCTCCACCAACTCCACGGGCAATTCATCAATAAACTGACCGGTTGTCGTTGTCACGACAATGTTTCGTTCTTTCGACATCAAAGACCTCCTGTGACTTAAAAATAGTTTGGCCCTGTCGACATCTCCAGAAAAGCAAAAGGCCTCTTCTTGCAAGAAGAGGCCTGACACACCGGGTCAAGACCTCATCTTCCAGAACATAGCTTTCGCTCTGACGGATTTGGCACCTGAATTAGGGTGTCTCCCCTAATCCGGTTGCCGAGGCTTCGCAGGGCCGTTCCCTCCACCTCTCTGGATGAGTGTCCAGGGTATTTGTAAACAAAGCTATCCTAACACCCCTCAATAAGAATGTCAAGTTGTTGCTCCCAAAAAGGAGTATGCTATAATGAGAACATCAAATTAACCGGATGGGAGGGCAAACGAAGCGGTTCTGAGGTGTCCGCGATGCACGAGGTTGCGCGCTAAGCAATTTAGCACCCACATCAACCCCAACTTCGTTTGCCTTGAACACGCTTAAGCAGGTTCTGAGACAGCGAGAGCGATTTTTCCCATCGTTCTGCTTCGAAATCCCATAGGAGGGCACAGTAGCAAACCCATCCGGTTAGAGTGGATTATTCTGGCAAGCGTAGCGTTGAGGTGTGGCAAGCTATCCCCACAGCTGGCAGATTCAAGGAGTCAAGATGCCCAATCAAGAAGTCATCGAATTACGCAACCGGATCTTAGGTGTGTTAATCCAAAATGCTCGTAGCCGAACGCGGATGTCGCGACGGGAGTGTGCCGCCGCAATTGGCGTCTCTCCCGATCGCTTTGAGGATTACGAGACAGCGCAGCGCTCTATTTCTTTGCCTGAATTGGAGCTTTTGTCAAGATTTCTGGAGATACCTTTGCAATCTTTCCGCTCGAATGAGGCGCTTAGCGAGGCCGTCAAACAGGTGGAGTTGCCAGATCCTGATTCATACCTGATGCTGCGCCATCGGGTGGTCGGGGCGCGACTGCGTCAGGCTCGCAATGACGCCGGGCGGACGCAAAAGGATCTCGCGGAGATTTTGGGCTGCTCGGCCTCGACGATTTCGGATTACGAGTATGGGCGGAATCCGGTCTCCATGGCTGAGCTTGAGGTGTTGGGGCGCGCCTTGAATGTCCCCATCGAATTCTTCCTGGATTACGACAGCAAGGTGGGGAAATGGCATCTGCTTCAGGAGCAATTCGAGCAATTCACGGAGCTTTCGCCGGAATTGCTCGAATTCATCCTGCGGCCCATCAACGAAAGCTACTTGGAGATTGCGATGAAGCTCTCGCGCATGCCGGCGGGGACGTTACGGATGATTGCTGAGGGTCTGTTGGAGATCACGTACTGAAGAACTTATAACTTGCAACTGTGTTTAGGGAGGTAGCATGACGGCACCTAAAGCCGAGGAACTACAAGAAGAAGGGCTGCGGCTCTTCAAAGAAGGATTGTACGATGAGGCCGCGCGTCGATTCAGTGAGGCGCTGGAGCACTTTGCCGAGGAGGGGCGTGAGATCGAAGCTGGCGAGATGTTGAACAACATTGGCATCATCCGCCGCAAGCAGAGCCGCTGGGATGAGGCGCTGGAGGTGATCCAGGAAGCACATCGCATTTTTGAGCGTCTGGAGGACCAATCCCGGCAGGCGCAGGCGCTGGGGAACATGGCGAGCTGTTATGCTTCCCAAGGCAAGAAAGAGGAGGCCATTGATGCCTGGCGGCAGGCGACGACCATTTTCGAGGAATTAGGAGATAAGCAGCGCCAGGGTGAGACGCTGATGGCGTTGGGGATGTCGCTGTTCCGAGATGGGCGGCGAATGGAAGGCTTAGCCGCCTATCAAGCTGGACTGGAAATGCTGGAAAATCCGAGTATGATGCAGAAGTTCTCCCGCATGATGTTAGCGCTCCAAGCGCGAGTTTTGGGATGAAAGCGAGGGGCGTTTAAAGAGTTTTTCGTAAGAGTCCCCCATAAACCGCAAGGGGCGGCTAGCTCGCCCCTTTGTCGTGTCGCACATAAATAGAAGCGGTTAGGATCGAAGGCCCCACGATCATCTAAGTGTTTCACGTGAAACACTTGGGGTGGTTTTATCGGGCGCTTTCTATCGATTCGAGATTGATTACTAATGTTAATTTTAGGAGGAAAGTTACAATGAGAGTCGTACTTAAACGTGACGTGGCGAATCTGGGACAGGCCAATGAGATCAAAGAGGTGGCGGATGGATATGCTCGTAATTATCTCCTGCCCCAGGGATTGGCCGTTCGCGCCACAGCGAAGCAAGTCAATATCGCGAAGCAGCAGCGTGCATCCGAGCTCGAGCGCCAAGAGCAACTGCGCATTCACTCGGAGAAGATCACCGAACGCCTGAAGGAACAGCCCTTCCACTTCAAAGCCAAGGCTGGCGAGCATGGCCATCTCTATGGCTCCGTCACCGCCGCGAACATCGCCGAGCGGATTGAACGGGTTTTGGAGGAGCCGTTTGATAAGCGCCAGGTCGATTTGGACGAGCCGATCCGTGAATTGGGCATTTATCTGGTGGATCTTGATCTGGCAGGAGGTGTGGAGGGGCAGGTTCGGGTCGTCGTCGAAGAAGAGGAGAATGAATGAACGACGGCCTAGGGGTGTGGTTGCGCCGGACACGTGAATCTCGCCAGCTTACCTTGGAGGATGCTGAGAAAGCCTTGCGCATTCGCAAGCGTTATCTTCAGGCCTTGGAGGTGAGTGATTATGCCACTTTGCCTGGCGAGATTCAAGCCCGTGGTTTTTTGCGCAACTACGCCCGCTTCCTAGGTCTTCCTGTTGAGGATGTCTTAGATCGCTATGACGCCGAAATTCAAGGGCGGCCCGTCCAGCCTCGGATGCGCCAGGTCTCGGAGAACGCGCAACGTCGCTTCGCCGACCGCCCGGCCGTCTTCGCACCCCCGCCGTCCGAGGCGGAGGAGATGGCAGCACAGTCGCGCTCTATCCCCACCAACCTGGTGATTTTAATGGTGGGAGCGTTGGTCTTCTTCCTTTTGATCGCCCTTGGCAGCTTCGTCTGGCTCCAACTCATCTCTCCCTCCAATTCGACGCCAACGCCCGATCCCGCGATCACGTTGACCGTCTCGGATGCGACCCCGGCGCTCACACCAGAGGGGACGCCGGCCTCAGCGCCACAGTTTGTCCCGGCGCAGGATGGCCTGGTGCGTATTCGGCTGGTGCCACAGGAGCATGCGTGGGTGAGCCTCTCGGCAGATGAGCGCATCGATTTCCAGGGCATCGCGGAGACCGGCCAGGTGCTGGAAACTTCCGCCCGGGAGATTGTCATCGTCGCGACGGGCAATGGGGGCGCTTTTCGTCTCTACATCAACGGCACCGATTGGGGGCTGTTAGGCGAGCAGGGCGAGATTGTCCGGCGGGCTTGGTCGCCCACCGGTGAGGTGTCGTTGGAGGAACCATGATGAATCAGCAGCAGCAAAAATCTCCAAGGGGCGCTCAGCGCCCCTTTCGTTTTTACATCGCATCGCTGGGATGCCCGAAGAATACGGTCGATTCCAACGCGATGGGCCTCCTGCTGCAACGCGCCGGCTACGAAGCCACGCTCGATCCCTATGAGGCCGATGTCCTGATCGTCAATACCTGCGGATTCATCGAGTTGGCGCGTCAGGAGTCCTTCGAGACCCTGCAAGCGTTAGCGGCGCAGACGCGACCGGAGCAGCGGCTCATCGCGGCGGGATGCTGGGCGCAGCGCTCGCCCGATTGGCTGTTGGACGCCGTCCCATCGCTGGATGCCGTGATCGGCACGCGCACCTGGCCGGGGATCGAGCCCCTGGTCGAGCAGTTGTTGTCCGAGGACGAGGACGAGCGCTCGATCTATGAACTGGTTCAAGAGCGCCCCTTTATGTTGCCGGAGGAGGCCGATGTGCCCGGCTACGTGATCTCCGGCCCCAGCGCCTTCCTCAAGATTGCCGATGGCTGTAGCCGCCAATGCGCCTTCTGCGCGATTCCGGGGATCAAAGGTGCGGCGGTGAGTCGCCCGATGGATGCCGTTCTCGAAGATGCGCGTCAATTGCAGGAGTTGGGCCTCCTGGAGATGAATCTCATCGCGCAGGACGCGACCGCCTACGGGCTGGATCGCGGCATCGAGGACGGCTTGGCCAAGCTGTTAGAGCAGTTAGTCGCCGAAGTCCCAGATCTACCGTGGATTCGCATCCTCTACACCTTTCCCGGGTTCATCACCCCGCGCCTGGTCGATACCATCGCGCAGCACAAGCAGATCTTGAACTACATCGATATTCCACTTCAGCACGCGCACCCCGATGTCTTGCGGCGGATGCGGCGCCCCGCCGATGTGGAGGGCGTTCGGCGGATGATCGCCGACCTGCGCGCGCGCATCCCCGATGTCGCTATTCGCACGGCGATGATCGTCGGATTCCCCGGCGAGACGGACGAGGAGTTCCGCGCCCTGCTGGATTTCGTCAATGAGATGCGCTTTGATCGGATGGGCGTCTTCACCTATTCGGAGGAGGTCGGCACACCCGCCGCCGATCTGGAAGACGATGTCCCGCCGGAGGTCAAAGAGGAGCGCTACGAGGCGCTGATGGTCGCACAGCAGTCGATTTCCCACAAGAAGAATCTGTCGTTCGTCGGCG
Organism: uncultured Anaerolineales bacterium; assembly: GCA_964468735.1. Taxonomy (GTDB): domain Bacteria; phylum Chloroflexota; class Anaerolineae; order B4-G1; family SLSP01; genus JAAAOZ01. The sequence goes on along the minus strand of CAYXVS010000070.1, from coordinate 5,198 downwards.
AGCGGATGGAGGTGCTGCTGGAGGGCACGGGCGACGATCTGACCGTCGGACGCTCCTACCGCGACGCGCCGGAGATCGACGGCATGGTGCTCGTCCGCGAGGAGTTGCCCACACATCGCCTCGTCACGGTCGAGATGACGGATGCGATGGTCTATGACCTCATCGGCCGGGTGGCGCCGCCCAACGAAGCAAAATAACCCACGATGAAG
>CAYXVS010000070.1:0-4889 GCA_964468735.1 uncultured Anaerolineales bacterium | reverse complement strand
GGCCTGGAGCAGCGGAGCCTCAACGTCGAGTTGGGCGAGCTGACGGAGCGCATCACGATCCTGCGCGTCGATCCTGCCCAAACGAAATTCCGCGTCATCTACGCGCCCGGCGATCCGCGCCTCGTCAGCATCTGGGGCGAGCAGACGGGTGTCCGCGCGGCGATCAACGCGGGTTACTTCACCGAGGCCTACGAGGCGACCGGGCTGATTATCAGCGACGGCGAGCGCTTTGGCGCGAGTTATGAGGAGTTCGCTGGAATGTTCACGGTTTCTTCGCAGGGGATGCCCGACCTGCGCTGGCTGCGCCAACACCCCTATGATCCCGTCGAGCCGTTGACGGGCGCGGTGCAGAGTTTCCCGCTCCTGGTCAAGCCCGGCGGCGAGCTGGGATTCCCTCTCTCGGCGGATAGCGGCGCCCGCGCGCGCCGCTCCGTGATCGCCAAGGATCGCGCGGGCCACATCCTGCTGATGGTAGCGCCACGCGGCTATTTCACGTTGCACGCGCTCTCTGCGTGGCTCACGACCTCCGATCTCGACCTGGACATCGCGCTCAACTTAGACGGCGGGACGTCGACCGGACTCTGGGTCGCTGCGGGGGCGCGCTTGCCCTCCTCGCCCCGGATCGACTCGTTAGGGCCGGTGCCGGCGGTGATCGTCGTCGAGTAAGCGCATAGATCAAACAAAAAGACGCCCCCTCGTTGCGGAAGCTTCGGCAACGAGGGGGCGTCTTGCTATCTTAATTTTGGAGGTCAGTTCTCAATGGGCGTCATTGCGATGCCTAACACCCCAGGCCCGACGTGCGATCCGATCACCGGGCCGATCTCATTGATGAACATCTCCGTGCAGTTGAAGCGCTCGCGAACCGTTGCAGCTAGCTTCTCCGCGTCCTCGCGGCATTGAATGTGGGTGATCCCGGCGTAGACGGGCTGCGAATCGAATGTCTCGCCCAGCGTATCGAGCATCTTAAGGATGCCCCGCTTGCGCGTGCGCGCTACCCCGTGGCCTTCGATTTTTCCCTCGTCCAAGTAGAGCAGGGGACGCAGGTGCAGCATCGAGCCTAAGAACTTGGCGGCGCCGTTGATGCGCCCACCCTTCGCCAGGTAATCCAATGTCTCCACCAGGAAGAAGACCTGCTGTCCTTCTGCCAAGGCGTTGATTAACGCGGCGGTCTCGGCAGCGCTGGCGCCCGATTCGATGGCCTCGGATGCCATCATCACCAGCGTCGCCAATCCAACGGAGGTGGTGTGGGTGTCGATCACCGTGATGCGATCTGGAGCCACGTCCTGCGCCGCCATCTCGGCGACCAAGGGCGTGCCGCTCAATCCCCCGGAGATGTGAATGGAGAGGATTTCGTCGCCGTTCTGGAGCAATGAAGAATAGAGGTCGATGAATTCCCCTGGCGCTGGCTGACTGGTCGTGGGCGCCTTCTCCACGCTATCCAAATGCGTGTAGAATTCCTCCTGCGAAATTTTGTCCTCGTCGTAGGTCTCCTCGCCGACCGTGATCTTTAGCGGCACCGCGTGGATGTTTCGGCTTTCTAACATCGAAGCTGATAGAGACGCCGTTGTGTCCGTTACAATGTGAATCATAATAGCCTCCTCTGTGCTGATAGGGAAAATGAATCCCTGGCATATTACACCAGGGAGCAGGAGGCCTGAGGAGTATCATTCGATCTCATGTATCCTGGTTTGTAGCATAGGGCGTTCCAGAAAAACGAGGTTCCCAAAAACGAGCGCTTTTTCAAGGAAAAAGCTCCCACGGGGGAAGATTAAACTCTGGAACTTTGGTAGTAACATAGGATTCGGTCCACTTACAAAAGTACGTCCAATGGATAGGATAGATAGATTTTGCCAATAAGAATGGGCCAAATGATGAACAGAGCGATGATAAAAGCTCCTTCGGCGCTCCCTAAATAAACATTCTTATTATAACGCATTTGAGGGAAGCGCAAAGCGGAACGCAAATTGATCTTTACGGGGATAGGGGCGTTTGCACTCAGGGATTTAGCTTGAGGACGGATTTCAGGACGGCCCGATCGGCGGGCAGGGGTTGGCCAGCGCTATCGAGGGCGGGCAAGCGCGTGGCTGACTCTGGATCGTACCAACCGATGGCCAATCGATACGTGCTGACGCTGCTTTCCGCGATGTCTAAGGAGATGGTCTCGCTTACCACCTCATTGGCCGCCCACAAGCTGGTGGGATAGGTCCACGCACGGGGCATCGCATCATCCTGCGCGATGATCTTCTCGGTGGCGGGATCGTAGAGATGGACGAAGCGCTTGTAATCGCGCGCGGGGGATTCTTGTGCCTGCCACCACAACGTCAGCTCGATGAGGTCCGGCTGTTGATCGAGATCGTACCCCAGCAGCCGGATCTTGTCGCCAAACGAGACGCGCTGCTCATGAGGGAGGTCGGGCGCCTCGAAGGTGCGAGGGCGGGGCGAGATCGTTATTCCCTGCGGTAAGGTACACGTGACCATCGGCGTGGCAGTCGTTTCGGCGTGAAGCTTAAGCTGTAATGGATAATCACCGGCGGGCAGCGTTGCGGGCAGATCCAGATGGACGGGGTCTTTCACCCAGGTCTGGGGCGGCCACTCCGAGGTATGCGATCCCGGCGCGAGGGGCCTATCGATCTCTGTGACAAGCTTTCCTTCCGATGTGAGGAACGTCCAGGTCGCCCATACATCTGTTGTGGGCGCCGCAGTGGCTTCCCACGTCGCCTGGAAGGTGATATCCTCGCCCTCGATGACCGCGTCGGGCAATTCGACGTTGATCAGCGCGACGTTGGCCGCCTCGCAGATGGGCAGGAAGTGCGCGTAGGCCCATTTGCAGCACGAGGTATCCTGCTCCCGCCGCGTGGGATTCGATAGTGTGATGGGCACATCATGCTCGCCGCCGCTCGCCGTCGCGCCCGCCGGCGTCTGGAGGTAGGTGATGACGCGGAGCACGTAATCGCCGGGGGCCAAGCCCTCCGGCAGGGAAAGACGGAGGTGATCGGTGATCAGTTCGTCGGCGCGCCAGAGCGTCGTCGGCAGATAGCCGTAGCCTGGCTGCCCATCCCACTGGGTGACCTGTCGACCCTCGACGTTGAGCAGGCGCAGCGAGAGGCTCCAATTGCGCGGCGTCCCCGGCGTTGACCACGCCATCTTGAGGCGAAGATCCGTGGGTACAGGTTGGATTGTTGTAACATTGTGTAGTGTGAGATCGCGGAACTCTGCCAGCGGCGCAACTTTGTCCTCTGGCATCAGCGGCGGGCCTGCGGGCGCGCGGACGGCGCCCACGTAGAGCGGTCCCATGCCGCGCCCCTGCGCCGTGCGCCCGAACAGTTCGCCTTCGGAGCCGAACAGCCGTAGTTCGATCAGATAGAGACCGCGCGAGAGATCCGGCGGCAGCGCCAGGCGGATTGCCTCTGGGCCGGGAAGTTCAAACGATGTCTGCGCGAGTCCATATTCGATGCCGTGGCGCGGTTCGGCGGGTGAGACGAGCCGCAGCGTGCCGGTGAGCGTCGGTGTCGTCAGCGCCGACCAGGTAGGCGAGATGACTAGCGTATCGCCCGGCTGGGCCTCCGAGGGCGCATAATCCAGATCCTCCAATTGAACCACCCCAAAATCCACCGGCCCGGCGTGCGGATAGGGCATCCGATGAAAGTCGAAGAAAGTCGCGTGGCCGTCGGGGGCGCGCGACCCGAGCGCCGGGAGGATCAGGCAGAGCGCCAGTAGCCCCAGCGCCCACAGCGCAATTTTGATTGTCTCGGTTTTACCCTGGCGAAGGTTGCCTATGGCGCTCGATAGCCATGACACACTGCACGATGCGAAATGCATTAGTTTGAAGGGTTGTTGCCTAACCTTCGCAAGGGTTCCCGACGTTGTCATCAAATAAACGCCGCTGGCTACCCACGCCAGCAGCGCGATGAGATTTGCCGCCGTGCGCAGCGGCGTCGCGCCCAGATGCAGCGTGACCGTGTGCTCGCCGGCGGGCAGATCGACGGTGAGGCGCCCGGAACCGGGCATGGCGTAGGTCTCGACCCGCGAGCCATCCACGCGGGCGCGCCATCCCGGCCACCAGTTGATGGGGAAGGCGACCGGCGCGGCGGCGTCCGACGTGACGGCCCACCGCTGCTTGATGGGCGTGCGCTTGAGCAACGTGGCCTCCAACTGGACTTCGCCTCCCGCTAATGGCCGCAGGTCGCCATCCACCACCGCCGCTGAGATGTACGGGCGCGGGACGACATCGGCGGGGAGATATTCGTGGCGGATGGTCGTGCCGATGTTGCCGGTGAAACTCTCGTAGAGGCGCAACTTCTCCCAGGTCACGTCCCCCGCGCTGATGCGCAGCCGGTCGGGGCGCAGGCCCACCAGCGCGGCGGCGATTGTAAGAGCGCACAGACCTCCGCCCAGTGCAAGGCGAAGGATCTTATTAAATTGTGGCCGTACGGGCCGGCGTCTCGCCGCGCCCGAAGGCAACGTGCGCGCGCCCAGGCTCCCCGTCACGATGGCGGTGAAGAGCGCCTGCACGGAGAGGAAGCGCCACGGGAATTGGGTCATCTCCAGCAGCGGGAGGTGCGCCCACAGCGGCCGCGAAAGCGGCGTGATCATCGCAGTGGCCAGCGCCAGCCCGAAGAGCAGCGTGAGGTGGTGGGCCGGTTCTCGTTTCTCGCGGATGATGCGAAGGGTGAGGCGCACCACGCCCAAGAGCGCCAGCAAAGCTTGCACCCAGCCCATCGCGAAAGGCCCGGCGTTCTCGACGGTGGCCGCGACGCTGTAATCGAAGCAGAGGGGCGATTGGATCAGATTCGCGCCCCGAAAGTGTTGGCTGTAGTGAAAATAACCCGCCGTGAATGCCGCGCCCATCTGCCCATAGCGCGTCTCGGCGATGGCGGGGAGCCAGAACC
>CAYXVS010000069.1:0-13305 GCA_964468735.1 uncultured Anaerolineales bacterium | reverse complement strand
ACTTATGCGTAGCGGGGACAGTTCGCCAATCTCCTCATCTTTACCCCAACAACAAACCGGACACCCCCTGGATTTTCAGAAGATGCCTCCATCCAGACCTGACGGGTTTTTGAAACCCGTCAGGTCTTCCTTCAATGACCAGATCGCTTTCTCGATTCCCCAATCGCCCCATCTTAACCAAAAAACAAACCGGACACCCTCTGGCATCTCCAGAAGATGTCCGGCTGTCATCCCGCCCGCCGCGCCCTTCGCCGAGGATTGAAATCCCCGGCTCCTAAGCGCAAGTCAACTCAAGTTGACTCGATTTTTACGCGTATTCTTCCCCTCAGTCGGTCTTTAGCCGACTTCAGCTTTTAGCCTGCGATTTATCCGCAGGCGCAGGTTGACAATCCCGTCGCTTCTCCCTCATCCCACCGCCGCGACGGGAACCGCCTCTGCTTGCATCTCCCTCTCCGTCTCGACCGGCGCCGTCGCCTGGCCCTTGAACTGGCTCATGTACAGGTTGTAGTAGAAGCCGCGCTTCGCCAACAACTCATCGTGCGCGCCGCGCTCGATGATCTCCCCATCCTTGATGACCATCACGCAGTCGGCGTCGCGAATGGTGGAGAGCCGGTGGGCGATGACGAAGCTCGTGCGGCCCGCCATCAGCCGCATCAGCGCCTCTTGGAGGTGCTGCTCCGTGCGCGTATCGACGTTGCTGGTCGCCTCGTCCAAGATCAGGATTTCAGGATCGGCCAGGATGGCGCGGGCGATGGCCAAAAGCTGCCGCTGCCCGTGGCTCAGGTTGCTGCCGCGCTCGGTGAGCTTCGTCTCGTAGCCCTGCGGCAGGCGGTGGATGAACGAATGGGCGTTGGCCAGCTTCGCGGCGGCGATGACCTCCTCATCGGTCGCATCCAAGCGCCCGTAGCGGATGTTGGCCATCACCGTGTCGGCGAAGAGGAAGTTATCTTGCAAGACCAGCCCCAGCTTGCGGCGTAGATCGTCGATCCTGAACGCGCGGATGTCCGTCCCGTCGATGAGAATCGCGCCGCTGTCCACATCGTAGAAGCGCGTCAGCAGGTTGATGATCGTCGTCTTGCCCGCGCCCGTCGGCCCCACCAGCGCGATGGTCTCCCCGGCCCGATTGTACATCGAAACGCGCTTGAGCACCGGCTCGCCCGGCTCGTAGCCAAAGCAGACCTCATCGAAGCGCACCTCACCCGCGATGTGGGTCAGCGGCCGCGCGTCGGCGGCGTCCGCCAGATCCGGCGCCTCATCCAACAGCTCGAAGACGCGCTCCGCCCCGGCCAGCGCCGATTGGATCACGTTGAGCAACTGCGCGAGGTGATTCAGCGGGCGGCCAAACTGCCGCGCGTAGCTGATGTAGGTCGCGATCGTGCCCACCGTGGCAAGGCCCTGCACCGCCATCCACCCGCCGGCGCCCGCGACGATGGCCAGGCTGATGTTGTTGACCATATTCATCACCGGCCCCATAAAGCCGGAGAAGATCTCGGCGCGCGTGGCCGCCTGGCGCAACTGGCGATTGACCGCCGCGAAGGTCTCCGTCACCGTATCCTCGCGCACGTAGGCCTTCACCACCTGCTGGCCCGTGACCGTCTCTTCGATGATGCCGTTCAGCTCGCCCAGGTGCTTCTGCTGCGCCTGGAAGCCCGTGCGCGAGCGCTTGGTCACGCTCTTGGTCAGGAGCATCATCAGCGGCAGGACGAGAAGCGTCACCAGCGCCAGCGGCACGTTGATGATAAACATCGCGATGATCACGCCCACGATGGTCAGCGAGCTGGAGATCAACTGCGTGGCGTTCATCGTGAGCACGTTGCTAATCGTCTCCACATCGTTGGTCAGGCGGCTCATCAGATCCCCGTGCGTGTGTTGATCGAAGTAGCGGAGCGAGAGCGTTTGCAGCTTGGCGAAAATATCGGCGCGCAGATTGCGCACCACGCGCTGCGCCACGCCCGCCATCGTCACCTGTTGCAGCCAGACCCCCGCTGCGGCCAGCACATAGATGATCAACATCGTCAGCGCGATCCGCGCCAAGCCGGCCACATCGCCCTGGGAGATAAACTGGTCGATGGCGATGCCCATCAGCGCCGGGCCAGCCACGTTGAGGATGGTGGTTGCGATGACCAGCACCACGACGCCGATCAGTGTCCAGTGTTCCGCTTTGAGATAGCCCCACAGGCGGAGGAGGGCGCCGCGCGCGTCCTTGGCCTTCTCCAGGCCATGGCCCATCCGGCGGCCGGGGCCGTGACGTGGCCCAGGGCCGGGCCGATTGGATCGCTCTTGTCTCTTTTCTGGTTGTTTAGCCATGCGTTACTCCATTTTTATTCTCACTGCCATTGCCATTGCCGTGGCCGCGGCTGTTGCCGTCGCCTAATTGCGAATCGTAAATCTCGCGGTAGATCGGGCTGGCGGCCAGCAACTCCTCGTGCGTGCCCTCCGCCGCGATCTGGCCATCATCCAACACCAAAATCTTGTCGGCGGTCAGCACCGTGCTGATCCGCTGGGCGATGACGAAGCTGGTACGGTCGCGCATCAGCTCCTCCAGCGCCGCCTGAATCTCCACCTCGGTCTCCACATCGACGGAACTGGTGCTGTCATCCAAGATCAGCACCGCCGGCTGGAGCAGGAGCGCCCGCGCGATGGCGATCCGCTGCTTCTGCCCGCCGGAGAGGTTGACGCCGCGCTGCCCTAGCTCGGTATCGTAGCCATCAGGGAAGCTCAGGATAAAATCGTGCGCCTGCGCGGCTTTGGCGGCGGCCACGACCTCCTCGTCGGAGGCGTCGGGCCGCCCGTAGCGGATGTTATCGCGGATCGTGCCGCTGAAGAGCACGGTCTCTTGCAGCGCGATGCCGATGTTGCGCCGGAGTTCGGCCTTGTCCAGGTCGCGCACATCGACGCCATCGATGGTCACGCGCCCGCCGGTCACATCATAGAAGCGCGGGATCAGATGCACCAGGCTCGATTTGCCCGCGCCCGTGCTGCCCAACAGCGCCACCGTCTGCCCCGGCTCAGCGACGAAATCCACCTGGTTGAGCACCGGATCGCCGCAGTGGCTCTCATAGCCGAAGCAGACCTGATCGAAGGCCACGCGCCCCTGGAAATGATGCTCGCGAATCGCATCGGGCCGATTCTGCACCGCCGGCTCGGTCTCCAGTACCTCTCCGATGCGCCGCGCGGAGGCCTCGGCGCGCGAGACCTGCAACACGATCATGCTCACCATCATCAACGAGATCAGCGTCCGCTGCAAATAGTTGGTGAACGAAATAATCTCGCCCGTGGTCATCCCCCCCGCCGTCACCTGGAGTCCGCCGAACCAGATCACGCCCACCAGCCCCAAGTTCATCGCCAACATCGCAAACGGCATCGTCACGGCGACCACGCGCACGACGCGGATGGTCTTCTCCATCAGATCCTCGTTGGCCGTGTGGAAGCGCGCTTTTTCGTGATCGGCGCGCACAAAGGCCTTGACCACGCGGACGCCGGCCAAATTCTCCTGCATCACGGCGTTGAGCGCGTCCAACGTCTCCTGCACCACGCGGAAGAGCGGGTAGGCGCGGCGGATGATCAGCAGCACACCGATCAGGACCACGCCCAAGAGCGCCAGCGGCAGCCAGAGCAACTGGGGCGTGGTGAGCGTCACCATCACCAAACTGCCCACCAGCAGCAGCGGCGCGCGGATGAGGATGCGCATCATCATGTAGAGCGCCATCTGCACTTGTGTCACATCGTTGGTGAGATTGGTCACCAACTGGCCGGTGCCCAACTTATCCAAGTTGGCGAACGAGAGCGACTGCACCTTGCGGAAGAGCGCCTCGCGCAGATCGGCGGCGAAGCCCTGCGAGGCCTTCACGGCGAAGATGCCGTTGACGCCGCCGCCCACCAATCCGATCAGCGCCAGGCCGATCATCAGCGCGCCGGCGCCGAGCACCACGCTCAGGTCTAGGTTGGCGATGCCCACATCGACGATGCGCTCGATCAACTTGGGCTGGAGGAGGTCCATCGCGACCTCCAACGTCATCAGCAGCGGGGCCAGCACCATCCACCGCCAGTACGGTTTCAGGAACCGCGTGAGTTTTTTTACAGATTCCATTTTGTCTCCTTAATTAATGCACAATCCTCGCGAAGGTTGCGGAAAATCTTGTATTAGGTGTAATATCTTGATTCTCTCTCTGACCCTCGTTGAGGTTGATCGTGGAACCTTCGCAAGGGTCAATTTTGCGCCTTATGCTGCTGCTTCCTCGTCGGCGTGGAGGAGGTTGTCCCTGATACGCGTCAGAAACGCGCGGAACGTCGCCATCTCCTCGTCGCTCAGGCCGGCGAAGGTCTCCGCGTCCAACTCGTCCATCGCGCGCCGCACATCTGCCATCACCGCGCGCCCGGCCTCCGTCAAGTAGACGCGGGAGACACGCTGGTCGTGCTCGTCCGGTTTACGGACGACGAAGCTGGCCTTCTCCATGCGCTGCACCATCTTGGAGATCGTCGGCGGCGAGACGTGCAGCTGCTCGGCCAACTCCGTGTGCGTGCGACCATCGCGCTCGGTCAACATCTTCAACACGGGAGGCTGCCCGCGATATAATCCAATCGCCTCAAACACGCCGAATGCCCGGCTGTGATGCAATCGACACACGGTGCCCAACAGATGTCCTGTCGGTTCTTGCACGGTCTCGGTCATCATCTGCGCCTCCGAAGTGAATTATATATTTAACCGGCTAATAATAAGCTGGCTAACATTATATCTAAAGGGGCGTTAGATGTCAAGGGTGAAAATCCGCACAAATTCAGGTATGGCTGTTGGTATGAAATTTTATACTTTTCTGACGAAATAGATGTCTTTCCTCCTACCGGTTTTTATGATATGCTGTTCTTAGGTAGTTCCGGAAATTAAAACCTCCCAAACCTGACGCTTTTTTCTCAGAAAACTGCTCGTTTTTGGGAGACTTATTTTCTTGGAACGGCCTTAATGTTTCAGCGAAAGGAGAGGAGTCTATGTCAACCAGAGATAAGATAATGCAATCCGTAGGGTTGCTGGTGTTTATGATGGGGCTTGTGCTGGGCCTGTTTTTCTTTGGATTGCTGACCTGGGCTGAGATCGAGGTGCTGAGATTCGATCCTTATCCTGGTCTTCCTATCCATACCCGGCTCAAGACGCTGAGATGCCCGGCGGTTGTCGGGGCGGGGGGGGGCGGCACGGTGCATGCGACCCTTACGAATCCGCTCGATCAGTCTATTGATCGCACGATCTACGTTTACATCAGTGAAGGGTCGATGCTCCAGGTACAAGAGCATCGGGAGGATATAACGCTGGAGCCGGGTGAGACGCGGCGGCTGGAATGGCCTGTGACCGCGCAAGATGCCGCGTGGGATCGGTTCGTTTTAGTGCGGGCGTTTGTCGTTCGCCGGGCGCCGCTCCCTGCTCGCACAGGATCGTGTGGCATCATCGCCACGGATTTATTGCCCCTGCGCGGCATCTACCTCGCGGCCCTGGCCATCGGCGCGAGCCTGATCTTGATGGCGGGCGGGACGGCTATGTGGGCGCGCGCCAATCGGCCCTTGCAGGATCGCAGCCGGAGCACGGTTCATGTGATGATGGCGTTGTCGCTGATCGTGCTCGTCGGCATAGGGGGCGGGCTGCTCAGGTGGTGGATGTTGGCCGGTCTTCTCTTCATCGTTACGATCCTGCTTATCGTCACCTCGATCGAGCGGGCCGTGAACGGCTGACCCGTTCTCCCTGCTACTTCATTCTACTGGCGCCCCGACGCTGGCCATCAAACGCTGCTGTTGTTCCTGCATCATGCGCCACTTCGGCTCGTCCTCGATCTGCACCTCGTTCAGGCGGCGATAGAGGCCGTCGCGGGCCATCAGCGCCTCGTGCGCGCCCATCTCGACGATCTTGCTGCCCTCCAGGACGCAGATCAGATCGGCGTTGCGAATGGTGGAGAGCCGGTGCGCGATGACGATCGTCGTCCGGCCCGCCATCAGGCGCTCCAACGCCTGCTGGATCAGCGCCTCGGTCTCCGCATCGACGGCGGAGGTGGCCTCATCCAAGATCAGGATGGGCGCGTCTTTGAGGATCGCGCGCGCGATGGCGAGGCGCTGTCGCTGCCCGCCGGAGAGCTTGACGCCGCGCTCGCCGATCAGGGTGTCGTAGCCGTCGGGCAGATCTAAGATAAACCCATGCGCATTGGCGATCTTGGCCGCCTCGATGATCTCCGCTTGGGCGGCGTCCGGGTTGCCGAAGAGGATGTTCTCCCGCACCGTCCCGTGGAAGAGAAAGACCTCCTGGCGCACGATGCTGATCTGCTCCCGCAGGCTCTTGAGCGTCAGATCGCGGACGTCGCGCCCATCCAGCGTGATCGCGCCCGCCGCCACATCGTAGAAGCGGGGGATGAGATTCGCCAGCGTCGTCTTGCCGACGCCCGTCGGGCCGACCAGCGCGATGGTCTCGCCCGGTGCGATCTCCAGGTTGATGTCCTCCAGGACAGGTTCGCCCTGCTCGTACTTGAACGCTACATCGCGCAACGTGATCGCGCCCTCGGCGCGGCCCTGCAACGCGATGGCGTCGGGGCGCTCTTGCACATCCGGGGTCTCGTGCAACATCTCCTCGACGCGCTCCGCGCCGGCCAGCGCCTCCTGAATCCCCTCCCAGGCGCCGCTGAGGACGCGCACGGGTTGGTAGAATAGATCTAAGTAGAGAAAGAAGGCGACCAAATCCTCCAGGGGCAGGGTCTGATTCAAGGCCAGCCGGCCGCCGAAGTAGATCAGGCCGACAGTGCCCAGCGAGGAGACGAATCCCACGAATGGGCGGAAGAGCGCCATCATCCGCAGGGCGTAGAGCAGCGAATCCCGGTAGCGATTGATGCGCTCGCCGACATTCTCCATCTCGATATCCTCGCGGGTGAAGGCCTTGATCTCGCGGATGCCGGAGAAGTTGTCGCTCAGCGTGGCGTTCAATTCGCCCAGCTCATCCTGGCGGGCGCGGAAGGCGGGGCGCACGTACTTGGAAATACCCTGCATCGCTATCACGATCAGGGGCACGGGGATCAAGCTCAGGAGCATCAGTTGCCAGTTCAAGCTGATGAGCACCGCGCTGACGCCGATCAGCGAGAGGATGTTGACGATGACGTCGGGGACGGCGTGGGCGATCAATTGTTCGAAGAGGCGGGTATCGTTGAGGGCGCGGGACATCAACTCGCCCGTCTTCTTGTCCTCGTAGAAGCTCAGGGAGAGGCGTTGGAGGTGCGCGTAGATATCGCGCTGGGCCTCCGCCACGACGCCCCAACCCGCGACGTGGGCGAGGTAACTGCGCAGAAATTGCAGCACGGCGCGCGCCAAGTAGACGCCGAACGCCAGCATCGCCAGGCGCGAGATCCGCTGCATCGCTTCGGGGCCGACGCCCGATTCGGTCAGCGTTCCGACCATCGTCTTGATAATCCACGGCGCAAAGAGCTGCACGCCGACGAGCAACAACATACTCACGATGGTAAAGGTCAGGACTTTGGTATGTCGTTTCGTGTATTTGAGCGCAAATTTAAGTGATTTCATTGATAGTTGATCCTCCATTCAGATCGTAATGATCAGCAGATGAACAAATGGAGCAGATATAGGGTCAGAAGCCCATTTCCACAGAGCCTCACGGAGTTTTTCACAGAGATTCGCAGAGAAATGCCTTTCTCCGTGCATCTCCGTGCCTTCTTTGTGATACTTTGTGTCCCAATCTGCTGGATCTGTGGATACATCTGTCGCTACATCTGCTGATCAACATTAGTCTCAGGAAATGTGTTCAGTAGCCAGATTATACTATATAATTTCGCCAACGAAAAGTTCGCCAGCGAATTATTTTATGGTAAAATATTAATCGACGAATGGTGGGCTGACGAAAGAGGCAGGATATTGTCTTAATTCGCATTACGGCAAAAGTGACACGCTACTCAAAAAAGCTCCCAGTCCCCGTCCTCGGGGACGGCTTAAAAACGTCTCTCTCGCTTTGCAGACGCCCCCGAGACGGGGGCTTTGAGCTAATAGGTGCGCCTTTTTCCGTAATGCCTTAATTCTTGTTGCTTGTTGATTATTGCTTATTTTTTTAGATGAAAGGGGACTGTTATGACCGAAGCGCCAGAGCGCGGCGATGTGCTGCATTTAATCGGCAGGGTGTGTGGATGCAAATATCAGCGGGTGCAGCGGCTGTTGGACGCGCTGGGCTTGTATCATGGCCAGCCGCCTGTGTTAAACGCTCTGTGGGAGCACGCGGGGATGACGCAATCGGAGCTGGCGGTGCGGCTCAACCGCAGTCCATCGACGATTACCAAGATGGTGCAGCGAATGGAAAAGGCCGGGTTTGTGGAGCGCTGCGATGATCCGGCGGACGAGCGGATCTCCCGCGTCTATCTGACCGAGGCCGGACGGGAGGTCAGAATTGCGGTGGGGGAGGTGTGGCGGGACTTCGCCCGCCAGGCGTTCGCGGACTTCACCGCTGAGGAGATGGTGCAGTTTCACGCGCTACTCCAGCGGTTGCATCGGAACATCCACAATATAGAAGAAAGGTAACCGTTTAGTCTGGTGAGGTGCAACGCGCCTTTAGGCCTATCACCAGGTATATACTACATCAGGAGTTACCTGTCTTTCAGCTCAAGTGCGTTGCACCTAACTTATAAGGAAAAGTCAAGCCTAAGATGCTTATAGAAACTCTCCCTCACAAAAACACGAAAGAAGAATGAACCGATGAGAAAACGCATCCTATTTAACGATGATTGGCTCTTTGCCCCCGAACGGTTGAGCTTGGACGCTCCTGATGACCTATTCGAGGCCGTCACGCTGCCCCATACCAACAAGGTATTTCCCCATCATAATTTTGATAATCGAGACTACCAATTTATCTCGACCTATCGGAGGCGATTTGATGTTTCCCCCGATCATAAGGAGCAACATGTCTTTCTTGAGTTCGACGGCGTGATGTTGGCCTGCACGGTCTATCTGAACGGCCAACGGGTCGGCGAGCATTTGGGAGGATATATCTCCTTCTCGGTCGATATCACCGACGAGGTGCGGGAGGGGGAGAATACCCTCACGGTCTATGTGGATTCGCGGGAGCGCGAGGATATCCCGCCCTATGGCCACTTGGTCGATTATTTGACCTTTGGCGGCATTTATCGGGATGTCCATTTGAAGATTGTCAACTCCATCCATATCGAGAATATCTTTGTCCAAACCTCAGATGTCTTGAACGATCCCCGGCTTGCCTGTGATGTTCGCTTAAGCCAGGTCGCAGCGGGTTTGGCTCTAAAAGCCACGCTGGTGGATCAGCAGGGCGACGCCTTGGCGGTCACTCATTGTCCCTTGGATGCGATGACGACGCGGCTGAGTTTTGACTCTCTGCCTGATGTTGGTCTCTGGTCCTTAGATAGCCCCACGCTTTACAGCGTCCATGTCGCGCTTACTTTGAAGGGGGAACTTCTCGATGCCACGTCATCTCGATTTGGCTTTCGAGAGGCGGAGTTCCGCCCGGATGGGGGTTTCTATCTCAATGGCGAGCGCGTCCGATTGTTGGGTCTCAATCGGCACCAGATCTATCCTTACATCGGAGCGGCCGCGCCAGCCCGATTGCAGCGTCAGGATGCGGATATCCTCAAATATGAGCTGGCCTGCAACGTCGTGCGCACCTCCCATTATCCACAGTCCCCGCATTTTTTGGATCGCTGTGATGAGGTGGGTCTGTTGGTCTTCGAAGAAATCACCGGCTGGCAGCATATCGGGGATCAAAAATGGCGGGATATCGCCCTGAGCGAACTGGCGGCTATGATTGAGCGCGACCGGAATCACCCGGCCATTATCCTCTGGGGCGTCAGGATTAACGAATCGCAGGACAACGACACATTTTACACTCGGACCAACGCGCTCGCCCACAAGCTAGATCCAACCCGGCAGACGGGCGGGGTGCGCTGCTTCTTGGGGAGTTCTTTCTTGGAGGATGTGTATACCTATAACGATTTCTCTAACACCGTCCTAGAGCCGACCGAACAGCCCTACCTCATCACGGAATTCGCCGGCCACATGTTCCCCACCAAGATCTGGGATCACGAGCAGCGCCTGATTGACCATGCGCTCTTGCACGCTAAAATCCACAATCTGCAACTGGGCGATGACCGCATCGCGGGCGCCATCGGCTGGTGTGCCTTCGACTACGCGACCCATAAGGAGTTTGGATCGGGCGACCGGATCTGTTACCATGGCGTTATGGACATGTTCCGTCTGCCGAAGTGGGCCGCTTATCTGTACCAGAGTCAGCAATCCCCCTCCAAACGGGTGGTGCTGCGCGCGGCCACCCACTGGACGATGGGCGACCGGGCGGAAGGCGGCGTCAATCCCCTGACCGTGTTCAGCAACTGTGATGAGGTGGAGATCATCGTGGGGGAGACCTCCGTGGGAAGATTCCAGCCGGATGACGAGACTTATCCGCATCTGCCGCATCCGCCGTTCACAATTCGGGGGCTGGATGAATACAGCGCCTGGGGGCAAGCCGAGTTCTACGATTTGCAACTCGTCGGTTATCTCGACGGCGAGCGGGTCGCCGAGCAATGGATTGCCAGCAGCAGGCTGCCTCACACGCTGGCGTTAGCCACCGACACCGATCAACTCTACGCGGATGGGGCGGATATGACCCGGCTGATCTTTCGCATCACCGATGAGTTTGGCAACCCCTTGTCGTATGCCACCAAGGTGGTGACCTTCGAGATCGAAGGGGAGGCCGATCTGATCGGCGAAAATCCCTTCCCGCTTATCGGGGGGCAGGCTGCCTTGTATGTGAAGGCGCGTCATCAGCCTGGCGCCGTGGTCATTCGGGCGCAGGCCTCGGGATTGCCCGAAGCATCCGTGACGTTGGACATTGTTCCTGTACCTGAGGATCATTAAGCTTGTGACAAAAGGAATATATTTACTGTGGCGCCTGAAGAGAAGACCGTAACTCAAAAAGATGTGGCGGAGCGCGCCGGTGTATCGCGCGGAGTGGTTTCCTATGTCATCAACGATGGTCCGCGCGACGTGGCGCCTGAGACGCGAGAGCGCGTGCTGGCGGCCATTGAGGAATTAGACTATCGACCGAACAAATACGCCCAACGCCTAAAACTTGGTGAATCGTCGGCCAAGGAGTCCCTGGGAATTATAGCGGGCGGTCAAAGCTTCAACGTTCTGGAACGGCCCTATTACAACACCATTTTGGCGGGTCTCTTCGATGAGGCCCATCGTCTGGGGCAGGAGGTGCGCTTCTTCAGCTTCTTCGATGCGTTGACCGATCCCGTCTTCTTCAATAAAAACATTCACAGAGATGAGATCTCCTCTTTGATCTTGATCCTCCCCGCCATGATTACCGCCATCCCCGATTATCAGGTCATCCTCGACAAGATTGCGGAGCGAATTGACAATGTCGTTTGTCTGGAGGAGCCTGCCACGGATTGGCCAACGGTGATCTTTGATCGGGCGACAGCGGCGCGCCAAGCCGTCGAGCATCTGATCAATCTGGGACACCAGCGTATCGCCTTCCTCGCGATTCAAGATGAGCGTTTGACGGGGTACATGCGAACCCTCCAGGATCACAATGTGTCCTATGACGAAGATTTAGTTTACCCCACCGACCCGTCCCATGTATTGTCGTCCGCCTATCAACTGACGGTCGAGATCCTGCAAATGCAGCCGCGCCCCACGGCGATCTTTGCCGCCAACGACGAGAGCGCCATCAGCGCGATCGCCGCCTTGCACGATCATGGCATCGAGGTGCCTCAGGACATGGCCATCGTGTCCATCGATAATATCAGCCTCTCAGAGATGGTTCGGCCCAGCCTCACGACGGTGGATGTGCCGAAGCGGCGCATGGCAACCTACGCCCTGCAGGTGTTGATGATGCACCAGCAATTCAAGGATCGGGAACCCGCGTCCATTGTCCTTCCCACAGAGCTGATCATTCGTGAATCCTGCGGGGCGAAAACAGCGTGACGTCTGATCAACTTGGACTCGCTAAAAGAGGTGTGGCCATCGGCTGCGCCTCTTCTCGCTTCTAGGGTATGGTCACGGTAATCTCTCTGAAAGGACGTTTGCGGCAGAGGCCAATCTGAACTATACTGACAAAAGGTTGACTCTCCTGAAAGAAGGGGGACTATCTCACGTCAAGACGCAAAGTCGCAAAGATTTTTAAGGTTTGATTTAATTTTATTCATCAAATCACCGTCTCTGATTACGAAAATTAACCATTGCCTTATTTTTCCTGGTTCTTCAGGAATTCGCCGGGTGCAATTGCCAAGCGCTATTGCGCCCCCCTCCCGCAACCTAGTAACGACGTAAAAAGGTCTGGGATCCCCACAAACGCGCACATCTGCGCTGCTTTTAGGGCGGCTTAGGGGGATGTCCGGCAAAATCCAAAAGACCCAGCTTCGATTTTCAATATAAAGGTAGATAGGCTCGTCGTCATGCCCCGATGGGGGGATCTCAGGGGGGTATTTTTTATCAGAACAGCCGGGCGACTGAAGTCGTAGGTTACCGGGGCGTAGCGAGTAAGTATTTGTTTAGTTACGTGAATGGATGTTCCCGGAACTTCAAAAAAAGCTCTCAGTCCCCGTCCCCGGGGACGTTTACAAAGCACCTTCGATCTGCTCAGACGCCCTCGTCCCCGAGGGCTTGGAGCGTTGCTCGTAAGACTAAACTGTTACGCGAGTAATATCACCGCCCAGACCTGACAGGTTTTCGAAAACCTGTCAGGTCTAAGGTAGTTCCAGAAATTAAAATCTCCCAAACCTGATACTTTTTCCTCAGGAAATTGGTCGTTTTTGGGAGGTTTATTTTCTTGGAACGGCCTAAGCCAAACACCTTCATTAGTTGCCGCGACTTCAGTCGCCGGGCCTTTCAATCCTTGGCGAGGGACGCGGCGGGATACTTTCCGAATCCTTATTAAGAAGCCTCAAAACCTTAGTAAGGATTATATCGTTTCTTAGTAAGGTTTGAGGCAAACCTTACTAAGGTTTCCCGCATGCCTTACCTGGTTCCTGGCCCCAACAGGGAGCGCGTCGATCCATCTGGCGCTTCAAGAGGCCTCATTATCCCCATAAAATATCCCCTTTGGGGCACGACGTATCCCCCGTCTAGGGGGATAATGAGGTCACAGCGCTGAGGTGCGCTTGGTTTGTTGGTGAATTTCCAGGGATGGTTCACGAGCCTGGCGAATAAATTCGCGGCTACATTTACGAAACCGGCCTGCGCCGGTTAGAACTTAGTCGCCGAAGGGCGACTTTGCAATGGTAGCCCGTGGTTTTTCTTTTGACCCAA
>CAYXVS010000068.1:8216-13313 GCA_964468735.1 uncultured Anaerolineales bacterium | reverse complement strand
CGCAGAAATTCGCCCAAGGTTGATAACTCGTGATATAATGAGTGGCAGATCAGTGAGAAATACCAGCCCTAAAAAAGGAGTTGACCTAAAATGAGCAAGAAGAAACGACGCCGGAATATTCCACCAGCGACGATGCTGCGCCCTCGGATGGATAACCTCTGGGCCGATGCGGCGCTGTTGCACAAGGATGACGCCGCCATCAAGGGCGATCTGGACGTTCTCTCGCGGGACGTATCGCCGGAGCTGTTTGTCAAGACGATGCTCCGCGCCTATAAAGCTGCCTCAGAAGCGGTGCAATCCCGTCTGGATGAGGTAATTCCAGGCTGGCTGGCCGCGAGCGGCTACGATGACACCTTGAAGCAGATGGCCAGGGAGGAGCTGGGGCCTGAACTGCGACGGTTGGCCCTCTCCTGGCTGAAAGCTACGGGCATGGATGTCCGCAAGATCAAAAGTCGCCCCGCTCTATTCCTCGACGCCCTCTATCATGACGATGAAGAGAGGTTGTTTGGCGATAAATCGCAGGCGTTCCTGGCCATTTTTTGGTACGTCGATGCCAGAAAGCGGCGCGCTCAGGCGATGGGCGTGCTGCTGGATTACAACCCGCCGTGGGATGGCTCGGTCAAAGACATCTTTGTGACGCCTCGGCAGCCTGCCAAGAAGTTGATCGAGTATTTTACGGACTCGATAAGCATGCCATTGGAGAGCATCCGCCCCGAACGCGCCAAGACCGTGATGCTAGCGTCCCTGCAGTGCAATCGCGAGGCCGAGATCCGCCTGCCCCGCGATCTGATCAGGGCGCGAGACGTGTTTGAGCGCCAGGTGCTCTCCTTGCCTGATGGGCCGGAGACCCCGGAGTTCACGATGGAGGACTTCGAGTACTTGGCGCGTCACGGAGAGAACCCCGAACAGATTACGAACTTCGAGCAAAACGTAGGCCGGCGCATCCGCACCGAGGATGGCGAGGAAATCCTTGTGATGGGTTCGATAGACGAAGATGAGATGTGGTAGGGAGAGTAGATTATCTCTCTTGTGAGCCAAGCGAAACATCCACAGAGAACCTCCCCGGCGATGATCTTGATTTGATCCGCGCCGGGGAGTTGTCTTATCGCCAGGTTGTGCTAGGATAAATTCAAGATTCCCCTGCGTTTTACGCAATACGCCTCTTCCTCATTGTGTAAAACCAAAGAAAACACCCTTACATCATCCGACAGAGTTATTTTTAGCCGTAGAGAAGGAGCTTATGATGAAGAACTTAAAACAACGCATTCGTGAAGAAGGGCAGAATTTGGGCAATGGCATCCTCAAAATCGATAGCGTGATCAACCATCAGGTGGATGCCGCGCTGATGTTGGAGGCGGGCGCCGAATTCGCGCGCGTCTTCGCCGCGACGGCGCCGACGCGCATCCTCACCGCCGAGGTCTCCGGCATCATGCCCGCGATGGCCGCCGCCTACGCGATGGGCCTGCCGCTGGTCTACGCGCGCAAGCACAAGCCGGTGACGATGCAGGAGCCGGTCTTCGTGGAGTTCGCGCCCTCGCACACCAAGGGCCACGACGTCTCGCTGATGGTCTCGCCCGAATTCATCAGCCCCGACGACCGCGTCCTGATTATCGATGACTTCTTAGCCACCGGGCAGACGATCTTGGCGATGAGCCGCATCGTGGAGGAGGCCGGCGCCACGTTAGTTGGCCTCGGCTTCCTCGTGGAGAAATCCTTCGAGGGCGGACGCGAGGAGCTGGCGCATCTCAACGTCCCCATCCACTCGCTGGTCGTCATCGAAGAGCTGCGCGACGACGGCGTGATTGTCTTTGCTGGCAACTGAGTCTAACCTTGCGAAGGTTACACAAGGATTTCGGTGATCGAAGTTCAGTCTCTTCAACAAGATGACTCGGTTTGGAAGGCTTCCGCCTAACCTTCGCAAGGGTTTCCCAGGTGTATGGATAGGAGATTGTTATGACCCCCGAAGAAACCATCGTAGTCCTAGATTACGGCTCGCAGTACACCCAACTCATCGCGCGGCGCGTGCGCGAACTGCACGTCCACGCCGACATCCTCCCCTGGGATGTCGATCCCGACCGGCTGCGCGCGCGTCAGCTACGCGGCGTCATCCTCTCCGGCGGGCCGGCGAGCGTCACCGCGCCCGACGCGCCAACCCTGCCCGACGGCCTGCTCGCGCTGGATGTGCCCGTGCTGGGCATCTGCTACGGGATGCAAGTGCTGGCCCACACCTTAGGCGGCGAGGTCGCGCCCGGCGATGAGCGGGAGTACGGCCCCGCGCGGATCACCGTCTCGGCGCCAGCATCGCCGCTCTTCGCGGAGTTGCCCGCCGCGCTGGACGTGTGGATGAGCCACGGCGACCGCGTGACCGCGCTTCCGCCGAACTTCGAGCCGCTGGCGCGCAGCGAGAACGGCGTCCTGGCCGCGATGGGCGATCCAAAGCGCTGCATCTATGGCCTGCAGTTCCACCCGGAGGTGCAACACACCCCGCGCGGGATGGACATCCTGCGCCATTTCCTCTTCGATCTCTGCGGCTGCGAGGGCGCGTGGACGCCCGCCGCCTTCATCGAGTCGGCGGTGGCGAAGATCCGCGCGCAGGTCGGCGACGCGGGCGTGATCTGCGGCCTGAGCGGCGGCGTGGATAGCGCCGTGACTGCGGCGCTCGTGCATCGCGCCGTGGGCGATCAACTCACCTGCATCTTCGTCGATACCGGCCTGCTCCGCCGCGACGAGGCCGCGCAGGTCGAGGCGACCTTCCGCGCCGCGCTGGGCATCCGCCTGGTGCTGGTCGATGCGGCGGATCGCTTCTGCGATGCGTTGGCCGGCGTCACCGATCCCGAGGCCAAGCGGCGCATCATCGGCGAGCAGTTCATCCGCGTCTTCGAGGAAGAGTCCCAACACCTGGGAAAGGCGCAATTCCTGGCCCAGGGCACCATCTACCCCGACGTGATCGAAAGCGCGGGCAATGATCACGCCCGGCGCATCAAATCGCATCACAACGTGGGCGGGCTGCCGGAGGATATGGCGCTCTCGCTGGTGGAGCCGCTGCGCGATCTCTTCAAGGACGAGGTGCGCGAGGTTGGGCTGGCGCTCGGCCTGCCGGAGAAGCTCATCTGGCGCCACCCTTTCCCCGGGCCGGGATTGGCCGTGCGCATTTTGGGCGAAGTCACGCCCCAGCGCGTCGCCACGCTCCAGGCCGCCGATGCGATTTTTATGGCGGCGCTGTGGGACGCGGGCCGCTATCGAGAGACCTCGCAGGCCTTCGCCGTGCTGCTGCCCGTGCGGAGCGTCGGCGTGATGGGCGACGGGCGCACCTACGCCCACGTCGTCGCGCTGCGCGCCGTCAGCACCGAGGATTTTATGACGGCGGATTGGACGCGCCTGCCCTATCCGCTGCTGGCCCAGGTCGCCAACCGGATCGTCAACGAAGTGCCGGGCGTCAACCGCGTCGTCTACGACATCAGCAGCAAACCGCCGGCCACCATCGAATGGGAGTAGAGACGCAAAATCTTGCGTCTCTACAAATGACTCTTCTGAAAGAAGGGGGACAATTTAACGCAAAGTCGCAAGGGCGCAAAGATTTTTTCTGGCGATCGAGAATACCTTAGCCGTGATTTTTATCCGCTCCATCTGCTGACTTTTTAAGGGAGGAACCCACAATGATTCACACCGAGCGCGTCCAAGTGCTCAACGATGCCGCGCCCCGCAGCGGCGATTACGTTCTCTACTGGATGCAACACGCGCAGCGGGCGACGTATAATCACGCGCTGGAATATGCCATCCGCGAGGCGAACGCGCGCCAGGCGCCGGTTGTAGCCGTCTTTGGGCTGACGCCGAACTTCCCGGAGGCCACGCGGCGCGCCTATGCCTTTATGCTCGAGGGCCTGCGCGAGACGCAACAGGCGCTCCGCGAGCGGGGCATTCGATTGCTCGTACTCCGCCGCCCGCCGGTCGAGGCCGTCGAGATGTTGGCCGCCGATGCGGCGCTCGTCGTGACCGATCGCGGCTACCTGCGCATCGAGCGCGAATGGCGCGACGAGGCAGCGCGCGCTTTGGCAACGCAGCTTGTCCAGGTGGAGAGCGATGTCGTCGTGCCCATCGAGACGGCTTCTGATAAGGAGGAGTACGCCGCCTACACGCTCCGCCGCAAACTGCACCGCCATCTGGAGGCGTTCCTCATCCCGTTGGAAGCGACGCCCGTCGCGCGCGCCAGCCTCGATCTTGATGTTGAGGATCAAATCCAGGGCGCGGAGGCCGACCTAAGCGACATCGGCGACCTCCTCGCGCACATCGGGGCAGATGCCAGCGCCGAGCGCGTCACGACCTTTCGGGGCGGCCCGTCGCGCGCGCGACAGCGACTGGCGGACTTCATCGCGCACAAACTGGCGCATTACGCCGAGGATCGCAACGCGCCCAGCGAGGATTACCTCTCGCACCTCAGCCCCTACCTGCACTTCGGGCAAATCTCGCCGCTCTACATCGCTTTGCAGATCCGGGCGGCCGAGGACGTCGCTGCCGAAAATCGCGAGGCTTATTTAGAGGAACTCATCGTCCGCCGCGAACTGAGCATGAACTTCTGCCATTTCGATCCCGATTACGACTCGTTGGCGTGCCTGCCGGATTGGGCCAGCGAGACCCTGGCCGAGCACGCGGACGATCCGCGCACCTACGTCTACGACCTCGCGGCGTTCGAGGGGGCGCGCACGCACGATCCCTACTGGAATGCCGCGCAGCTCCAGATGGTGCGCACGGGCAAGATGCACGGCTATATGCGGATGTACTGGGGCAAGAAAATCCTGGAGTGGACGCCCAACCCGGCGGAGGCGTTTCGCATCGCGCTGACGCTCAACAATCGCTACGAACTCGACGGGCGCGATCCCAACGGCTACGCGGGCGTGGCGTGGTGCTTCGGCAAGCACGACCGCGCCTGGAAGGAGCGCGCGGTCTACGGCAAGGTGCGCTACATGAGCGCCGGCGGCCTGGAGCGCAAATTCGATATCGAGGCGTATGTGCAGCAGGTGGATCAGATGTAACATCACGTTGCGATCAGTATATCGTCTGTCGTCCAGCGACCGGCCCACTCGCGCAAGCGGATGGGCC
>CAYXVS010000068.1:0-8116 GCA_964468735.1 uncultured Anaerolineales bacterium | reverse complement strand
ATCAGTATATCGTCTGTCGTCCAGCGACCGGCCCACTCGCGCAAGCGGATGGGCCAACACACGTCAGCGATAGCGCGTTCTCTGGCTTGATATACTTAAATGTGCAAGGAAGGATGGTAAAGGGTGAGTTAACAAGGAGGGCCGACAGATGGCAACGAGATTTCCACTTGAGTATGAGATCAAACCCAAGAGCGTCCCGGCGGGGATGCGGTGGCTGACGTTGCGCTTGAAGAACATCGGCACGGAGCCGCTGACGGGCTTGGACGTGCGCTTGAATTCTTTAGACGCCTATAGTATCAGCGTCTACGGGACGGGCAGCTACGTTGCGGTGCTTTCGCCGGGCGAGGAGCAATTGATTCCTTTCCAGGTGGCGGCCAATGGCACGACCAGCGTCTATGCTACGGTCGACGGTTGGCAGGATGGCGACACCTTCCACTGGGAGACGCCGGGGATGTTGGTCATCGTGGGCGAGGAGGCCGCCGAATTGGTCAGCCTCTTCGCGATGACCGAGCCGTATCCGGCGCAGCCGATCTCCCGTTGTTTGCAGTGCGTGCAGGCGAGCGATCCTCTGACAAGCCCCGTGCCGACGAAGGCCAGGAAAAATAGCACGGCCAACAGCGCGGCGATCAGCCAGTCCCAGCCATCCCGCACCAGCAGCGCGACGCCGCCGATCAGCGGTAGGATCGAGACGAGGAGATCGGGGAGCATCTCCGCCCAGGAGATTTCGTGCTCGGCAAACTGCTGGGGATCGCCCCGCTCGAATGCCATCGCGCAGAGTTTGCCCTTGCCAAACGCGCAGGCTTTGCCGTAATAAGCGCAGTCCACACATGCTGTCCTAAGCAGTCGAATCTCGAGCCACAGGACGTAAAGCAGGTAGGGCGCGAGCAGCCAGATCCACAGCCTGGCCAGGATGTAGGCGCCAATGGCGTAGATCGACCACGAGCCACGTTGGAAAATGTTCATAAGGCCGTACTTCGTTCATTCTTACCTCCGATAACAATGTCTTTGGGTATGAGGGGGCACAGAGAACTCTCCAGATCTCTGTGCCCCTGCTGTGCGAAAATTTTATTTGAGCGGGAACATAATCAGCGTCTGTAATTCCTCCGGCGGGGTGTCCTGCGGATCGTTCAGGTACATCTCGTAGGATACGCCGGTCGTCTCGTAGTCGTGCTCTTGGACCCACTGGGTGAGGGCCGTGTACGGCGCCTCGAACTCCTCGTAGGGGCCGGTGTAGAAGCAGGCGGCCATCTTCCCGCCTGGAATCTCCCCGGCCTGGATGTCCCCCTCACCGGGCAATTCCTCGGCGACGGGGAATCCCACCTCGATGTCCAGGTCCTGCATATCATCGTTGTAGTAGGCCACAAACGGCGGCCCGGCGGGATAGACGCCCTTCTCGCCCAGATATTGCATAATCTGCCCGTAGGCCTCGCCCAGCACCTTGGATAGATCTTGGACGGGGGTTCGCGTGCGGATGCCGACCGTCGCTTGGGGCGATTGTTCTTTTAGTTCGCATTTGTGAGACATCGTTTCCTCCTTAGTTTGAATGATTTGAATGAAATGTAGTAACGTGGGTCGGAATGGTATTCCGACCAAGCGGATTACCAATCCGCTCTACGCTTTTACAGCATCTTCTGTAAAAATCGGCCTGTGTAACTGCTTTCTACTTGCGCTACCTCCTCCGGCGATCCTTCCGCCACGATGTAGCCGCCTTTATCGCCGCCCTCCGGCCCCAGATCGACGATCCAATCCGCCGTCTTGATCACGTCCAGGTTGTGCTCGATGACGATGACGCTGTTGCCCGCGTCGGTCAGGCGGTGGAGCACATCTAACAGCTTCTGGATGTCGGCGAAGTGTAGGCCCGTGGTCGGTTCATCTAGGATGTAGACCGTGTCGCCCGTCGAGACGCGGGCCAGCTCCTTGGCCAGCTTGACGCGCTGCGCCTCCCCGCCGGAGAGCGTCGGCGCGCTCTGCCCTAGCTTGATGTAGCCCAGCCCCACGTCCGAGAGCGTCTGCAAGATGCGCTGGATCTTGGGGATGTTCGCGAAGAAGATCAACGCCTCGTCCACATCCATATCCAACACGTCGGCGATGTTCTTGCCTCCGGCAGTGTGTTGCCGGCCGTAGCAAATCTGGAGCGTCTCGCGATTGAAGCGCTGGCCCTTGCAGACGTTGCACGTCACCCAGACATCGGGCAGGAAGTGCATCTCCACCTTTTTGCGCCCGTAGCCCTTGCACGCCTCGCAGCGCCCGCCCTTGACGTTGAAGCTGAAGCGGCCCTTGTCGTAGCCGCGCATCTTGGCCTCCGGCGTCTGCGCGAAGAGGTTGCGGATGGGCGTCATCACCTTGGCGTAGGTCGCCGGGTTCGAGCGCGGCGTCCGCCCGATGGGGTCCTGCGTGATGCTGATCACCTTATCGATGTGCTGTAGTCCCTCGATGCGGTCGTGCGCGCCCGCCGACTCCGTGGCGTTGTGCAACTCCGCCGCCAGCGCCGGATGAAGCGTCTGCGCCACCAGCGACGACTTCCCGCTGCCGGAGACGCCGGTCACGCACGTGAACAGCCCCAGCGGGAAGCGCACGGTCAGATCCTTGAGGTTGTGCTGCCTGGCCCCGACGATGCCCAGCCATTTGCCATCGCTCGACGATGGGGGACGCCGTTGGCCGTTGGGCGAGGAGACCTCCAGATCCCGCCGGAGATAGCGCCCGGTTAATGATGCCGGGTGCTGCTCGACGGCCTCCGGCGTGCCCGCCGCCACCAACCGCCCGCCGTTGATCCCGGCGCCCGGCCCCAGATCGACGAGCCAATCGGCGGTGCGCATCGTCTCCTCGTCGTGCTCGATCACGACGACGGTGTTGCCCATATCGCGCAACTGCTCCAGCGTGTCCAGCAGGCGGCGATTATCGCGCGCGTGCAGGCCGATGCTCGGCTCGTCCAGGACGTAGAGCACGCCCACCAGCCCGCAGCCGATCTGGCTCGCCAGCCGGATGCGCTGCCCCTCGCCGCCGGAGAGCGTCGGCGCCGGGCGATTGAGCGTGAGGTAGTGCAGGCCCACGTTCAGCAGGAATTGGAGCCGCCCTTCGATCTCCTGCATCACCTCCTCGCCGATCTCCAGTTGTTCCGCCGTGAGCTTGCCGTTCGCCCGCTCCGCCGTCGCGTCGATGTGCAGGCCCTGCACCCACGCCAGCGCCTCCTCGATGTTCATCGCCGTCACCTGGATGATCGTCCGCCCGCCCAACGTCACCGCCGCGCTTTCGGGGCGCAGGCGCTCGCCGTGGCACGTCGTGCACGGCTGCTGGCTCATAAAGGTCCGATACCAGCGCCGCATCTGATCCGATTTCGTCTGCTTGTAGCGTCGGCGGGTGGTGTTGAGCGTCCCCTCAAAATCCCAGGCGCCCTTCCATTCGCCTCGCTCACTCTCCGATTCCCATTTCACCTCGATCCCGCCGTAGAGGATGGCGTCCTGGCAGGCCTGGGAGAGTTCACGCCAGGGGGTGTCCAGATCATGGCCGAACTTCTCCACAATCTGCTTCATAACGTGGTACGTCCCGGTGGACTTCTTCTTGCGCAGCTCGCCGTGGGTGAGCACGCCGCCCTCGTTCAGGCTGCGGTCGGGATCGACGAAGCGGTCGGGATCGAACTCGATGCGCGTGCCCAGGCCGTTGCACTCCGGGCACATCCCCATCGGCGAGTTAAAGCTGAACATCTGCGGCGTCAGCTCCGGGAAGCTGATGTTGCACACGGGGCAGGCGTGCTGCTCCGAAAGCAGCCAATCTTCGTCGTTGCCCTGCTCGCCCTGATCCACTTGATTGACGATGAGCAGCCCGTCGCTTGCCTCCAGCGCCGTCTCGATGGAGTCCGTGAGCCGGGTGAGGTAGCCGTCGCGCGCCTCGTCGGGCGCGGGCGCGATCAGCCGATCCACCACCAGCGCGATGTCGTGCTTCTTGTGCTTATCCAGCACGATCTCCTCGCCCTCTAAGGTGCGCGCCTCGCCATCGACGCGCACGCGCAGGAAGCCATCGGCGCGGGCCTGGGCGAAGGTCTCTTGGAACGCGCCCTTGCGATTGCGCGCCAGCGGCGCCAGCAGTTGGAATCGCGTCCCCGCCGGGAGCGCGGCCACCTGCTCCACAATCTCCTGCGCCGACTGGGCGTGCACCTCGCGCCCGCATTCGGGGCAGTGGGGCGTGCCCACGCGCGCGAAGAGCACGCGCAGATAGTCGTAGATCTCGGTCACCGTGCCCACCGTCGAGCGCGGGTTCTTGCTCACCGTCTTCTGCTCGATGGCGATGGCGGGGCTGAGGCCCGTGATGTGATCGACCTTGGGCTTCTCCATCTGGCCGATGAACTGGCGCGCGTAGGAGGAGAGCGATTCGACGTAGCGACGCTGGCCCTCGGCGTAGAGCGTGTCGAGCGCCAGCGAGGACTTCCCGCTGCCGGAGACGCCCGTGATCACGATGAACTTGAAGCGCGGCAGGGTCACATCGATGTTCTGGAGATTGTGTTCCTTGGCGCCCCGGATATAAATTTCATTCGGTTGCATTAAAATTACGCTCCTTCTAAAAATCAGTTGAAAGTTATAAGTTGCGAGTTGAAAGTTGTGCGAAGTCGAGCGTCAAAAAGTCTAAAACTTTGCGTCCTTGCACCTTTGCGTTGAGAATCATCTTTCTCACTGTTCAATTATAGCACAAATGTTCTTAACCGTTCTTAAGTATACCCTAGATACCTGACAATATGCGTCATATTTATCCGAAAAAAATCTAGGAATTCGACTATGTTTTGTACAGCCCTTCTGTTTATAGTATAGTTCACACGAGGTTGCTCCTCATTTCTTGGGTATTTTCATCACTGACATAAGATATTGGTTACGTAAGTTGGAGATGGGTTGTTTTTATAGGTTTTTGGTGATTTATGGTAGGATCTTGTTTAAGCTAATTAAAGTTCTTGACGCAATAGAACCTTTGTGCTAAACTGAGTACACATTTCTAATTCTTCTATTCAATTTATTAGAATAGCCACGAATCATCGAGGGGGCTATCGTATGGATGTTATAACAACTTATAAGCAAATTTGTGAAGATCTTGAGTATGAGGAAGGTCTCGTAGAGAATTTTGATCAAGTAAGTTCTCCCCTGCAGAGGCACCTTTTCTCTGAAGCCAAACGCTTGATAGTAGATTTTGATGCACTTTATTTCTCAGGAGATGTTCCTGTCATCTATTTCAAGCGAATGACAGAATTCGACGAAGATGAGATTAAATCTCTTCATAAGAAGATTTGGAACCAGAACCGAACCCCTCTTCTTTACGTGATTACGCCGGGGACGTTGCGAATATACGACTGTTTTCAAATTCCTGCCAGCCCAGAAAAATGCGATGAACTAGATAGTGAAGATCGGCTTATCAATCATTTCCAGATAGCGACGAGAATACTAAAAGAATTCGAAAGCTTCTCGAAGCCTCAGATTGATTCTGGTGTCTTTTGGGAGTTGCAAGAAGGACGGCACTTTCATACTAATCGAAGGGTTGATTACCGGTTGCTTGAGAACCTCCGTGTGGCGCGGGATAAGTTATATGCTGAGGGTGAAGGTTTAGATTATCCAACCATCCACAGATTGCTAGGGCGTTCTATTTTTATAATGTATCTTGAGGATCGAAATATACTTAAAGATAAATACTATGCTCGATTTCTGGGCGATGCTGCAAGCTACCTTGATATACTAGGAGACTATGAGGCAACTTACAAACTTTTTGAGCAGTTGGAGAGCAAGTTCAATGGCGATCTTTTTCCTGTAGCTCCTCAAGAGCGAAAGACAGTTAGCAAGCCTCATCTTGGAATTATACGTAACTTGTTCAAAGGAACTGACCTATCAACAGGCCAGAGGGCACTCTGGCGTCCATGGGATTTTAGTATTATACCTATCGAATTAATAAGTTCTATATATGAGGAATTCCTTCATAAAGAAGAGGGACAGAATCGGGTATCAGAAATTGGCGCTTATTATACTCCCCATCCTTTAGTGGAATTTATTCTAAATGAAGTGTTACCATGGCCGAGTGATAAAGATAACACTTGGCGGCTGAAGATTCTTGATCCAGCTTGTGGTTCCGGTGTTTTCTTAGTGGAGGCTTTCAGACGGCTTGTGGAGCGTTGGAAATCAAGCTTTGGCAAGGAAAAGATACCCTCTCAAGAATTGATAACCATCTTAAAAAAATATATCTATGGGGTAGATCTTAGTTCTGATGCTATAGGAGTGGCAGCGTTTAGTTTGTATTTGGCTCTTTCAGACTACGTTGAGACCAAAGAGATATGGGAAGGATTTAAATTCCCTCACTTGGTTTACAAGCCAGATAATCCGGCGGGTGGTGGTAAAAACCTTTTTCCAATGGACACAATCCCAATAGCCAATGAAAAAACGGAATCTATTGTACCTTTTGAAGAAGTTGATTATGACATCATTGTAGGTAACCCTCCCTGGAAACGAGATGGACTTCCAGAACATATAGCCGATTATTGTCGTCAGAGAGATTTTGCTCAGGAAATGGCCCAAGCTTTTCTATGGAGAGTGCGAGATTTTACTACTGAGGGAAAAATTGCATTAATGGCACCAAGTAAGACATTGGTTAATGTTGAGAAAAATGACCGAAATTTCCGGCGCAAGCTTTTTACTCAGAATGACGTTGAAGCCGTTATAAATCTCTCCGCTTTGGAAAATGTCTTTCCTTCGGCCGCGTGGTCTGCTAGTATTTTCATTTATTCTCCAAAAATGCCTGATCAACTAAGGTCAACTGTTCTGTATTGTACACCAAAACCCAAAGCATCTGATAGGGTCTTGCCGGGAATCATAGTTGATTCCTCCGAAATTCAATTCTTACCTAGAGAAAAATGTGCAACTTCGGACATAATCTGGAAAGTGGCTCTATGGGCAACACAACGCGATTTCGAACTGATACAAAGGCTTCGAAGAGGTAAAACTCTTGAGTACCTCAATGATAAGGAAAAAGGTTGGTACTGGACGCGAGGGTTACAGAAACCTGGTGAAGGAGATAAAGAGAGCGAAGAATTAGCTAAGCTCCCCTTGATTCCAACCGAGTGCGTGGGAAGATATTGGTTGGATAAGGATGAATTGGAGATAATCGGTGAGAAAAATTTTGATAGGATAGGGCCACATGAAGAAATCTATTACGCTCCACATATTCTGCTCAAGAGAGGCCCTTCGAAGGGGAAGCTATGTGCTGTTTTTGCCGACTTCGATTGTGCTTTTAAGGACGCAATCTATGGTATTGCTAAAAGTGACGGTGGGGAATTGCTCTTGAAGGCTCTGACTGCTTATTTCAATTCATCATTTGCGGCGTATTTTTTGTTTTTAACTGCTGCTCAGTGGGGCATTGAAAGGCCCAGAATAAGTAAGACAAAGATTTCTGATCTGCCGGATGTTGTGTCTTGTATGTCCAAAGATACCCTGGAAGCCTTGGCTGCAAAGACCGAAGAGATTCAGAATTTAGTCTTTGCTGGGAAATCAGAGACAGATCCAGAGGTTCTTGCATTGCAAAATGAAACTAATGGCATTATCTATGATGTACTAGGCTTATCAGATCATGAACGTATACTGGTTGATGATGTCCTGGAATATGTCATAGGGTTCTTCAGTAATGGAGATACATCAAAGGCTTATGATCCGGTAAGTTTTGATGTTCTTGGTTCTTACGCTGGTACATTCTGTCAGGCGGTCAATAGTATTCTTCAGTTTGGTAATTTGAGAGCATCGGCAGAGGTATACACAGGTAAGGCTCCTCTTCGTTTGGTATCTGTTCACTTTGTAGAGTCGCAGAACGTCGGAGTTATTGAAGAGAGGCAAGCTCCTGATCGACTCCAAGAAGTTTTAAGAGAGCTTAGTCAGGAAACTCAGGTAAAATATACCGAGAATATATATTTTAGACGAAATGTGAAGCTTTATGGGAGAAATACACTGCATATAGTGAAACCAAATGAAAAACGTTTTTGGACTCGTTCAGTGGCTCTCCAGGATGCAGACGAGGTTTTGGCTGAAGGAATTAGGGGTAATTGATTATGCTAAATGATCTCCGACGTGCGATTGGATGTGCTAGCGATGTCATCCCCAATGTT
>CAYXVS010000067.1:10595-13397 GCA_964468735.1 uncultured Anaerolineales bacterium | reverse complement strand
TGCTTTTGTGGGTTCATTTGGGGTCTCCTTTGGTTGGGGTGAGGCAATTCTCAGTTGGCTTACTTGGATCAGGTTTCTTGAGAGTTCAAGGCTTATCCTCGGTATAGGGTGATATTGGAATTGCCTCGCCCCTACGATTCTGGTATCTCAAATGTCCCGACGGTGTAGAAATCCCCGATGATCTGTCCGGCCTGATTGCGCACGGGCAGGCGATGCATATCCGCCAACCGATACCAGCCCACGATGACCTGATGCTCGCCGGACAGCGCGTCCGGCGCGACGTAGAAGCGGTAGCGGTCGTCGATCTCCTCGCCGACGCGCCACTGGCTGGTGGGGGAGGTCCCCTGCACCGGCCAGCTATCGACCTGGCCGTAGAGCTGGCCATCCGGGCCGATGACCTGGACGAAGACGGTGTAGTCGTGCGCCATCTCGCGCAGCGCCCGCCAGCGCAGATCGACGGCCAGTTGGCCCCCGGCGGGCACGGCGCTTGCGTCCACCTCCGCGTTCACCAGCAGGATGCGCTGATCGAAGTTCGCCAGCCCCGCGTTCGATGGCCCCACGTTGACCTCCGCCAGCAGGCACATCGTCTCCTGAGCGCCGAGCCAGGCGCAGCGCGCCGGGGCGGGTGAGCCGGTCTCGTCGTGCCAGGCGATGTAGAGCCGGTAGCGTCCGGGCAGGAAGGGCGCTGCGATCTCATAGCGGCGTGTCCAGGCGGCGGCGTCGACGGCGGATGTGGATTGAGTTTGGCCCCGCGCTTCTAACATCACCGGCGGGAACCAGCGCGCGTGTTCCTGCGGCTGCCAGGTGAGCGAGGGCCGTCCCGACGTGGCCGCGTCGCCGCGCCAGGTCAGATCGATGGCGAGCGGGGCCTCGGCCCAGACCTCGCCGGGCGCGTCGGCGCTCTCCAGCCAGATGGAACCTCCCCTCCCGCCGGGGGGGGATTGGAGGGGGGTAAAATGTGCGCCTACGCGGCGGGGAAGATCAGCGGCGGGTTGCGCGGGCGCGGCGACGCGCGCCAGTGTGTGCCACGCGGCGGCCTCCGCCTCGGCGAAGCGCGGGGCGACGGCGATCTCCAGGTCGTACTCGCCGGCGGGAAGCCACGCGGGCCACTCTAAGGCGTGATAATCGCGCACGACCTGGCCCGCGCGCCAGGCCCCGGTGGTGGTGTAGCCGTTGACGGGCCGCGTCGCCTCGCGCTCCCACGCGATCTCGTCGCCGCGTCTCTCGCGCAATCGCAATCGAATGGTCAGATCCGCATCGGGCGCGGCTGTCGCCTCCCACGTCAGCGTGAGGTGATGCAGCGCGCGGCCCTCTGGATCGGCCTCTAAGGCGTGATCGCGCAGCCGCAGCGCCGCGCCGAAAAGCGGCCCCACATCCGCAGCCGCCGGGGACGCAATTGGCCGTGGCGCGACCTCCACCAGCGGCCCGACGGAGCTTACGCCGCCGTATCCATCCAGCCCCGGCAGATAGCGCGCCAGATAGACGCGCTGGCCCGCTGCTAACCTCGCTTCCATATCCGCCCGATATTGGGCCTCGTTGAAGAGCGTGACCAGCTCCAGATCCGGGCGTAGGCCCGCGATCTGTTGGAGATAGTAGAGCGGCGGGAATTTCTCGCTGTCGGCCAAGATCGCGGCGCCCTCGGCCAAAGGCTGACGCAGGGCGTAGCGGCCCCACGCTTCGTCCGCGCGCCCGTGGCTGATGGCGTCCAACGTCGGGCCGGTGATCCACAGGCGGGAGAGGGGCAGCAGGGCGAACAAAGGGAGCAAGATGAAGCGTGAAACGTTCTTCGTCCTTGGCGACGACTCAAACCGCGCGAGGCGGGCCAGCAGGCTCTCGATGCCGGCGCCCATCCAGAAGATGAGGACGACGTGCGCGGGGATGAGGAAGGCTGAATAGTCGGGATCGGCGACGTAGAAGCTGAGGTTGAACCAGACCCACGCGGCGAAGGCGAGCGCACTCCCCAGGGCCAGCGGCCAGCGGCGGCGCGCTAACGTCAGCAGGCCGATGACGGCTAACATCAGCCCCGGCCAACTGACCTGGGTCAACAGCCGTTCGCCGACCAAGGCCCAGCGCGCGGGATCGCGCCAGAAAGCCAACGGGCGCAGCGCGCCGCCCGATTCCGCGTTGGCGACGAAGCGCAGGAAGTGCGCGGGCGTCATCCACGCGCCGTTGATGGCCGGCCAACGCAGCGGGATGTAGAGGTAGATCGCTAATCCCAGCAGGCCCAGGCTCGCCGCCGCGAGCAACGTGCGCGGTCGTGGGCGCGGCTTGGCGGTGAGGAGCAGCGGCAGGGCCACGAGGCCCAGCGCGCCCAACGTCAGGTGGGAGGCCATCCCCACGCCGACTAGGAGGCCGAAGGTGGGGAGGGCGCGCGCGGCGTTCCACCTGTTGACGGCCCACTGCGTCGCCAGCCACAGCCCCAGCGCGACTAACAGCGCGTTCAGCGCGTAGACCTCCGCCTCGATGGCGCGCGCCCAGAGGGTGGGGGAGAAGGCCAACGTCAGGGCGGCAAGGAGCGGCGCGAGGGATGCCTTAGATTCGTCGCTATCGCTATCAAGGCGCGATAGTGTGCGGTAGAGCACGCACGCTGCTAAGGCCGCGCAGACGGCCGAGGAGAGGTTGACGCGCCACGCCACGGAGCCGAGCGGCAGCAGGGAGAAGAGTTTGCCGACCAAGATGTAGAGCGGGTAGCCGCTGGGATGCGCGATGCCCAAGCGCGGCGCGACGACCTGGAATTCAAACGTGTCGGCCCGCCCTACGTAGGGCGAAATATCCGGCAGATAGATGAGGAGCGGCAGCAGT
>CAYXVS010000067.1:0-10495 GCA_964468735.1 uncultured Anaerolineales bacterium | reverse complement strand
AGGTTGGCTATCGCGAGCGCCAGCCCGCCGCCCAACAGGACGGGGCCGCGCCAGGGGATGAAATCGCCGGCCAGGAGATCGACGGCAGGCAGGAGCAGGGGCAGCAGCGCGAGCGCCGGCAGCGCGAAGGCGTGCGTGGCCCCGGCGGCGAGGCCCGCGCCTAACGCGGCCAAGAGCGCCGCGCCCTCAATGCTCAAAAAGAGGGCGCGGTGGAGTTCCAAGGCCAAGACGCGCGCGGCGCCCAAGCCCCACGCGCCGCCGCAGATGGCCGCGATGAGGAGCGGTAGGAGTGTTCTGGCGCTGATTTGATCTTTCATAGTCAGTCCTGCGTCGGATAGTCTTTCATCTCAGTTGAAATCCTCCTGACAGATGAACCAGTGCGTGTCCAGGCGACGCACGACGGCGCCATCGAATCCACACCAGGGCACGCGCTCGATGGCTGTCGGATCAGCGACGTAGACGAGCGGGCGATAGTAGCGTATGGGGCGGAACGTCGCCGTGGTCACGGCGTCCACTTGCGCCTCGTAGCTGGCCCGATGGCGACGGAAATGGATCTCCTCGCGGGTGAGGAGGGGCGCGCTCAGGCCGACGAGCACGCCTAACGCCAGGCCGATGATCGCGGCCCAGCGGCGATGATGGATTAGCGCGCCGAGACCCCAGCCTGTGCCTAGGAGCGCGCCCAAGGCCAGGGCCAAGAGCAGCGGCGCGGCGGCCATCAGCAGGAAGCCCAGCCCCAAGCCCGCCAGCACGAGCGCCTCATCCAACAAAAAACGGGCGGCGTAGATCGATAGCGCCGTCCCGATACTCCAGCAGAGGGTCTTTTTTATAGCCATCAGGTGTCAAGGGCGAGGCGAATAGCCTTAGGGCGTCGGCTCGACGGGGAGTGGCTCGTTCTCCTCGATCTCTTCCGGCCCGATGATCTCGGCCGTTCCCGGTTCCGCGCCCGGTTCCTCTTCTTCTAACTCATCCAACCGGCCCAGCTTGCGGCGGAAGTAATAGTCCATCACCTCCTGGGCGACGGGCGCGGCGGTGACGGAGCCTTCGCCGCCGTCGTAGACCCAGGCGAGCGCGACCAGCTCCGGCGCCTCGACGGGAGCGTAGGCCATAAACCAGGCGTGCGTGGGCAGCGTCTCGTGTTCTTCGACATCACAGCGCCCGGCCTTGAAGGCGATGTCGTCGCAGTACTCGGCGGTGCCTGTCTTGCCGGCCACGTTGATGCCCAACTCGGTGAGTTCCGCGCGGCGGCCGGTGCCATCCTCGCTGACGGCCAGATCCACGCCCTCCTGGACGATGGCCCAGAAAGGCGCGTCGACCTCCATGCGGTGCAGCACCTCCGGCTCGAACTCGCGAATGAGGTTGCCATCGGCGTCGGCAATGTGATGGATGACCTGGGGGCGGTAGATGACGCCGCTGTTGGCGACGGCGGCCATCACATTCGCCATCTGGATGGGCGTCGCCACTAAG
This sequence comes from uncultured Anaerolineales bacterium, assembly GCA_964468735.1. Taxonomy (GTDB): domain Bacteria; phylum Chloroflexota; class Anaerolineae; order B4-G1; family SLSP01; genus JAAAOZ01. The sequence continues at coordinate 9,031 of CAYXVS010000067.1, read as the reverse complement.
AACCCCTGCCCAATGGATGTGTTGTAGGTGTCGCCCGTGGTCCAGGTTTCTTGATAGTTGGCGCGCTTCCATTGCGGTGTGGGGACGCGCCCCGCAATCTCGCCGGGCAGCTCGATGCCTGTGTATTGCCCCAGGCCAAATTGTTCCGCGTAAGCCGCCAGCCGCGCGATCCCCAACCCCTCGAAGTCGGTCTCCGGGTAGCCGCCGCCGACCTGGTAGAAATAGATGTCGCAGGAGTGTTTGAGGGCCTCCACCACATCGACCGGGCCGTGGCCGATGTCCATCTGGAGATGGATCCAGCAGTAGAAGGGCTGCGCCAACTCCGGGTTATCGGGCGCGAACTTGTTGGGCAGCCACATTATGCCGGGGCAGTTGATGGTCGTATAGCGATTGACCACGCCTTCTTGCAGCGCGGCGGCCGCCGGTACCATCTTGAAAATCGAGCCGGGCGGCATCTGATCGGCGATGGCATGGTTGAGGAAGGGGAAGTGGGGGTTTTCCTCCAGCTCGCGCAGCTTCTCCATATCGATGCGCTTGCTGAAGAGGTTGTTATCGTAGGTGGGCAGGCTGACCAACGAGAGAATTTGGCCATCGCGAGGATCTAGGGCGATGAAGACACCGCGCTCGGAGCCGGCCTCGGCCATGCCCGCGCGCAGCGCCTCCTCGGCGACCTCTTGCAGCTCCAGATCCAGCGTGAGATGCACGTTATCACCGGGATGGGGTGGGGTCTCGCTGAGCGTGCTCAACTCCTGGCCCTGGACGTCCTTCTCCACGATGCGACGGCCTGGCGTGCCGCGCAGCGACTCTTCCAATTGATACTCGATGCCGTCATAGCCGATGCGGTCGATACTGGAATCGTAGCCTTTGGCCTTGTACTCCTCCACATCTTCCGGCGGGATCGGGCCTAAGAAGCCTAAAATCTGCGAGGTGAGCGGGCCGCTGGTATAGTTGCGGCGGGGGATGATCTGGATGCCCACGCCGGGCATGGTCACGCTGCCTTCTTGGGCAATCATTAAGGCCAGGTCGCGTTCGATGTTCTGATTCACCACGATGGGCGTGTATGGTTCCAGATAACGCACTTCGTTGACCATCTCCAGCAGCCCTGGCATCGGCGGCTCACCGTAGGGCGGGAATTGCTGGCGTCCGACGCTGCCCAACTCTCCTTGGTAGGGGGCTGCGTCGACATCCTGCGTGGTGCTATAGGGCACATCGATCATCTGGCTGAGGCGTTGGAGGACGGCGCGCTCGCGCTCGTCGTCGTCGGGCAGCAGCCCTGGCGCGATGGTCACGTTGTAGGCCGGGATGTTGCGCACCATAATCTCGCCGTGGCGGTCGAAGATCACGCCCCGCGACGGTGAGATCGTGATCAGCTTGACCTGCTGCTGCTCCGCCTGGATGCTCCACGAGCCGCCCTCTAAGAACTGGAGTTGCCAAAGGCGGATGAGGAAGAGACCCATCATCAACAAAATCGCCCACCCGATGAGGGCCAGTCGCGGCGCGCGTTGCAGCCACGAGGGACGGGCACCCTCGCTGTTCTTCTTGCGCCCGATGGCGCCTAAACTTGAGTTTTGGGATCTTACAGGCATTATCCAGCTCCTCCTGCGGGTTGCGAGGCATGCTGATGGAACCAGACCAGAAATCGGAAGGTGAAGGGGGAGAGTAAGAAGTTGAGCAGCGCGGCCGGGCCAGCGGTGGTCTGGATGGCCTGCACGATGTTGACCGTATATCCCATAAAGGCCATCATAATCAGCAAAACTAGATGCCCAAAGAGCGTGCCCAGGGCTGACATCAACGCCAATCGGATGATGGTCGGTCCCAGTGCGTAGACCCAAGGTTGGCCAGATAGGAAGCCCGTTGCGGTGAGGGCAATGGTCCACAGGCCGAACGTCCCCCCGGAAAGTAGATCGCAGAAGAGGCCGCCGACGAATCCCCACATGGCACCCTCGTCAGCGCCCCGGATGATGGCCCACGTGATGGTGATCAAGATCGCCAGATCTGGGCGCCCGCCCAGAATGTGCAGCGATTCAAGCCACGTGCTCTGAAGCGTAGCGGCCAGCATCATAATGGGAATGCCAAAGTAAAGACTCACGGCGCCTCCTGCAACTCTTCAATATCAGGTTGGGGAAAGTCGGTGATGACCAGCACAGTCTCCAACCGCTGGAGATGGATCGCTGGGCGCAGAATTGCCTCCTGGAAAAGATCCGATTCCTGGTAAGTGATGCTATCCACTTGACCCAAAATCAGACCGCGCGGCAGCAGACCGCCAGCAGCGGAGGTGATGACCGTCTCGCCCGGGTCGACCTCTTCATTGGGCAAAATATCCGTCATCAAGATATTTCCTTCTACTGTGCCAACGGCAAGGCCCGTCACACGGGATTGTTGGAGCATCGCGGCCACCTGGCTCTGGGGATCGTTGATCAATTGGACGTACGCGAGGTTGGGGGAGACGCGGGCGATGCGCCCGACCATCGCCGAGCCGCCGGTCACGACCGGCATGCCTACAGCGACGCCATCTCGGCTGCCCGTGTTGATGATCACATAGCGCAGGTAGGGATTGGTATCCTCTCCGACGACCTCGCCGCAAGGGTAAGTCTCGCAACCGCGTTGGATGATATCGGCGCCAACCAAGCCATAGGTGGGATTTTCTTGAGCAAAATTCAACTGGGTCCGGAGGCTCTCAATCTCAGCTTGGTATTCGCGCAGACGGATGTTCTCTTGAATGAGGGCGTCGTTGGTCTCTTGCAGTTCCTCGACCTGCTGTTGGAGCTGGCGTACATCGCGCGCCGTTTGGGTGAGGTTACTCAGGGTATCTAAGATGTTGGAGATGCTACGTTCTAACGGGGTGATAACGAAGCTCAACATATTTTCTACGGGTTTAAGGGCGCCGGCCTCGTGGAGCGCCAGGGAAAGGAGCGCGAGGAATAAAAGCGCCCATGGAAGCCATGGCCCACTATCACGTCGCATAAGTTCTCAATAGGATTAGGACGCCGAGCCGCCAGGATGACGATGGTCGTCCCTGGACAGTGTAGCTTGGAGAGCGTCGAAGCTTTCTAACACCATCCCGGCCCCGCGTGCGACGCATGTGAGCGAGTCTTGCGCGACCCACGCGCGGATGTGCGTCTCTTCACTGATGCGCTCGGCCAATCCTTTGAGCAGACCGCCGCCGCCGGCCAAGCAGATGCCAGTTTCCATTAAGTCGGAGACCAGCTCAGGCGGTGTTTCGTCCAGGGAGTCGCGCACCAGATCCACGATAATGTTGACGGAGCGGTTGAGCGCCTCGCGGATCTCAATACTACTGATCTCGACCTCCTCGGGTAGGCCGCTGATGAGGTTGCGTCCCCGCATCGCCATCGTGCGCTCCTCCGGCAGAGGATAGGCCGAACCGATGTTGATCTTGATGCGCTCGGCCATCCGCTCGCTGATGGCCAAATTGTACTTCTGGCGGGCGTATTGCACGATGTCCTCGTCCAGCTCGTCGCCGGCGATGCGGAGGCTCTTGCTCACCACAACACCCTTCAGCGCGAAGACGGCGACCTCCGTCGTGCCGCCGCCGATGTCCACGATCATACTGCCTTGCGGCTCGACGACGGGTAGACCTGCACCCAGGGCGGCGGCCATCGGTTCCTCGATGAGATAGGCTTCGCGGGCGCCAGCGGCCAACGCCGCGTCGCGCACCGCGCGCTTCTCCACCTCGGTCACGCCGCTGGGGATGCCGATCACGACGCGTGGTCGTGGTAGCAACAGCGGAATCTCTCGGTGGGCTTTCTTGATGAAGTTTCGGAGTAGCGCCTCGGTAATATCAAACTCGGAGATGACGCCATCGCGCAACGGGCGGATGGCGACGATGTTGGCGGGGGTTTTCCCCACCATCTCCTTCGCCTCCGAGCCGATGGCGAGCACGTTGCGGTTATGGGTGTCTAAGGCTACCCAGGATGGTTCGTTGATGACGATGCCGCGGCCTCGGACATACACCAGAGTGTTGGCGGTCCCTAGATCAATCCCGATATCGAGCGAAAAAAGCCCCAAAAGCGCATCAATTGGATTAAACACGTTGTGTCTCTACAACTCCTCTTGTTCTATGCATATATGCACACGCCGGGATTATACCATATTGAAGGCGGATAGCAATGTTTTTGTAACGATTTGGCTTCATAATTCATCCGGCAGCGTATTTTGCCATGGTCTTGATGTATCATCGCGGTGTCACGGCCTTGAGTTCTTGCAGCGTCGTGATCGGTGCGATGCGGCGCAGGAAGGCGTTGGGCGTCGTGCTCAGCGCCCACAGACGGCGCACCCTCGGCCCGATGGGGTCCTCGCCCGCCGCGCCGCCGGGATGGCTGGCGTAAGCTCCGTGGAACGCAAAGTAGGCCTGGTTGAGCCGTCGGATTTGATAGCCGTTTTCGACGAAGAATTGGCGTCGCTCCTCCATATAATCCTCCGCCGCCTGGATTTCCCCGGCGGCCAACATCTCATCGACGTTGACGCGCGTCTCGTGCATCTCCGCCCGAAAGTCGAAGCGGGGTGGTTCGGACGGCGTCTCCTCTGTTTGCTCTTCTTCTTCCTTCTCTTCCTTTTTGATGGTGCTGGGCAGAGCCTTGTCCTGCGCTAGCAAGGGCGCGTAGTAGCGCAGCATTATCTCCTGACCGGCCCACTCGCCCATCAAGGAGGCCGTGGTCTCGTTGATGGTGCGGGTCTCGGCGTCGCGCGTGTAGTAGATGCCCAGGGGATGGAACATCAGGTAGTGGTGCGTCCACTCGTGCGCGAAGACGTCGGCGATCCAATGGATGTCGGTGCTCTCCAGCAGCATCGAGGGATAGGCTGAGAGGCCGCCGATGGCCGTCACGTAGGCGGCGTAGTCGGGTTGTGCGGCTTCGATCTCGCGCTCCAGCGCGGCCTGGTCGGCGGCGGTGAAGCCGGTGCGCAGCGAGCGCTGGTAGACGCTCTCGATGCGCTCGCGCGGCGAGACGATGAGGAGATAGGGCAGGGGGGTGAAATCCCCGGTGACGGGCGGCAGGATCTGGCGCAGCAGGCCGAAGTTCGCCATTTGCAGCACGCTGCTGACCTGCTCGCCCAGGATCGCCTCCGCCATCAGGCTCTCGCGCTCCATGCGATGGCGCAGGTCGTCCAATGTTGCGCGCTCTTCCGTCGTGGCGGCGACGGGGTCATTGATCTCTGGGTCGCTGTAGCGTTGATGAATCTCCCCGGCGAGCCGATCCGATTCTCGCACGTGATCTAGATAATCCAGCACGAATCGCGCGTCGGTCTCGTCGTCCATCCAGCGCTGTGGAGCAAACAGCCCGAAGGCGGCCTTCCGCGCTAAGGATTTGATCTCCCAATTGACGAAGTTGAACGTCTCCGCCGCGCTGATGCGATCCGCCTGGAACTTGAGCGCCTGCGGCGGCGGGTATTCCCACCGCACGGTGAGCGACAAGCTCAGCAGGAGTAGGATCAGGGAGAGCGTGCGCTCCCAGTATAGCGTCCATTTCCTCAAGGTTTGCATATCTGAGGTTTGTTATCCATTCGGATGTTATGAAATCTCTGTAATCCCGGCCAGACCATCCAATGTAATCACGAGATGATTAAGCACATTGCGGCCCAAAACTGCTTCTGCTTTACTTTCGACCGCGATCACCCGGACGCTGTGTATCCAATTTTCCCCGATTTGTAAGGTCACCAGATAAACATCCACCATTTGGCTGTGTCCCAAAACGCCACGAATACGCACTTTATCTACATATCGGGCGTCAACTTGCTCCAAAATGTTGATAGGAATGAGCGAGCCATCTGCGCCCGAATCAATCAATGCCGTGATCGTTATAGGCTGTTGTCGTTGCTCTGGCGTGGTGATGGTTACGTCAACTACGGGCATGGGCGGCGCATAGACCGGATCATAAGGGTAAGTGTGTATACTATGCATATTCGACCTTGGGAGAGCGGAAGGTGTAGATTCTTTCTGCCTCCGGCAAGACTTGACGGATTAACACCACCTCATGAGGATATTTTTCCTCGATGCGCTCGTATAGATCGAGTTGGTTTTCATCATGATCCACCAGCTTGCCTTGATGGATGGCCACGTATGCATCGGGGTATTGCTCTCGTAGCTGGGAATGCATCGCGACGAATGCCTCGATCTCGCGCTGCATCTTATGCTGTGCCTCCTCGTGCAGAAAGCGGCGGATGATGCGTTCTACCAGCGTCGTTGGGGTGTCGCCCCGTTCGGTGGCCGCTTTCTCTAACTGTAGCATCGATGTCTTTTCAATATTGATTTCCAACATTGCGCTTAACCCCTCTCTGTATTGCTTTGACTTCTTGCGGACTCCATCGCGATTTCCTCTGATTTCTTCTGATTTCTTCTAGTGTAAGTCGAAATGGGAAAGAATCAAGGTCGTGGGGTGGGTTTCACTCTTGGTATGGAGGTTGTGTTATAATGCGGACATTATGCCAAAGACAACCGACGCATCCCATGATGCCGTAGAAACGCCGCAGGTCCTGGCTACGATGGCCTCGCACGTGGCGCGCTCCGCCGTGCTGGTCGCCTCGCTCTTCGCCGCCGATAAGGTCCTGGGCCTGTTCCGCGATGCCGCCGTGGGCCACGCCTTCGGCGCCTCCGCCGAGTTGGACGCCTACTATGCCGCCTTCGAGCTGCCCGATGGCCTCTTCACCGTCATCGCCGGGAGCGCGATGGCGACGACGCTCATCCCCATCCTCGCGGCGCACATCGGGCGGGGCGAGCACGACCGCGCCTGGCGCTTGGTCTCGGCGGTGATCAATCTGGCGCTGCTGCTTGTCGCGTCCGTGGGGGGCGTGGCCGCCCTCTTCGCCCCCGATGTCATTCGCGCCGTCGCGCCGGGCTTCGACGCCCAACAGGTCGCGCTTGGCGCGCAGTTGATGCGACTGGTCCTACTTCAGACATTTCTCTTCACCGCCAGCGGCATCCTCGTGGGCGTTTTGCGCGCCTATCAGCACTTCCTGCTGCCCGCGCTGGCCCCGTTAGCCTACACGCTGGGCCGCATCGCGGGCGTCCTCTGGTTGGCGCCGCGCTGGGGCATCTTCGGCCTGGCCTGGGGCGGATTGGGCGGCGCGGTGATCTATTTCCTCGTGCTCCTGCCCGGGTTGATTCGCTTCCGCGCCCGCTGGACGCCGACCCTTTTTCATCCTGAACTGCGCTCAGTGCTGGCGCTGATGGGGCCGCGCATCCTGGGGCTGGGCGCTACCTACCTGAACTTTGTGCTGCCTACATTCTATGGCTCGCGCCTGGCCGACGGCGCTATCTCCGCCTACGAATATGGCTGGCGGGTGATGCAATTCCCGGAGACGATCATCGGCACCGCCTTGGGGATCACGGTCTTCCCGACGCTGGCGGAACTGGCCAACGCCGGGGATCGCGAGGGGCTGCGCCAGACCGCCTCGTGGGCGCTGCGGTTGATGTTGGCGTTGGCCGTGCCCGCCGCGATGGGGCTGTGGGCGTTGGGCCGCCCCTTGACGGCGATGATCTTCCAGCGCGGCGCGTTTGGCGCGACGACCACGGAGCGGGTCTACTTGGGATTGCAGTTCTTCGCTCTGGGGTTGATCGCGCACACGGCGCTGGAGGTGGCCAGCCGGTTCTTCTACGCGCAACGCGATATGTGGACGCCGCTGTGGGCGGCGCTGGGCGGCCTGGCGACCAACGCGCTGCTTGGCTGGCTGCTGCTTGCGGAGCTGTCGCACGGGGCCATCGCGCTGGCGAACTCGTTGGGCGCGGGCGTGCAGGTGCTCTTCCTGCTGTGGATCGCCCACCGGCGTTTGGATGGCATCGAAGGCCGGGCGTTGGCGCTCTCGCTGGCGCGGACGATGGCCGCGTCGCTGGTGATGGTCGGGGCCGTCAGCGGCTTCCGCCGTCTGGTTGGCGCCGACGCCAGCACGTACCTCCTCGGCGGGGGCGGGATGATCGTCGGCGGCCTGACCTACTTAGGCGCCGCGATTCTGCTGGGCAGCGAGGAGATCCGCCAGTTGCCGGCGCTGCTGCGGCGCGGCCCCGAGGCGGTGGATTCGCTGCCCGGCTGATCCCGCACACTCAGTCATCGTCTAAACTTTCGAGCGCGTTTGCGGCTGGCGGCCAATCCGGGTGATAACGCAGCGCGGCCTCGAAATCTTCACGGGCGCCCGCCTCATCGCCTTTGGCCAGGCGCGCCAAGCCGCGCCAGTAGTACGACTCCTCCAGATTCTTCGCCGTCGCGAGCGTCACATCCGCCAGCGCGATGACGTCATCGTAGCGGCCCGCCGCGTAGTAGCTCTCGTAGGGGCCGAACTGATACCACAGCATCCGGTAGTGCAGGCCCAACTGCCGCGCTCGATCATAGGCTGGCGCGGCCTCGGCGTGACGACCCAGCGCGGTGAGGTTCGCGCCGATGTTGAACCACGAGAAGGTCAACCAGTCGGCGCACTCGGCATAGGCCACGCACGTCTCCGGCGGATTGACGGCCTCGTTTTGCGCTCGCGCCAGCGCCTGCTCGTACATCGTCGCGTCATCCATGGCCTCACCGATGAGAGCAGCCACCGCGTCCGTGCGCTCCGGATCGTAGACCACCAGGTAGAGACGATTGAAGACCCGCCACAACTCGTCCATCTCCTGATAGCCGACCATCACATCGGGGCCGTGGAGCGAGTCGTAGGTGATGAACTCCTGCGCTTCATCATCGTAGCCGACGACGAGGCGATAGTGGCCGAGCTGATCCTCCGCATCTCGCACGTACCACGTCTCGACGATGACGGGGAATCCGGCGCGGAGCAGCGCCTTGAGCTGTTCCAGCGTCCCGTTCACCCGCACGGTCGCGCCCAGGCCCAGATCGCGCGCGTAGGTCGCCATCTCGTGCGGGCTGACATTCTTGTCCTCGGGATCGGGTTTGAGCACCGGCGCGATCTCGTGCTGGCTCTCGCTGCGCCCCCAGTAGGAGAGCGCCATCGCCAACGTGACCGGGCCACAGTTATTCCAGCCCTGATGCTCGTGCTCGACGCCGGTGAGGATGCACTGCGCGGGCGGCGTGGGCGTCGG
>CAYXVS010000066.1:0-13514 GCA_964468735.1 uncultured Anaerolineales bacterium | reverse complement strand
GAACCACCGGGCCTGGAGCGATGAGAAAAAGTGTCCACTTATTTCTGAACCATCCCCATTTCCATTGATATAAATGATACAAACAAAAAGGAGGGCTATATGTTTCAAACGGGACAAAGGGAAGGGCATACTTATCTTGGGGTAGATGTGCGATCGTTCTTATGGCTGATCTTGGGCAGCTTCCTGCTTGCCTTCACCGGCTGGCGGTGGAATGTGCCCCTCGCCGTCTGGCTGGCCCCGGTCTTTTTGATGCGCTTCGTCCGCACGCAGGAGCGGTGGCGCGCCACCATGTGGGCCGTGCCGCTGATGACGCTGGCGCTCTTCGTCAACATCACCGGCAGCTGGGACTTCTCCCTCGCGGCGGAGATCGGCATCGGCCTGATCCGGGCCGCGCCGTTCCTGCTCGCGCTGGCGCTCGACCGCGCGCTGGCCCGCAAGCTGCCGCCCGGCCTTACCCTGCGACCTACGTCGCTGCCGACTGCCTGCTGGGCCTGTCGCCGCTGGGCACGTCCTTCTGCGCCGCCGTGACGCAGTTTGAGGCGCAGGCATTCGTCCAGTTTGCTGCCGTCACCGGTCTCTGGGGCTTGGATTTCTTCATGGGGTGGTTCGCCGCCGTGGTCAATCTCGCCTGGGAGCACCGATTCGATCTCCGGGCGGCCGGAAGACCCGCGCTCATCTTTGTCGTCAGCCTCAGCTTGATCCTAATAGCCGGTGGATTGCGGCTCTCCTACGAGCCAGAAGCGCCGCCGGTGCGGGTTGCGGGGCTCACCATCGAACATCCTCGCGATTACTGGGCTGCCGTCATCGATCGGGGCACGCCGCCGGAGGAGGCGCGACGCTACGCGGACGAAATCGCCGCGCTCAACGATGCGCTCTTCGCCGCCAGCATGCGAGCCGTCGAGAGCGGGGCCAAGATCATCTTCTGGTCGGAGGGCAACGCTGTCCTCACGCCGGAGACCACCGACGCTTTCTTCGCGCGGGCGCAGGCGTTCGCTCGGAGGCACGACGTGTATCTGATGCCGGGCTACATCGTCTTTCGATATGGAGAGGCCACGTCTGATAACGCGCTGGCCCTCATCATGCCGGAAGGGGAGATCGCCTACATCTACACCAAGACCAAGACCTGGTATCCTGCCGATTCCGACGGCGTGATTCACAGCGTCGAGACGCCCTACGGGCGCATCGGGGCCGCGATCTGCTTCGATATGGATTTTCCCGGCCTCATCCACCAGGCCGGTCAGCAAGGCGTCGATATTATGCTGGTCCCGGCCTTCGATTGGGAGCCGATCAAGCCGTATCACACGCACGTCGGTCTCTTCCGCGCGCTGGAAAATGGCATGAGCGTGGTTCGTCAGGTCAATACGGGGACCTCCATGGCGGTGGTTTATCAGGGGCGCCTGCTGGCCTACCAGGACTTTTTCACAACGGAGGATCGCGTCATGTTCGGCGATGTGCCCACGCGAGGCGTCGCGACGCCTTACGCCATCCTGGGCGATTGGTTCGCCTACCGCAACCTCGCGCTGGTGGCCTTCTTCAGCGTCGCGGCGTTCCGGGGTGAGGGTTAGGCATCATCCTGCCACCTCGCGGCGTCCGTCACTAAAACGACCGACCGGTTAGTGTGTAAAAACACTAACCGGTCGGTGCTTTCTGTTTTGTAATGAGTTTGGCGGATAAAAATTATCCCGCCTGAAGCAGTTCCCCCTCAGCGGGAACCTCGCGTGCGCTCCGCGCGGCTTCCTCGTTGACGGCTAACAACAGGCCCAACCCGACCACCAAAAAGAGGCCGATGGTGAGGATGGCCGCCCGCTGTCCAAATTGCTCGGCCACAATCGCCGTCATCCCCTGCGCCTCGTACATCAAGGCGATTTCGGCGGCGACCCAGCCGTAGACCGCCGGCCCGATGAAGGAGGACATCCGCTCGGCGACCGAGAAGAAGCCGTAAAACTCCGCGCTCTGGCCATCGGGACTGAGCATCCCTACCATGGTGCGGCTGACAGATTGCATACCCGCCATCGCGAACCCCGCCACCGCGCCGATGAAGAAGAAGAAGCCCTCGGTCTGCGCGAAGAACATCATAATGATGGCCACGACCATCGACATAATCGAGAGGGTCAGCGCCTGCTTGCTGCCGAACCGATCCGCCAACAGGCCGAAGATATACGCGCCGATCACATTCGTCACCTGCACGAGGATCACGAAGAGAATGAGCGCCTGTTGATCCATCCCGAACAGCACCGCGCCGATAATTGAGGCGAAATTGAGCGCCATAATCACGCCGTTGTTGTAAACCAAGAAAGCGATGACAAATTTGACGGATTCACGGAAGTTGTGGGCCGTGCCGATGGTGGATAAGAGGCGCTGGAAGCCGATGGTAAGGTAATTCTCCCCCGGCGGCAGCGCGCGCGGCTCGCTTCGCTCCTCCAGCAAAAAGAATAAGGGCATCGTTGCGCAGGCGAAGTAGCCCGCCGTGATCAAAAAGGCGATGCGGACCATCAGCACGCCCTCGAAGATCATAATCAGCGGCAGGATGAGTAGCAGGCAGAGGACGCCGCCCGCCGATCCCAGCGCCCATCCCGTGCCGGAAACCCGCCCGATCTCATCCGGGCCGGCGATATCCGGCAGCAGCGCGTTGTAGAAGACCTGCGCGCCGCGATAGCCGATCTCGGCTAAGATGAAGAAGAGCATCCCGATAAAAATATCGCCCTCCTGGACGAAGAAGAGCGTACCGGTGGCGAGGCAGGCCAGCACGGTGAAGACGAAGAGAAAGCGCTTCTTCGCGCCGGAGAAGTCGGCGATGGTGCCCAAGATGGGCGAAATCACGGCCACGACCAACATCGCGATCCCCACCGAGCGCCCCCACAACCGCGACCCCTCGGCCCCGCCGACGACCTGGCCCTTGAAGTACGCCGAGTAGACGGCCAATAAGACGACCGCCGCATACGCAGAGTTGCCAAAATCGTATAAATACCAGGCCCACCGGTTACGCCGGGTGGCTGTTTCTTTTTTATTTGATTCTGATGTGCTCATTACTCACTCCTTTGCTGCTGCTTCTTGAATGTCTTTGTACGCCCGGATCAGAAAGGGCTGAAATCCCGCCGTCTCCACCCAAAATGCGTTGGAGACCTCGTTGGTCGTGGTGAATTGCACCTCGATCCGGTGGATGTCGCGCTCGGCGAACCATGCGGCCACTTTATCGACCAACATCTGCCCCACGCCCTGCCGCCGATGCGAGGCCGTCACGGCTAAATCGTAGATCATCCCGTAGCGGCGATGGACGAAGACGGGCGGGTACTCCGCGATCATGGCCAGACAGTGGGCGATCACTTCGCCCGCGCGTTTCTGCTCGGCCACCCACACGCAGGCATCAGTGGCGGCGATGCACTCCGAGATAAATTCCCCATATCGCTCGTGCCCGTCCTCGGCGCGGACGAAATGACCGTCTCGCGCGGAGTGGAAATCCATCAGCTCCTTCCACAATGCCAAAATCCGCGGCACATCCGCCTGCTTTGCCGGCCTGATGTTGATGCCGTCCGGTGGCTTGGTCATCCGCGCTTGAACTCCTGCTCCGTCACATCGGCCCAGGGATAGTCGGCCACCGCTTGGGCCGCCTCTCGCAGCGCGGGGTCCTCGGCATAGACGCCCCGCTGCTCCGCCGGGATCAGTTTGGCGATGTGCCGCATAATCTGCTCGCCGATCTCGTCCAACTGGCGGCGGCGCGCCCGCCCGCGTCCGCGCGTCTTGAACGGGCCGAACGGCTTCCCGATGCGCACCGTCACCCGCGCGCGCTGGCCCTCCCGAAACTTGGGGAAGACCTGCGGCAGCCCGTGGAATCCGATGGGCAGCACGCGCACGCCCGATCTCGCCGCCATAAAGGCCGCGCCAGGGCGCGGCGGACGGAGCACCTGCGCCCAGCTCCCGCCCTCCGGGAAGATGCCCACCACGCCGCCCTGCGCTAACGTCGCCTCGGCGGCGCGCAGGGCGTAGCGCGAGCCGGTGCCGCGATAGACGGGGTAATAGCCCCACAACTTGGGCAGCCAGGTGACGATGGGCGGCGCGTTCGGCAGCCGGAAGCCGCCCACGAACTCGATGGGGCGCGGCGTCACGCGGATCATCGCCACCGGATCGATGAAGCTGAAGTGGTTGGCGACGACCAAGAGCGGCTCATCGGCGGGGAAATTCTCCTGCCCCACCACATCGAACTCGGTCAGTACCCAGAAGGCCATATCGGCCACGCGCCGCAGTAGCGAGCGGATCACGCGCCGCCGGGGATATTTGACCTCTACGTCCATACGTCCACCTTAGCGGAGAGCATCACGTTGGCCGTCGGAGATCAAGGGCCTGGCGCAGATAGGGGATCAGGAAGTCCAACATCTCGACCGCCAACTGCGAACAATCGCCCTCCAGCACCTCGCACTGCATGCTGCCGAACCGCTCGCGGATCTCGGCCATCATCCCCTGCGTGAGCGGCCGGAGCCGATCCCGTGGGATGCGCTGCTGCGCGCTCCACAGCCCCACGAACATCAGCGCGCCCGTCGCCAGGCCGCAGAGGCCGCCCGTGCCGCCCGCGCCGGGCGCCATCCGCGCCGCATCCAACACCTGGGGATGCAGCGGCACCTCGAAGATCTCCGTCAACACCTTGAGCGTCGTCATCGTGCAATTGTATTTTCCAGAGGTGAAGTATAACCTCACCTGCTCTTGCAGCCATTCCGAAGATGCCAAGATACCTTTTCCTCCTCTAAACTACAACACCCTACATTATAAAAAGTTACGGCCCCGTCTCCAGCAATCGCAACCAGTATCCAGCCCAACGTCCCTAAGTTTACGCTAAACGCGCCATCTGGCAAACGCAATCAGCGGATGCTTCTGCCTCCACCTACCATCTTGCCCAAATTGCTCTATACGCTGCTGATCTTTCGCGCTCTCCACGGTAAAAATCATCCCCCGCTTGACAAACTTCCCACTTCCCTATATCATTACACGTGCTGATGGACACAAAGCACGATACTCGACGGGTGCTGGGGGGTGGGGCCTGCGCGGCAGAAACCCTCGAACCCCGCCAGGTCCGGAAGGAAGCAACGGTAAGGGGGCCATTCTGGGCGCCGCAGCGTACCTGCCCACCAGTACCCTTCGGGTATCGTCAACATATAAGTCGGGGCGATGGGGTCAGAGCTATCGCCCTTTTTTTGTACCTGGCATGGGCTTGAGGTGGCTATGAACCGACGTTCTCGCATCGTGGCGCTGATTTTGGGCGGGCTGGCGATGATCGCCTTGACCGCCGGCTATCGCGCGACGCTGACGCCGGTCACCTTGACCGTCGATGACCAGGCGCGCAAGGTCTACACCCACCAGCCCACGGTGGCGCTGCTGTTGGCCGATCTGGGCATCAGCCTGCGCCCGGAGGATCGCGTCCGGCCGGCGTTGGATACCGCCGTGACCGACAAAATGGACGTGCGTATCGATCACGCCCGCCCGGTCGTGATCGTCGTCGATGGCCAGGAACACGTGCGCTACGCTCATCAGGAGTCGCCGGCGGATCTGATCGCCGCCTTGGATGTGACGTTAGATCGCCACGACACCTTGGACGTCCGCCCACCGACCGTTGTCGATCCGCCGCACACGCGCTTCCGCGTGGTGGTCGAGCGTGCCGTCGAGGTGGTGCTGGAGGCGGGCGCCGTGCGCACCGCCTTCTACACCTACGCCGATACCGTCGGCGAGGCGCTCACCTCGGCGGGGATTCAGCTCTACCGCGCGGATCGGCTCTACCCTGCGCCCGTGACGCCCGTGCAGCACGGCATGCACATCCGCCTGGAGCGCTCCATTCCCGTCTCCATCTGGGTCGATGGCCACGAGTTGCGCACGCGCACCCATCGCGCCCGCGTGGGCGAGGTGCTGGCCGATCTGGGCGTCACCCTGAACGGGCAGGACTACACCCAACCCGATCTCGACGCGCCGCTGGGCGAGGGCGCGGAGATTCGCGTCGTGCGCGTCACCGAAAGCGTCATCGTCGAGCAAAGCCCCATCCCCTTCGAATCGGTTTGGCAGCCCGACCCGGAGCTGGAGATCGACCACCAGCATCTGCTCCAGGAGGGCGATCCGGGCGTCTTGGAGCGCCGCATCCGCTTCCGCTACGAGGATGGGCAGGTGGTGGATCGCTGGGTGGAAGGCGAGAGCGTCGTTCAGGCGCCCACCAATCGCGTGATGGGCTACGGCACCAAGATCGTCGTCCGCCAACTGCCGACCGCGAGCGGGACCGTCTCCTACTGGCGCGTCGTGCGGATGCTGGCCACCTCCTACAGCGCCAGCACCGCCGGGACGCCCAAAACCTCGCCCTACTATGGCCGCACGGCCACCGGCCTGAAGATGCGTCATGGCATCGTCGCGGTCGACCCCAACGTCATCCCGCTGGGAAGCGAGGTCTACGTGCCCGGCTACGGCGTGGGCTTGGCGGCGGATACCGGCGGCGCGATTAACGGCAAGCGCATCGATCTGGGCTACAACGATGATAATTTGCAACTATGGTATCGCTGGGTCGATGTCTATATGCTCACGCCGGCGCCGGACCACGTCAATTACACCGGGCCGTAGCTTTTTACACAGGGGGATTCATCAGGCGGATGGAAGATCCACGCGCGTTGTTGCAGCGATATAACCTAGCCCCGCGCAAATCGCTGGGGCAGAACTTTTTGGTCGCTCCGTCCGCGCCGGGTCGCATCGCGGAGCAGGCCGACTTGACGGCGGACGACACGGTGCTGGAGATCGGCGCCGGCGTGGGGACGCTGACCTCGGCGCTGGCTGCGCGCGCCGGGCGCGTCATCGCGGTGGAGACCGACCCGGAGCTGGTGAGGGTGCTCTCACAGGAGTTCGCGGGGCAGGATCACGTCGAGATCGTCCATGGCGACATTCTGGAGCTTTCGATCCCCGAACTGCTCTCTATGGCGCCCGGCCCGGACGCGCGGCCACTCTGGGGGACGCGCCGCTCTCATTATAAAGTGGTCGCGAACTTGCCCTACTACATCCCCGCCGCCGTTATCCGCCACATCTTAGAAGCGCCCATCCGCCCGGCGCAGTTGGTGGTGACCGTCCAGCACGAGGTCGCTAAGCGCATCACGGCGCAGCCGGGCGATATGAGCGTTCTGGCGGTCGGCGTGCAATTCTACGGGGAGCCTCGCATCTGCTTCCGGCTGGGACGCGGCGCCTTCTATCCCGCGCCCCAGGTCAACTCGGCCGTCGTCCGCGTCGATCTCTACGACGAGCCGCCGGTCTCGATGCCCGATGACGAGTTAGACGTCGCGCGCTTCTTCACCGTCGTGCGCGCGGGCTTCGCCCACCGGCGGAAGCAGTTGCACAACACGCTGAGCGCCTCGCTGCACCTCGATTCGCACGAGGTCGCGGCGGCGTTAGAGGCGGCGGGCATCGACTCGCGACGCCGCGCCCAGACCCTCACGCTGGAGGAGTGGGCCATCGTCACCCAGGCGTTGGCGCCGCTGATAAGATGACGTGTTCGTAGTTAGGCCTTGGGGGCACGGCGAGACGCCGGCCCCAACTTAGGTGGAATGTTGTGGTCAGCATTATGTACCCCACTATAAACAAAAAACCCCCGCTCGATGCGGGGGCTTGTGCTTTTAGTGAGATCATCTCACTCAGATTTGGATTCGATATACGCCGTCAACTTATCCTCGGCGCGGCTCAGGCGCTGAAGTGTCTTGGCGCGCCCGATGGCCTCCAGCGTACCGAAGAGCGGCGGCGCGACGCGCTTGCCCGTCGTGGCGGTCCGCACCAGGCCGAAGAGTTGGCCGGCCTTCAGCCCCATATCCTTGGCCAATTGGCGCATCGGCGCTTCCATCGCCTCGGAATTGAAATGCACGAGCTTGCAGAGCAGCTTTTGCGTCTTCTGCAATGCCTCGCGGCTCTTCTCCGCCGTCATCTTCTTGCCGATGAGCTTCTCGGCCGGCGGGGTCTCCAACTCGCCGAAGACGAAATCGGTGAGATCGACGACATCGCGCAGGGTCTTGAGGCGTTCCTGCACCAACGGCGTCAGCGTCCGCAGCGTGGGCATCAACTCCGTGGGCGCCGGCGTGGGGATGAGGCCCGCATCCTGCCAGAAGGGGATGAGCCGATGGAGCAGCTCTTCCTCGTCTAAGTTGCGGATGTAAGCGCCGTTCATCCAATTGAGCTTGTCATAGGAGAAGACGGCGGGGGCCAAATTCACGCGTGAGAGATCAAAGCGCTCGATCAGTTCCTCGCGGCTGAAGATCTCCTGCTCATCGCCCTCGCCGGGCGCCCAACCCAGCAGCGTCAAGAAGTTGAAGACGGCTTCGGGCAGGTAGCCCTGGCGCCTGAAATCGTCAATCGAGACGGCGCCGTGGCGCTTGGAGAGCTTCTTGCCATCCGACCCCATCACCAGCGGGACGTGCACGAAAACCGGCGGCGCCCATCCAAAAGCATCGTACATAATCACGTGCTTGGGCGTGCTGGGCAGCCACTCGTCCGCCCGGATGATGTGGCTGATCTTCATCATATGATCGTCGACCACGACGGCTAAGTGATAGGTGGGGAAGCCGTCGGATTTGATCAGGATCTGATCGTCCAGGATGCGATTCTCGAACGCTACCTCGCCCTTGAGCATATCGTGGACGGTGGTCGTGCCTTCTAACGGCACCTTGAGCCGCACGACGTGCGGTTCGTCGGGGGAGATGGCGCCGGGCGGCTTGTTGCGGCAGTGGCGATCATACATCGGCGGTCGGCCTTGGATGCGCTGCGCCTCGCGAACCTTCTCCAAGCGTTCCGCCGAGCAGTTGCAGCGATAGGCGTGGCCCTTCTCGATCAACTCCTCGGCCTTTTCCCGGTAGAGCTTCAGGCGCGCGGATTGAACGTAGGGGCCATACTCGCCGCCTACGCCGGGCCCCTCGTCCCAGTCCATCCCCAGCCATCGCAGGCTGTCGGTAATCACTTGCACGGAATCTTCCACATAGCGGGAGCGGTCGGTGTCCTCGATGCGGAGGACGAACGCGCCGTTGTTCTGGCGGGCGTAGAGCCAATTGAAGACCACGGTGCGAATATTCCCGATGTGGGGATGCCCCGTGGGACTCGGAGCAAAACGAACGCGAACTGTCATGAGTGTACTCCTTCTTGATTTAAATTTTTAATTGCGGACCCTTGCGCACTCTTGCGAAAGTTTCACCAGGCTCGTCAAAGCCTCAGATGTGTCTATCCGCCGGAGAATAATTGTAACCGTTTAGTCTTGTGAGGTGCAACGCACTTTTCAGTTTATCATCAGGCACATCCTGCGTGAGGCGTGGGCTTTCCTTATAATTCAAGTGCGTTGCACCTTGCTCTGCAAGGCTTCACGGGTTATTATAGCACATCGCGGCTGAGAGTTTAAAATTCCATTCGCTTCTGGCGCATGGCGACACTTTCCACCAGGCCCAGCCCGACGTAGGTGATGACCAAGGTGCTGCCGCCGTAACTGACGAAGGGCATCGGTAGGCCGGCCACGGGGATGACACTGAGGTTCATCCCGATGTTGATCAGCAGTTGGTAGAAGATGTAGATTGTCACGCCGACGACGATGAGTCGTCCTGTCATATCGCCGGCGTTGGCCGCGATGCGTAGCAGGCGCCAAAGCAGCAGGGCGAAGAGCAGGAAAAGCAGGCCGGCGCCGATAAAGCCCAACTCCTCGCACAATACCGAGAAGATGAAATCGGTGTGGCGGACGCGCAGGAAGTGCAACTGGCTCTGCGTGCCGATGGCGAAGCCCTTCCCCCACAGGCCGCCCGATCCAATGCTGATCAGCGCCTGCTTGATGTTCCAGTAAGCGGCGGCATCGGCCGTCGGATCGAGAAAGGTGTAGATGCGATCCCGCATATAATCGCTCATATTGAGCCACAACAGCGGCGCGGCGAGCATGCCTAACACGCCGATGCCCTCCAAGTAGACCAATTTGACCCTGGAGGCGAAGAGCATCGCGGCCCAGGTGACGACGTAGAGCGTCGCGGTGCTGAGGTTGGGCTGCTCGAAGACTAAAAACGCGGCGATGCCGGCCATAATCGTTGAGGTGATCAACTCCTGCAGACCCGGCGGGGTGGGGGCATTGCGGGCCAACAGGCTCGCTTGGCTGATGACCAGCAAAATCAGAGCCGGGTAGGCGGGCTGAATGGAGATGCCGCCGACGTAGATAAAACGGCGCACCGCCCCGATCTCACTGTCGCCGAAGACTAAGGTGAAGATCAACGTGCCAATGGTCAGAAAGTAGATGGGCCACTGGAGGCTCTCCAGCAGGTGATAATCGATAAATGAGGTGAGCAGGAGCATCACGGCGCCGACGGCGGCGTAGATGGCCTGCCGTCGCCACGGGTTCGCCAGATCCTCCGAGCCGCGCGTCGCGCTGAAGATCATCGAGACGCCGATGGTCGTCAACAAGAGCGCCAGGATCAGCAAGCTCCAATCGAAGTGTTGCCAGGTAGAACGATGCATAGCTACCTACCCGCGCCTCCGACGCTGAGTTGGTTGGAGGGGGACGTCGGCGACCAGCCGCGTGTTCCGTCGATCCTCGGTGAAGTTGACTTGGACGCGCTCCGCGTCGATTTCGAGGTGCTTCGAGAGCACCCCGATGATTTCATCTTTGATGACTTCCATAATGCCGGGTGAGATATTGGCGCGATCGTGGGAGAGGACGAGGCGCAATCGCTGCTCGGCGATGGCCTGCCCGGAGTTCTCAGAGCGATGGAAGAGATTATTGAACAGAGTTTTTAAGTGCATAGATTCTCCTTGCTGACTAACATCTCACGCTATCGAGCACCGAAGATCCGCTGCAAGAGGCCTGGCTCCTTCAGTGGCTCAAACGGCACATCTTCCCCGCGCAGGCGTCGGGCGATGTTGTAGAATGCTTTGCTGGCCAGCGTGTTTTGGCTCAAGATGACAGGTTGCCCTCGGTTGCTGGCCGCCAAAATCTGATTATCCTCGGGCACTACACCGATGAGGTCAATCGCCAGGAGATCGACCACGGTGTCCGAATCTAACATCTCGTTGCGGCGCACCATATCGATCTGCATCCGATTGATGATGAGATTGGAGGTGACACCTCGGTCCTGCGCCTCGATCAAGCCGATCACGCGATCCGCATCGCGCACGGCAGCGACCTCCGGGTTGGTGATGATCAGCACTTGGTCGGCAGGCGCCACCGCATATTGAAAGCCATGCTCGATGCCGGCGGGCGAATCGATGATCACGTAGTCCGCAACCTCGGCGGCTTTGTGCGCCACCCGTTGCATATCCTCGATGGTGATGGCCGATTTATCGCGCGTCTGCGCCGCCGGGATCAAAAACAGTTCGGGATAGCGCTTGTCCCGCACCATAACTTGACGAAAGCGGCATCGCCCTTCGATGTAGTTTACAATATCGTAGACAATCCGATTTTCTAAGCCTAACATCACATCTAAATTGCGAAGACCAATGTCGGCGTCGATGCAGATGACGCGCTCGCCCAACATCGCCAAGCCTACCCCAATATTTGCGGTGCTGGTGGTCTTGCCCACACCGCCTTTTCCAGATGAGATCGTGATAATCTTCCCAGCCATATTACCCCCTTACGGTCCAGGGAACTGCTACAATTGTATTATTGCTAATCTTGGCCATCTCCGGCCGCGGCCTGCTTTCTTGATCCTCCGGCGCCCGACTGATGCGTCCCGCGATGCGCAGTTGCGACGGCATCAGCTCTAAGGCGCAGACGACACACGACTCGTCGCCCAGCGCTCCCGCGTGCACCAGGCCGCGCGCTCTGCCCCAGATGATGATGTTGCCGCCGGCGATCACTTCCGCGCCGGGATTGACGTCGCCCAACAGCGTCACGTGGCCGGGCGATTGGATGCGCTGCCCGGAGCGCAGCGTGCGCTGCACCAACAGGCCGTTGTAGTCGGGATCAGCAGGTTTCTTGGACTTCGACTTCGCAACCTCGCCCGGCAAGCGCGTGCGCAATCCGTAGGCGCGCGCGGTGCGCGTGGCTGCTGCGTTCTCGCTTAGAATGGCCCACAATTCCATATCATACTGATCCAGTAACCGCCGGAGGGTGCGGAACTCCTCGTCCGTCAGGCCGCGCGCGCCCAAATCCAAAATCACGCGCCCGCCCCGGAAGAAGTCCCCGCCATCCTCCAAAGAAAATTCCAAGGCACGCATCACCTCCGGCCACGATTCAACTAACGGCTGGAGGCGGATGCCTTGGGGCGTTCCCTTCAGTGTCACTGGCATTCTTTCCATATATAGAGGCATTATATCACAAAGTGATATTGGGGAAAATTAAAAAACCATGTCGGGAGCGAAACAGTAAAAAGATCAAAGCAACAAAGCGGCAAAACAACAAGGGTAAGTTCATTATAAGACCTAGGGCGCCTTCAAAGGTACAGTGCCAACGGTTGAAACCGCTGGCTGATACTGGGAAGTGCGATGGAATCGCACTAAAAACAACCTCTACAACCCGTTTCCAACGGGTTTTGAGTATCAGACGATGAATTCCATTCATCGGGCCAAGACATACAACAGGTTCCTAATTCATAATGGACTCTGCTATCCAAAAAGTGAAACACACCCATCCGCTGAGTGTTTAGGCTTTTTCTGATTTTGATGTATAAAGAGAGAAGAAAGGTAGAACTTATTCAGATCAGGCGTTGGCCCGTGGGCCGCGCCAGGAGGTGATAGGATGCGAGCGTTCCTGCGTATTCTGATTGTGATTTCGGCGCCGTTCGTGCTGATGATGGGTGTGGTGCGCGCCTTCACCCTGCCCTGGTATCCGACGTGGGCCTACGAGCGCGCCGCGTTCCCTGCCGATCCAGGCGGCATGCCGGATGCGTGGCGCCTCTACCTGGCGCAGCGGTGCATCGCTTACTTGAATTTGCCGCGCGGGGTGGTTTCCCTGGAGGAACTGCAACTGTTGGATGGCTCGCCGGCCTTCAACGCCCGTGAAATCTCTCACATGGCGGATGTCAAGCGCGTCTACGGTCAACTGACCGCCTTCGCGGCGGTGGCGCTGGTCGCATCCATCGCGGCGGGCTGGGCGCTCCATCGGCGCTGGCCTTCGCCGGAGGTGTGGCGCGCGCTCTCCGATGGCGGCCTGCTCACCGTGCTGATCCTCGCTGTGCTGGGCGTGTGGATGTTAGTGGGATGGGAGGCCTTCTTCACCCAGTTCCACGCGCTCTTCTTCGCGGGCGGAAGTTGGCTCTTCCGCTGGGATGACACGCTCATCCGCCTCTTCCCCATGGAATTTTGGCAGTGGGCGGGCTTGATGGTCGCCGGCATCGTCGGCGGGATCGCGCTGCTGCTGGCGCTGGCTGGTCGCATCGTCGTGCGCCGGCATCAGATTCGGTCGCAGAGTTAAGAAAAAATGTTCGCGGCCACCCTTGCGAAGGTTTTGGCAGTATCCTCTAATCCGAAATCACGTTGCCACACCAAAAGCAATTTGGCCGGGCAAGGCCTTGTGAAGCCTTCGCAAGGGTTGACGTTGGACTTTTGGCAACTTGCAACTT
>CAYXVS010000065.1:5714-13553 GCA_964468735.1 uncultured Anaerolineales bacterium | reverse complement strand
GAACAAACCTGGACGCAACCAATTACCAAGGTCGAGCCGAATAAGATCTGGATTCGCGGGTATCGATTGGATGAGTTGATGGGCGAGATGCCGTTTGCGCACGTGGTCTATCTGGTGCTCAAGGGGGAGTTGCCCACGGAGGCCGAGGGGCGCGTGATGGACGCGATTTTGGTCGCCAGCGTGGATCATGGCAGCACGCCGCCCTCCGCGATGGCCGCGCGCACGGTCGCCTCGACGGGGGCGCCGCTCACAACGGGCATCGCCGCCGGGCTGATGAGCATCAATCAATACCACGGCGGCGCCATCGAAGGATGTATGAATGTGCTGCACGACGGCGTGGCGCGCCATCAGGAGACGGGCCAGGAGATGACCGAAGTCGCGCGCGAGATCGTCGCGGAGCATCGCGCGGCGAAGCGGCGCCTCCCCGGCTTCGGACATCGCGTCCACACGGACGATCCCCGCGTGGCGCGGCTCTTCGCGCTCGCGGACGAGACGGGCGTCGCGGGGCCGCACGTGGCGATGGCCCGCGCGATCCGCCAGGCATTGCAGGAGGCGCTGGGCAAATCGTTGCCGCTGAACGTCGATGGCGGGATCGCGGCGCTGCTCTGCGAGATGGACTTCCCGCCGGAGATGGCCAACGGCTTCTTCGCGATGTCGCGCGTCGTCGGGCTGACCGCCCACGTCTTCGATGAACTCGTCAACCAGCGCCCGATGCGCCACATCTCGGCGACGGCGCAGGCGTACGATGGGCCGGAGGAACGGACTTTATAGTTACAAGTTGCAGGTTGCAAGTTAAAAGTTCCCTGGATGACAAAGCAACTTTGAACTTACAACTTTCAACTTTTAACTCAAAACAGGAGAAAAAATGCGTGAGAAACTATTGGATTTGATACCTGAGTTTAATCTGATTGAGGACGCGGATCTGCGCGAGAAGACCATTCGTACCTGGGAATTAGCGATGGAGGAGGGCGGGTGGACGTTAGACGACTTGGCGCGGATGCCGTTCACGCTGCTGATCGATCCCTGCCCGGTGAACTTTGTGGAGCACACGCGGGCCGTGGCGTTGATGGCGATTGAATCCGCCAAGGTGATGACGGCTCTCTACGGCGAACGTCTGCCGGTGGATATGGATGTGCTCATCTCCGGCGGGATTCTGCGCGATGTGGGCAAGCTGCTGGAATACGAGGAACACGAGCCGAGCGTCTTTGTCCAGACGCATGAGGGCAAGCTGCTGCGCCATCCCTTCACGGGGATGGAATTGGCCGCGCGCTGCGGTCTCCCCGCCGAAGTGCAGCACATCATCGCGGCCCATGCGGGCGAGGGCGACAAGGTACGGCGCACCACGGAAGCGACGATTGTGAATCACGCAGACTTCATCAGCTTCCACGCGGTGCAGCGGTTAGGAGAAGGGAAGAGGCTGGAGTCAAGCATCAGCAAAATGTAGGCGAACTTTTTTCGGGGGGGTAAGAACTTATGGACATTCTTATCCCCCATGGTATTCTACTACGGTAGCTGGATGAGGTGAGGCTGATCCTATAAATTGGAGGGACGATGAATAAAGAGCAACTCAAAACTGTACCTACTCGTATCTACTCCATTGGCGAAGAGATCATGAACGGCGTTACGCACGGCCTCGGGGCGGCCCTCAGCATCGCGGGGTTGACGATTTTGGTGGTGCTGGCGGTGATGTCCGGCAATGTGCGCCAGATTGTGGGGTTCAGCATCTACGGCGCGTCGCTCATTATCCTCTACCTGGCCTCGACGTTGTACCACAGCTTCCAAAAACCAGAGGTCAAGCGCGTGCTCAAGATCATTGATCACGCCGCTATCTATCTGCTCATCGCGGGGACCTATACGCCTTTCTTGCTCGTCGGTGTGCAAGGGGCATGGGGCTGGACGATGCTCGTGTTGATCTGGGGGCTGGCGATTTTGGGCATCAGCTTTAAGACGCTCTTCATCGACCGCTTTCAGAAACTCTCGGTGCTGGGCTACGTGCTGATGGGTTGGCTGAGCGTGCTGATCATCAAATCGCTATTGGACACCATCGCCGTGGGCGGCCTGATTTGGCTGGCGGTCGGCGGCGCGATCTACACGATTGGCGTTATTTTCTACTCACTCAAGAAAATCCCCTATATGCACGGCGTGTGGCATCTCTTCGTGCTCGGCGGGAGCATCTGCCATTACTTTGCGGTGCTGTTGTATTTGGCGCCGGTGCAGTAAAATTTCACACAATTCAGAAAGAGGAGTTATGCCTGGACAAACCATCATCCAAAAAATCTTCGCAGCACACACCGAGCCTGGCGTTTCGGTCGAGCCGGGCGACATCATCTGGCTCGATCTGGACGTGCGCTCGGCGCGGGATTTCGCCGGCGCCAATGTGGTGAAGAACTACCGCGAGCATTACGGCGATGCGCCGGTGGCGGACGCGGACAAGACCTGCTTCACCTTCGATCTGGTCGTGCCGCCTAACAACATCCCCTACGCGGAGAACCAGCAGATCTGCCGGACGTGGGCGCGCGAGCAGGGCGTGCGCGTCTTCGACGTGAACGCCGGCATCGGCTCGCACGTGGCGATGGAGGAGGGCCTGGCCTACCCTGGCTCCACCTTCGTCGGCGCCGACAGTCACCTCAACATCTTGGGCGCGGTCGGCGCGTTTGGGCAAGGGATGGGCGATAAGGACATCGCCTTCGCCTTCAAGGCCGGCAAAACCTGGTTCGAGGTCCCCCCCACGATGCGCGTGATCGTCGAAGGCGACCTGCGTCCCCCATGCACCGCGCGCGATCTCACGCTGGCGGTGCTGCGCGCGCTCGGCTCCAAGGGCGCGTTAGGCCGCGCCATCGAGTTCTACGGCCCGGCCATCGAGGCGTTGGATCTCGCCGGACGGATCACGTTAGCGAGCCAAGTCACGGAGATGGGCGGCATCATCGGGTTTCCAATAGATGGAATTGCGAATAGCGAATTGCGAATGACGAATGACGAATTGATGAGAGGGCGAGCCTGTGAATCATCCCCTACGCCCTGCTCCCTATTCCCCACTCCCCTATTCGCTGATCCCGACGCTGACTACGTCGAAACCGTCACCGTCGACATCACCGACCTCGAGCCGCTCATCGCGTGCCCGCCCAGCCCGGCGAACGTCAAGCCCGTGCGTGAAGTGGCGGGCCGCCGCGTCGATAGCGTCTTCCTAGGCTCGTGCACCAACGGGCGCTTCGAGGATTTCGCCGCCGTCGCAGAGGTCGTGCGCGGGCAGCGGATCGCGTCGCACGTGATGGCCTCCGTCGTCCCGGCGACCCGCACCGTCTACCGGCAGATGCTGAAGAGCGGCGTGGTGCAGACGCTCTTCGACGCGGGCTTCATCATCAGCAACCCCGGCTGTGGCGGCTGCGCCTCCGGCCACCTGGGCATGACGGGCGCGGGCCAGGTCAACATCAGCACGAGCAACCGCAACTTCCCCGGCAAGCAGGGGCGCGGCGATACCTACCTCGCCAGCCCGGTCACGGCGGCGTGGTGCGCACTCCAGGGCGAGATCACATCGCCTGAGCGGCCGGCGTGACTATAGAGAAATCAGGAAAACAGGAGGGGAAATATGAACACCAGAGCGATTAGTTTATCCGAAACGCTTTACGAGCGTATTTTGCAACTTGCACAACAGACCGGCCAGGTCCCCGATAACTTAGTCGAGACTATTCTATGGGAACATCTGCCGGTTTATCCCTACATAGAGATCAAAAAGGATCGCTGGGGAAGGTACGCCGTCATTTCCGGGACGAGAACCAGCGTCGCCACCGTCGTGCGCTATGCGCAGATGGGACATGATCCCCAGGCCATCGCCACAGAGATTCTTCCCCACCTGAAACCTGCCCAAGTTCACAGCGCCCTAGCCTATTACTTCGAGCATCGTGAGGCGGTGGATGCCGAGATAGCTATGGATACAACAGAGGTCTGGCAAGCGCGGCTCAAAGAGCTTGTGGGAGCGGAGGCTTATGAGGAACTGGTAGGCCAAGCGGATTCTTGACCGATGATTATGGAGAGACCTATGGCTGAGACAAAGACTGTGACCCGTCACATCGTAAGGACGCCGGGTGTCTTAGGAGGCAAACCGCGCATCACCGGGCACCGCATCCGCGTGATGGACATCGTTGTCTGGCACGAGAAACGCGGCCTATCGCCCGATGAGATTCTCGATCTATATCCAGGGCTGACGTTGGCCGACGTTTACGCTGCGCTGACCTACTACTTTGATCATCCTGACGAGATCGAAGCGGAGATGGAGAAAGAGACAGCTATCATCGCTGAAGCGCGTGAGCACTATATCTCCAAGCTACAGGAGAAGCTGCGTGACTGAGTCGCTGTCGTTTTTCTTCGATCAACATATTCCTGGTGCGGTGGCTCGTGGATTACGTCGACGTGGCATTGATGTGCTGACTGCACAGGAGGCGGATCGCTGTGGCGCGACAGACCTGGATCAACTTCGGTATACTTATCAGCATCATCGAGTTCTAGTGACATTTGATGATGATTTCCTCGTGCTGGCAGCGAGTGGAGAACCTCATGCTGGTATTGCCTTCTGCTCCGCTACCAAGTACAACATTGGAGAGCTGATTCGCGTTTTGCTCTTGGTCTACGAAGTCCTTGACTTTGAGGATATGGACAACCACGTGGAGTTCCTATAACACGAAAGGACAACCCTATGCCAAAACCAACCCAAATCACGGGTCGACTCTGGAAATTGACCACGCCGGAGGGCGACCTCTACGACGACATCGACACGGATATGATCTTCCATAACCGCTATCTGCACATCACCGACGTAGATGCGATGGGCCAGTATGCGTTGGACAACCTCGCGGGCTGGGAGGATTTCGCGCAGCGCGCCCAACCCGGCGACATCGTGATGGCAGGCCGCAACTTCGGCGCGGGATCATCGCGGCAGCAGGCGGTGGATTGCTTCTTGGCGCTGGGGATCGGCGCCATCGTCGCCGAGAGCTTCGGCGCGATCTACAAACGCAATGCGATCAACAGCGGTCTGCCCATCGTCACGTTGCCGGGCCTCACGGAGCGCGCGGCGGCCTTCGCGACCGGCGACACGCTGACGTTGGACTTCGCGACCGGCGCGATCCGAATGGATGACGCCACTTTCCAGGCGGGACCATTCTCCCAGGTGCAGATGGACATCTACCAGGCTGGCGATCTCTTCGCTTACGGCAAACTATTGACGCCAAGCTAAACTCGCGACTTTAAACTTGCATCCTGCAACTTTTAACTTTCAACGGAGTAAACTATGGGACAAACATTCGCAGAAAAAGTGTTAGCCAAGAAAGCTGGCCTTGACGCCGTGCAGCCGGGCGAGATCGTGACGGTGCAGCCGGATCGATTGCTCACGCACGATAACACGGCGGATATCGCCAATAAGTTTCGTAAGATCGGCGTGGATCGCGTGGCCAATCCGACGATGAACGTCATAGTGCTGGATCACGTCGCGCCGGCGGCCAACGAGACCTACGCCGCCAATCATCAAGCGATTCGCGCCTTCGTCGCCAGCCAAGGCATCCCGGCGTTCTACGACATCGGCGAGGGTATCTGCCACCAAGTGCTGCCGGAGCAGGGCCACGCCTGGCCCGGCGCAGTGATTGTGGGGAGCGATTCTCACACGCCGACGGCGGGCGCGTTCGGCGCCTTCGCGGCGGGCATCGGCCGGACGGAGGCCGCGGCGGTAATGGCCACCGGCGAGATCTGGCTGCGCGTGCCGGAGACGCTGCGGATTCTCGTCGCAGGGGAGTTGCCGGAGCGCGTCGCGCCCAAAGACGTGATCCTCCACATCATCGGCGACTTGCGGGCCGATGGCGCGACCTACTGCTCCGTCGAGTTCGCCGGCGCGGCCATCGACGCGATGAGCGTGGCCGGGCGGATGACGCTCACCAATATGGCCGCCGAGATGGGCGCGAAGAATGCGGTGGTGGAACCGGATGATACGACGTGGGCATGGCTGGCAGAGCGGGGGCTAGGAGACAAGGAGATAAGGAGACAAGGGGCGGGGGTGAAGGCGGATGCAGACGCGACCTATGCGGGTGTTTTTGAGTATGATGTGAGCGCGCTCGCGCCGCAGATCGCCAAGCCGCACACCGTGGACAACGTCGCGCCCGTGGCCGAGGTGGCCGGCACGCGCATCGATCAGGCGCTCATCGGGACGTGCACCAACGGGCGATTGGAGGACTTGCGGGCCGCCGCCGATCTGCTGCGCGGGCGCCACATCGCGCCGGACGTGCGGCTCTTGGTGCTGCCCGCCTCCCGCGAGGTGCTCCTAGCGGCCATCGAGCAGGGCATCATCCGCGATCTGGTCACCGCCGGCGCGACGCTGCTCAATCCCGGCTGCGGGCCGTGCTTGGGCGCGCACGAGGGCTGTATGGCGCCCGGCGAGGCGACGATCTCGACGGCCAACCGCAACTTCAAAGGGCGGATGGGATCGAAGAACGCGGCGATCTACCTGGGCAGTCCGGCCACCGTCGCGGCCTCAGCGCTGACTGGCGTCATCACCGATCCGAGGGCCGTCTAGAAATCCAAAATGGGGACCGGATAATTGAGGAGTGCGTTATCCACAGTGACCAGCACTAATTCGTGGGCTAGTGCTTGGCACACGAGCATCCGATCAAAGGGATCACGATGAAGATTAGGCAGCTTGGGGAGTTGCATCACGCTGGTTTCATCGAGAGGTAGCGGCATAATCTGATGAACTTGACGTTGGTGGGGTAGATAGCGCGCGGGTGATTCGGGTAGAGGCAGTTTCCCAAGTTGGTTTTTGATGGTAGCTTCCCAAAGCGAAACAACGCTTAGGTAGACTTCGTTATCCAGATCGCGAATTGCATCGCGATGCGTTGGTTGGATGCGGGGATCGGCACTGATGAACCAGAGGAAGACGTGGGTGTCTAACAGTAATCTCATCAGCCTTGGCCCTCGAATTCCTGAAGGACAGATTCGGGCAGCGGCGCGTCGAAGTCATCGGGGACCGTGAAATCACCCGCGCCTAATCCGAAGGGGCGGCGCGATTTTTCTTCCCCTGTGAGCGGTTTTACCTCGGCTAAGGGCTTGCCCGCTTTGAGGATGATCAACGTCTCGCCTAACTCGACCTTTTTGAGGTAGGCTTGTAGATCTTTTAGTATTTCGTCTAACGTCACTTGAACCGTTGCACTTTTATTGATCAGTGTCATAGAGTTTGTCCTCTCAAATGGGAACCTCTGTCAATTTGAGTATAATCAAATCGAAGCGTAAAGTCAAAATTCTCGTCTGAGAGTTGCCCTTGACTTATGACGTGCAAAATCTCAAGGAGTTATCTATGCAAACGAAAATCACCGGTCGAGTCTGGAAGTACGGCGACGACGTGAACACCGACGTCATCTTCCCCGGCAAGTACACCTACAGCCTCACCGATCCCGATGAGATGGCCGAGCATGCGTTGGAGGATTTAGATCCCGGCTTTGCCAACGCGGTGCAACCCGGCGACATCATCGTCGCGGGCAGGAACTGGGGCTGTGGCAGCTCCCGCGAGCAGGCCGTGATCTGCCTCAAGGCGGGGGGCGTCGGCGCGATTGTGGCCCGCAGCTTCGCGCGGATCTACTTCCGCAACTGCATCAATCACGCACTGCCCATCGTCACCTGTGACGCGGTTGCAGATGTCGAAACCGGCGAGGAGATCACCATCGATTTTGCGGCGGGCGAGGTCATCACCCCGTGTGGAACGCACAGCTTCCCGCCCTACTCCGCGCAGGTGATGGAGATTTTGGAGGACGGGGGCTTGATCCCCCACGCACGGAAGCAATTGGGAATCACGTAGCTGGTTGCTGG
>CAYXVS010000065.1:0-5614 GCA_964468735.1 uncultured Anaerolineales bacterium | reverse complement strand
GGGGCTTGATCCCCCACGCACGGAAGCAATTGGGAATCACGTAGCTGGTTGCTGGTTGCTGGTTGCTGGAATCAAACGTAGCATCAGCTTCCAGCATCCAGTTTCTATCGATCGAGAACGCAAAATTAATTCAGACTTAGGAGGTATTTTTATGGCGAAGTACAAAATCGCGCTGATGCCGGGAGATGGCATTGGCAACGACGTGATGGACGCGGCGAAGATCGTGCTGGACAAGATCGGGCTGAGCGCGGACTACGTCCACGCCGATATCGGATGGGAGTTCTGGTGTCAGGAGGGCGAGCCGCTGCCGGAGCGCACCATCGATCTGCTCAAGACGTGCGATTGTGGCTTATTCGCTGCGATCACGTCGAAGCCCAAAGAGGAAGCGGAAGCCGAACTGTGCGATGAATTGAAGGACAAGGGCCTGATCTATCGTAGCCCTATCGTGCGGTTGCGCCAGCGCTTTGATCTGTATACCAATCTGCGCCCGTGCCGGGCGTTCGAGGGCAATCCGCTGAATTATCGCGACGACATCGATCTGGTCGTCTTCCGCGAGAACACGCAGGGCCTCTACGCGGGCGTGGAATTTCACCCGCTGCCCGATGACCTCCGGGCGAAGTTGGAGGAACTCAGCCCCAACATGGCCGCCTTCGAGGGCGTGCCCGGCGAGGACATCGCGCTCTCCACGCGCATCTTCACGCGCGCGGGCTGTCAGCGCATCGTGCGCCAGGCGTTCGAGTACGCCAAGCGCCACGACTACAAGACGGTCACCCTCGTGGAGAAGCCCAACGTCATCCGCGAGACCTCCGGTCTGATGGTGCGGGAAGCGCGCAAAATCGCCGCCGAATACGCCGACATCGATCTGTGGGAGACCAACGTCGATGCGATGGCGATGTGGCTGGTGAAGAATCCGCAGGATTACGGCGTGTTGGTCGCCAGCAACATGTTCGGCGACATCATCTCCGACCTGGCGGCGCAGTTGGTGGGCGGATTGGGCTTCGCGGCCAGCGGCAACATCGGAGACGACTTCGCCGTCTTCGAGCCAACGCACGGCTCCGCGCCCAAGTACGCGGGGATGTACAAGGTCAATCCCACGGCGATGTTGTTGGCCACCAAGTTGATGTTGGATTGGCTCGGTGAGCGGGACAAGGGCCTGGCGCTCCAGCAAGCCATCGCGCAGGTGATCGCCGCCGGTGAAGTACGCACCTACGATATGGGCGGCGCCGCCTCCACGCTGGAGATGGCCGAGGCGATAGCCGACCGCCTTTAAGACGCGGATCAATGCAGTTTAACCTGTGAGGTGCGGCGCGCATCGCCATCTTGCACAGCGCGTTGCACCTCCTCACGGGAGGAAGTTATGAGTGAAACATCGCCATCCAACGTAGAGCAATTCCAGCGTGTTCTGGCGGATCATCTTCCTTATCTCAAGAGCGAATTTCATGTTCAAACCCTGGGTCTCTTCGGCTCATATACCCGCAATGAACAAAACCCGGAGAGTGATCTGGACGTGCTGGTCACTTTTTCACAAACCCCCAGTTTGATCCAATTTGTACGCCTGGAGAACTACCTCTCTGACCTGCTGGGCGTCAATGTGGATCTGGTGATGCGCGAAGCGCTCAAGCCCCATCTGGGCGTTCATATCCTATCGGAGGTCGTGACCGTATGACATCGAGACGAGTTTACTTGGATTATTTGGAAGATGTCGTGGAAGCGCTTCAGAAGAGTCAACAGTTTGTGGCTGGAATAAGCTATGAACAGTTCATTGCGGACGAGAAGACTGTGTATGCGGTTATTCGCGCACTAGAAGTCGTGGGAGAAGCAACGAAACAGATTCCCCCAGAGGTGCGGGACATTTATGAGACGGTACCCTGGCGAGCGATGAGCGGTATGCGAGATAAATTGATCCACCATTATTTTGGCGTAGATTTGGCGGTGGTTTGGAAAACCGTTACGGAAGATGCTGCGGATCTGTTGCCCGTAATGCGCGAGGTGGTAAGGCGAGAGCGAGATAAAGATCAATCAGGCTAAGGATGGCATATTAGATCGTATACATGCTGAGTTTCTCGATCTCCCAAAAAGACAAGAATGTATCTACCGAGATTTACATCGCGTCCGTTCGATAGTCGATCACAGACTCAGACTTACCACCTTCCGGGAAGCTACAAGCTTACAGCTTCCCGGAAGGTTGAAAAAGAGCGCAGGGAAACCCCTGCGCTCTTTGAATTTATCAGGAGGTGCTTGCTATATGACAAAAACAACGACAAAATCAACGTGGGCGCGCTGGCTCCGCGCATGGGTGCCCGCCGTTCTGTGGATGAGCGGGATCTTTATCCTCTCGGCGCAGAGTTCCCTGCCCAGCTTAGAGACGTCGTGGCGGGATCTGATCCTCAAGAAGACGGGGCACTTTGTGGGGTTCGGTATCCTGACGTGGCTCTACATCCGAGCGTTGGGCTTTCACGGGGCGCCGCTTGAGCAGCGAATATGGCTCGCGGTGGGGATGACGGCGCTCTACGGCGCCAGCGACGAGTTCCACCAGAGCTTCGTGCCGGGCCGCAATCCGGCGCTCACGGATTGGATGATTGATATGGCGGGGTCGCTGGTGGCGGCTCTGGGGATGCGCTGGTTGCTGCCCCGGCTCCAGCCGCATCTCCGGTCGCAGCTTCGGTCATCTGCTCAGGCGCCGCCCGGCGCTCAATCGTGATCGGCCCGAAGCGCTGATCCTGTTGAGCGCTCACCAATTGCTGCTTGATCAGCTCCAGAATTGCCTGGAGCGTGACCACCGCCTCGAGGCGGGTGGGTTCGCGGCTCAGGAGCTTGTGGAACGAGACCCGCGCCCAATGCGTCAGCCGCTCGCGGACTAATCGAATCTGTTGCGCGATGGAGATGCGCGGCCGCTGAATCGCGGCCTCTGGCGGCGGGCCTTCCGTGGGGAACATCACCTGCTCGGCGGCGGCGTGGAGCGTCTCCGCCGTGATGTCGCCCAAATCTAAGTTCACGCGCTGGGGATGCGGCAGCGGCGCGGTGTAGATGTAGGAACGGAGTTCGCCCGTGTCCCGCTCGCGGAGCCATTGTGCGGCTTCCTTGTAGCGGCGATAGGCGCGCAACTGGCGCACTAACTCGTCGCCGATGTCCTCCTCGTCGCCTTCCTTGGCGGTCGAAGCGGGCGGCTTAGGCAGCAGCGCCTGCGATTTGAGCCACAGCAGTTGCGCGGCTACAGTCAGGAAATCGGCGATCATGGCCAGATTCCCCGCCTCGCGCATCGCATCGACCTGCTCTAAAAACTCGTCCGTGACCTGGGCCAGCGCCACCTTCGTGATATCCAACTCCTTCTTGCGGATCAGGCGCAGCAGCAGATCCAGCGGCCCCTCAAACGCTGGGATGTGGACCTCGTAGCGGTCGCGCGTGGCGTATTGCAGCTTAGGATTGGTAGCGTCCTGTTCTGCGGTTGTCTCGTTTGTCTCATTAATTTCATTCATCTCAAAGAAGGATAACCGAAAAGGTGGAAAATAGCAACTCCCCTCTCCTGGAAATTTGGGATAATTTGTGATATGATTTGTGATAATGAATGCCATCGATCCGATGTTGCGGATGTTGATAGAGTTGCTAGTCGTCGGGGGGCTGTTGCTGTTGGCCGATCGCTGGCTGCACCGCCACCTCCAGGGGGTGATGTTGCTGCTGACCAACGACGAGGAGTTGGCCCTGTGGCTCTACGCGATCCTGCTCTTTCCGGGCGTGGCGTTGCACGAGTTGAGCCACGCCATCGTCGCCCGCATCTTAGGCGTCGAGATCGGGCGGATCAACGTGCTGCCGCACCGCGTGGGCAAGCGCATCCAACTGGGCTTCGTCCCCGTGCGGGAGACCGACTTCGTGCGCGCGAGCCTCATCGGGGCCGCACCGCTCGTCTTCGGCGGCCTGACCGTGATCGCTATCGGGCACTTCGTCTTCGGCACGCCGGATATGATCGCGGCGCTCAGCGCCAGCAACTGGCCCGCCGCCTTGCGCGCGCTCACCGCCGCCCTCCACGCGCCCGATGCGTGGGTCTGGGCGTACCTGATCTTCGCCATCGGCAACACGATGCTGCCCAGCCGCTCCGACGTGCATGCGTGGCCCTTCCTGCTCAGCAGCCTCTTCGTGCTGGCGATGGTCGTCGCGTTCATCGGCGGCGGGATGATGCTCCTCAACGGCTTCTCCCGCGCGCTGACGATCTCCGTGCGCTGGTTGGTGCTGCTGGGCGGCAGCACATTGTTGATCAATTTGCCGTTCTTCGCACTGATTTTCCTCGTCGAAAAGCTGCTTGCCTGGCTCAAAGGCGTCCAGGTCGAGTACCGCTGACGCTTGCGCAGCCCCTTGCATCTGGATGGGAATCCTCAATTCTGACTCCCTGGAGTGTTTCACGTGCTTTGAGCCGGGAGTTGGGGACACGTGCGCCTTGTGGTAGAATGGCTTTCATATCCCCAAAAATTTAGTTAAAGATTACTTGACTACACCACTATCCGACTAAAGACTATCTGACTATTTTAAGGAGGCTGGTATGCAGAGATTGATGGTGACGGGCGGAGCCGGGTTTATCGGCTCCAATTTTGTGCGCTATATGCTGGAGAAGTACCCGGACTATTTCATCGTGGTCTACGATAAGCTCACTTACGCCGGGCGCTTGGAGAATTTGGAGGATGTGGGGGAGCGCTTCGATGACCGCTACGCTTTCGTCAAGGGCGATATTTGCAATTCGACCAAGGTGGAGGAGACGCTGCACGCCTACGATGTGGACACCCTCGTAAATTTTGCGGCGGAGACGCACGTGGATCGCTCGCTGATGGAGCCGGGGTCCTTTATCCAGACCGACGTCTACGGCACCTTCGTGCTCTTAGAGGCGGCCAAGGCGCTGGGATTGGAGCGTTATCATCAGATCAGTACCGACGAGGTCTACGGCCAGGTGCTGACGGGGCGCTCGACGGAGCAGGATCATCTGGAGCCGCGCAGCCCCTACTCCGCCAGCAAGACGAGCGGCGATTTGATGACGCTGGCCTATTTCGAATCGTGGCAGTTGCCCGTGACCATCACGCGGGGATCGAACAACGTGGGGCCATACCAGTACCCGGAGAAGGTCGTGCCGCTCTTCGCCACCAACGCCATCGATGATCAGCCGCTGCCCGTCTACGGCGATGGCCTGCAGATGCGCGATTATCAATATGTCGTGGATCACTGCGAGGGCATCGATGTGGTGCTGCACCAGGGCGAGTTGGGCGAGATCTACAACGTCGGCACCGGCGAGGAGATCACCAATATGGCGATGACGGAGATCGTCTTGGAGACGCTGGGCAAGCCCCGGAGCCTGATCAAGCACGTGGAGGATCGCGCCGGCCACGACCGCCGTTACGCGCTGGATGTGAGCAAGCTCCAGGCGCTGGGCTGGGAGAGCCGCCACTCGTGCGCCGAGGCGGTGGCCAAGACGGTGCGCTGGTACGCCGAGAACGAAGGGTGGTGGCGGCCGATCAAGAGCGGGAATCTGTATAAAGCCTATTATCAACAGCAGTATGGGAAAAGAATGAAGAATTGATAAAGAATTGCGAATTAAGAATACAGGTCTTGAAAAATTGTGTCTAATTCTCCATTC
>CAYXVS010000064.1:0-13602 GCA_964468735.1 uncultured Anaerolineales bacterium | reverse complement strand
TCTTTTAGGGGGATGACCAAGCTCCCCACATCCTCGCCGTTGACCGGCAGATGAGCGCCGTCCGATGGGAGATAGAATCCGACGCGCAAGGTGTACGGCCCCGACGGCAGATCGTCGGGCAGGGAGAGCGCCAGGCGCTCCACCACCACCTCGTCCGCCATCCACAATGAGGTGGGATACCGGCCCTGACGCGGCCAACCATCCGCCTGCGCCCACACCCGCCCCGTAGCATCCGTCAGATGCACAAACCGCGTGTAATCCGCCGCCATCGTGCGCCGCGCGCGCCAGACGAAGGTCACCGTCAGCGGCTGCCCCGCGCGGATGGACGTCGTCTCGTAGCCCAGGAGCTGAATCCGCTCCCCAAAATCGGCGCGCAGTGGATGCGATAGCTCTGGCGCGGCGAACGCGCGCTCCAGCGCGCGCACCTTGAGCGCGCCCAACGTCACCGCCGGCCCCGATCCCACGCGCAACGCCAGGTCGTAGGCCCCGGCGGGCAGATCGCGCGGCAAGCGCAGGCGATACCGATCCTCGATGACCTCGCCGGCCAGCCATTGATCGAATGGATAGCCGCCCGCTGGCGGCCCCGTGTATAAGCGCGATGTCGCCGGGCCTTGCAACGTCAACGTCAAGGCGTGCGCCTCACGCGGCGCCGCCTCAGCCTGCCAGCAGAGCGTGAGCGGCAGCACTTCGCCCTGATGCAGCGTTTCCGGCGGATGCTGCCACCCCAACAGGCGCAGGCCCTCTTCCATTCGGGTCTCTTGACCGGAAAGATTGGAACCGGCGCGCGCCGCCTCCGCTGGGGCGGGCGACGTCGTCCGCGCGGCAATCGTGAGCGGAAAACGCACGTCCAAGCCCGCGAAGCGCTCCTCGATCAAGCGCGGCAGCGCCTCGCCCGCCTCTGGATTGAAGGCCCCCACGCTGATCTGATAATCCTCGCCAGGCGGGATGCCGGGCGGCAGCGCCAACTCAAACTGATCCCAGATCACCTCGCCTTCCGTCCACGCCTCGGTCGGATAGTGAAAGGGCATCACCCGCGCCCACTCGCCGGTGCGCGGATGCGTCACGCGCACGACCGGTTGGAGCGCGGGATAGGGCGCGCGCGCCTCCCACGTGACCAACACCGGGCACGGCGCCCCGGCCCGGCACGTCGCGAGCGGGCGAGCATCGTGAACGTGGATCACGTGCGCGAAATCCGCCGCCGGTTGTGGCCCCTGGAGCGCCGTCCGCAGATCCGCGAGCGCCTCCGAGGTCACGCGGCTCTGCCACAGGGCGGGCGCGCCGTCGGGATCGAGCCACGCTCTACGATCACGCGCCAACTGCGCGGTGAGATCCTTGGGCCAGGGCGCGGGCGGCGTCAGCGATGCCGGCCACAGATAGACGGCGTCGCCGCGCGGAGGCAGCACCACGTTCGCACCGCCGGTGAGCCACTTCGCTCGCCGGTACGAACTCGCCAGCGCGGCCACCGTCGGATGCCGGTAGTGCTCGCTGGCGATGTAGACGGTGGTTTCTCCGTAATCAACACCAGCGGCGCGATCCAACGCCTGCGCGGCCACCGTCATCTCGCCATCGGCGGCATAGAACAGCTCCGCCGACGCGGCCCATGCGGCGTAGGCGCGCCCCTCCCCCCCCCCGCCGATGATCAGGAGCGCCAAGCTCCAAGGCCAGAGCGGGACGCGGCGTCCTAGGACGCGATCCAGCCAACGATGTAGGTGCACCCATCCCATCGCCGGGAGTAGCGCCAGGAAAGGGAAGAGGCCGATTAAACGCAAATTGCTGGGCGTGATCTCCGAGGTGGCTAACGCGCTGGGCAACAACATCGTGGGCAAGACGAGCCAGAGGAACCAGCGCCCGGCCCGATCCACCGGTGATGAAGCATCCTGTCGCGACTGGACGAGCACCCCCAATCCAAGGAGCGCCAAGAGAGCCGCCAGCGGCGGCAATACGGGGCGACCGGGCAGGTTGAAGCGCACGTAGGGATCGCCCGCGCCGGGGAGGCCCAACGCGCGCAGGCACACCATCAAGCCGCGCCAGGCCTCCGCCCCAGACGAGGCCGCGACCTGACCGATGCGCGTGGTGAAGGCGTCGGGATGACGCAGAAAGTGCCATCCCAGCGGCGCGAAGGCGACTACGGCGGCGGCCAGCAGATAGCCGAGTTGGCGCAATCGACGCGGGCGCTCAGCGGACGGCGTGAGGTACAGGACGATCAAGCCTGCCACACCCAGCGGCAGGGGGAAGAGGCGGGCGGCCAAATAGGTGTACCCCGTCAAGCCTAAGAAGAGGCCGCCTAAGAGCAGCCAGCGCCGCTTGCCCGTGCGCAGGCCCCACCACATCGCGGCGACGGTGAGCGCCTGGAGCAGCGGCTGGGAGATAGCGCGGAAGCCATAGCGGCTCAGCAGGATGTGGGGAAAGGCGACGGCCATCCAGCCGGCGGCGAACACGGCGACGGCCCTGGCCCGGCGATCCGCCCCTAAGAGCGCGCGGGTCGCGGCGTAGGTCGCGGCCACGGTGAGGAGGCCCAACATCGCGGCGCCGAGGCGCACGCCCCACGCGGCGCCGCCCAAGATGCGCACCCAGAACGCGGCGGCGTAGAAGAAGAGGACCTCTTTGCCGGTGTAGGCGTGGATGAAGAGCGGCCGGTACTCCCCCGTAGCAATCTGCCGGGTGAGGATGACGTTGGCAGCCTCATCGTAGTGCAGGCCCAGCGGCACGCCCGCAGGCAGCCGCCACAAGCGCAGGGCGGCCGCGATCAACAGCGTGAGTATCATCAGCCAGCGAGCGGTTGATTTAGACACAACACGCATTATACGGCATAGAAAAAGAGGGGCAAGGTAAAAACCTGCCCCTCTTTGAGATGAAGGTTGAGATCAGCAGTGATGTGCTATATCACTCCACCAGGCGGAGGAAGATACGGTTGTACAGCTCATCAAAGATGTCATCCAGCGCCTCCGCCTCCTCAGCGTGGCGATGGATGCCGCCGGTTCTCTCGGCAATCGCGCCCATCAACTCCTGGTCGGCGCCATCGCCCAAGGTGATGCCGAAGATGATGATCCCCTTGTCTCGCGCCATATTCGCAAAGTAGATGCTGCAATCATGCGCGTCGGAGTCAGTTTGTCCTGTCCAGAGATCATCCATGCTTTTGCATTCCGTATGTTCAGGGCGAAGACCCTGCGTCTTGTTGGGTTGCCCATCGGTCATCAAGATAATGATGTGCGCCGCGCCCGGCCGGCCGTTGTGCGGATCTTCATGACTAAGCGCCTCAATCGCCTCCTCGAGCGCATCGGCGATGTTGGTAGAGTCGCCAGCATGCGTATCATCGTCAAGCGTCTCAATGATCTCTTCCTCAATGATATCCTCTGAACAACCCTCGCCATGCGATTTGAGACAGAGTAGCTCCTTGACCTGATTCGCGCGACTGCTATAGGTCACCAAGCCCACCTGATCGAAGTCGAAATCCAGCTTATTGATGAAGCGGATGGATGCGGAGGCCGCGGAGGCTAAGGGTTGCTCGTCATCGTAGAGATCATCCATATAGCGATAACGAGCCTCTTCCGGCAGGTTAGGATCATCACAGTTGGGCGGGTTGTTATAGCCCGTCCCGCCGGGGTAACCGCCAAAGCGAGCATCACAGGGATTACACGCCGCCCCCGTCCGATTATTGTCTATATAGTCACGATTCTCACGGGTTGCTTGATGGGGAAGGGTGGCGCCATTATCGTCCGTGATGATGATCCGATCCAAGGCAAAGCCCGCGCCGCCGGCCCAGATGTTCAAGGTGTAGGTGTCCCCCGCCTGCAGATAGCGGGCAAATCCATTATAGTCAGTTCCAATGCCCAAACGCCCCCAGCGCCATTCGTCATTTTCGGCGCCATTATACGCACAGCACCCCACTTCGTAGAAATAGCGGTCATCATCGTCATCATCGAAGTAGGGATTGCCATCCGACCGGCCAATCGGCGCGCCATCGAGGCCCCAATAGACGTGCCCGCGATTGGAGCTACCTCCCTGCGCGAGAATCCAGACATACCAGTCGCCACTTTCCGGCACGGTGAACTCGTAATCCACGCGCGGGGCCGGAT
The DNA here is from genome assembly GCA_964468735.1 of uncultured Anaerolineales bacterium. Lineage (GTDB taxonomy): Bacteria > Chloroflexota > Anaerolineae > B4-G1 > SLSP01 > JAAAOZ01. The sequence continues at coordinate 9,526 of CAYXVS010000064.1, read as the reverse complement.
AGGGGCCGCCCAAATCCAAGACCCACTGAGTGCGACTGCACATAAACCCGTTGTTCAAATCCGCCCACCGGCACGCCACGCCGGAACCATCTTTATCATAGCCGCCGATACGCCGGGGGGCGTGGGAGATGTACGCGCCACGGTCATCTCGCCCATAGGCGCCGGTATCACCAAGATACCCGGTATTCGGCTCGTTAACCTGACCATTGCGATTGAGGACCCAATAGGTGTAGCCCTTGCCGGGATAGGTAGCGCGGTGATAATCACTGCTGGCGTAGCCGTATTCCTCAGCTTCAATCAGGATATACGTATTACCACCTTGCTCATACGGCCCATCACCGGTACCAGAGCACTGAATGGGCGGGCCATCCGGATCCCCCCACCATGGCAGCGGGTGACGATCGCCTGCCGGGTAGAGTTCTCCATCTCTAGGCGTCCAACAGCCATAGCACAAGGTGAAGAACTCCATGGAGCCGGATTCATCAAAGGCCAATACAATATCCAGGTCTTGGATGTTCTCCGCCGTCGCCCTGCCGGCCACAGGAACGCTGCCAAAGCCCAACAATCCCATAAAGTGCATCCGGACATTTTGGACCAGCTCGACCCGGAAACGGCTCCCATCATTCTCCTTGGCATTTAGCCGGATGATCATCGTAGCGTCCTCTGGATTCGCCGGGCCGGAGATATGTTGGTAGGTCGGATCACCCGTAATTCCCCCAGGAGCGGTTGCCACCTCCAAGCGGACGTTAGGATCTGAGCATGGGTTATCGACGTCGACGGGAAAACTTATGCCGCAATCATAATCATTTTCGGCCAGATATTCCAAGGCGCGCAACCCGGCGGCATTTTCAAGGGGTAATTCTGAGGCGGCCGCCAGGGCGGCGGCATCAGCAGCGCGTTGGATTCGGACCCGCTCAATGTAGGCCAACCCCAGATCGACCCCTAACCCAACGAAGCCGACCAATGCAACAACAGCAAAGGCAACTAGAATAAGACTCTGCCCCTCTTCTCGTTGGAATGCATCTTCCTTCTTCATTAAAATTACCTCCTCGTTATTTTTGACGACTATCTGGGCAAACGAAGCAGTTCCGATGTGTCCGAGAAGCGCGAGGTTGCGCGCTAAGCATTTTATCGCCTGCATCAACCCCAACTTCGTTTGCCTTGAACATGCTTAAGCAGGTTCTGAGACAGCGAGAGCGATTTTTCCCGTCGTTCTGCTTCGAAATCCCCATCCCGGCGCATCCATCAACTCGCTCAGAAAAATTACAGCTTAGAATCAACCGTCACCCGCATTGTAGAACGGAAATAAAGAGGCACAGGATTGGGCAGGGGAAGAAACTCAGGATAATTCAAGATCAGATCGTGATCAAGGTAAGTTTCCACAATGATGAGCTTATTGGAGTGCGTGGCATACCCCTCATCCGAACGCAACTCATTGATTTTATCATTAACAGCATTATTTTCCTGCTCGATAAGACCAATATTCAGGGCTTCATAATTATCTGGGAGTGTCCCCCTGATCGTACGCGAGAATTGATCTCCATTCTCAGCAGGAATCCGGGTGACGATAACGCAAAGGTTATCGTCCGTATCAAAGTAAGGCTCTATGACGCCGCCCTCATCGGACATGCCCCCAGAGGCCACCACTCGGTCGATGACGGTCTCGTCATCGTAGCGCGGCCCTCGCGAGGCCAAACGCACACCCTCACGATTGGCATTGGCTAACCGCATATAATCGAACATCGTAAAACCAACCTCGGTCAGTCCCATGGCGAAGAGTAACAAAAATGGAAGAACTAACGCCAGCTCAACCGTACTCTGCCCTCTGATGATTTTTTGGACTCTCTTCTCCAGTTTGGAAATCATGGTATCCCTCCTGAAAGTGCCTCTCCCGTTTGTGCATCTACTTCCCAGGATTCTAATAATTCTCCCTCTGTGTTGAGGACATTGATCTGCCATACCAAGTTACCGTCCTGTCGCTCACCCAGATGCATGTAGAGGCTATGAGCCGCGTTATAGGCCCATAAGGACGCCCCGCGCATCTCCCACCACCGATTCAGGACTTGCTCGCTATCCACCTGCCAAGCGTCGATGTCGATGGTGCGCTGTTCGTACAGCGCGTTTTTCTCTCGCAGCACCCAAATTTTATCCGGTTGCACCAGGACGATGGCCAGCTTTCCTTGCGCGGCGGAGTACGCCTGAAAGCTCCAACCGCTGCTCCGGGCCTCGCTCTTCAATCGAGAGGCGGAGATAGCCACAAGCTGCGTGTCCGGCGCCCACTGTTGCATCCACGGTTGCAACGCCTGATACGCCTCGCGGGCCGTCTTGCCAGCTCCCACCTCAGGCGGCGGCCCATACACCGGAGTCGTCGTGGTACCCGACCGGACAAAGCTGATAAAGAGCGCGGTTACGATGGCCAACAGAACCGTAGTAAGGGCTAGCAGCCAGAATTTACGTCTCATGAATCTCTGCCGTCGGAAAATGTCATCAAGACCTTACTGAAGCGTCAGATTCACATCTTCACGACGCTCATCGGCGGCCACACTCACCTCCGTGACAGCCGTGCGCAGCACATCGCCAATTGTCGCCTCCGCGTAGACGACATAATCACCAGGCGGGATGTTATAGAAGCCATAGGAACCATCTTGAATGGGGACCGTATCATAAACCTGACCCTTCTGAGCGTAGGCATAGACATCCGCGCCCTTAGGTACAGGCTGACCCTGGTACGAAACAAGCCCGCGTATGGTGGCTGCACCCGCTTCTGGTTCTGGCTCCGGCCACTCAGTGCAAACTTGCGCGCTGATGTTGTCCAGGTAGAAGAACGTGCCATCAAAGTCACCATCGTGCGTAGCATCCCAATAGATCCGCACCGTCTCGCCGGCGTAGTCCCCTACATCGAAATAATCACCCAAGGAGACAGATTTCAGTTGCCACGTCCCCGTGATCTCGCTGCCATCCACGACATCCTGCGCCGGGACGATGCCATCATCGCTGGTCGTCTTCAGTTCCAATGTGACCTTATCATCAGGATCCGGGGCAGCCGCATGGCTGCACTCCAAATTGCTCGCATCGACCAAGTAGTAGCCATCCACCACCAGGGTGGAGATCGAGTACACATCGGTGGGGAACTCAACATCCTGATAGAGGTAGGGGTTCAAGTTGTTCTGGGAACACGATGGTTGATAAGACCCCAAGGAGGCGTGCAGCCGCATCGCGAACGTCCCTAGATAGTGCTCCAGAGAGGAGCGGCGATAGGCCAATGGTTCGCCGGCCTTCCAGTATTCAAAAACTGTACTCGGGTTCCCCTCGAAGCTGGGAATCTCGATCAACTCCTGACATTCAATCAACCCCGGCGGTCTCGACGGCGCGACATCCACCTCAGAACCACGACAGACCCGGAAATCATCGACGACACCGGTGCCATACTTGTCCTTATTGTACGAAGCATGCGCGATCCCGATCAGCCCCAAATCGCTAGGCGCCGTGTGCGTCCCATAACCGCCTCCCCAATCACTACCCTCTGGATCGCTGGCGTAGGAGGTATAGTAGCCATAAGTATTTCCTTCGCGCGTGATCCTGACCCAGATAGGTAAGTTAACCTGATGATTGGCGGATCCATCCACTCGGGCCGCCCCGCCGTTATAGTAATCGCGATAGGCCGCCTGCTCCGCAGTTTTATTTTCATTCTGGTATGCCATCATATTCATCACAAAAGGTGCCTTCCTATCGGTGCTTTCACGCGCGTGTAATCCCATCTTGGCCCAGTCTTTATTCGCATAAGGTAACTCGATGATCTTGAGACGAGCGTCAAAATCACCATCCCAGGGGAGGTAGAGATAGTAGAAGTCATTTTCCTTACTCCAAATGCTTTCACCATTACTCGTGACCTCCAACTCACCGTTCGCATTGACATTAGTGCTGCCATTGGCCGGGCCAACATCTGCCGTTTCCCACTCTGGATCCAAGCCATCGTTGAAATCGTCCTCGAAACAGGTGGTAAAGGTGATCGGGCCAAAGGTGTTATTATCCTCATCACTCTCCTCGATGTAATTGGTGGAATCGACCTGCGCCCAGAGCTTGTTCTCACCAAGCTCGCTCACTTGAATCTCCATCGTCAGTGTCTTGGATGCCGACGGGCCAAAGGTCTCTACCCATTGCTTCTCGCCGCCAATCTGGCCCACATAGGGTTGATTGGACAAGTGAGGATAAACATCTACATCGAACGGCCCGCCCGTGACCGTCACCGCTTTGGTATTCGAGATCTCCAGGGTGACAGCGAGCATCTCGCCCGTTGCGATCTCCTCTACGGGGGCGCCAAGTTGCATGCTAGTGATGATTAAATCCGGTTTGGCCGGCTTCACCCAGACGTTAGAGGAATGAGCCACCAGGGATGTAGCCAAGCCACAACCGCCGGTCGTGTCACTCACCAGGCTGTGAGACTCGATGCGATATTCGCCCGCTGCACTCTCCGGCACTTGCACCTCAATATCCAAGAGATCCCATGTGTTAGGATCGACCGCCAAATTGGTCTTCAATTGCTGAGTTACATTCACCGGCGGTTCATCAGCCGTGGGACTGGGGCACCACCAAAGGGCATAATCGTTCAAATCCGGGTTGTGATCGCGGAGATGCACACCGATCACATCCAACGGCTCCGGTTTGTGATTCACAACGATGATATAGGGGCCGCCGACCTCCCACTCTTTCACAGCAGAGTCGGAGGCTTCATCAGCATCCTGATTACCGTCCTCATCGTCATCCGCCCAGGCATCGATATTCGCGACCGTCGGCTCATTGGCATAGATCGTCACGCTGGCTTCGCCCTGGTTGTTGGTCATCACGGTCACTTCCTGATCGACGCCGGTGCCGCTATAATTGAAGTCGCCGTTATCGGTGCTGAAGATAATCGGCGCCCCCGCAACATCCTGCGTCCCTTCGGTAAGATGCGCCACGATCTCATGGGAACGGTCATCCGGTAACAGGTTAATGGCATTTTCAAAGTTCAACTCCAATTCTCGAGGGGCTGGCGTTGGGGTCGGCCCTATCGTTGGGGTCGGCTCTGCGGTCGGAGGTGGGCCTCCGGTAGGCGGCGCAACGGGCGTAATGGGACGCGGCGTCGGCGGCAATTGCGAGCCTAACCCCGACTCAACGCCCTCATTGATCATCTCAAAGTCACTATCCACCTCGACGTGGGCCCAAGGAAAGATTGTGCTATAGAACATCAACTCGACGTTGTGAATCACCTGGACCCGCACAGGGAGACCGGGCAAACCGGGTTTGTTGATCTGTTCCGGCTCATCATAGCCCTGAAACCCCCAAACGCGCACACCGAACATCCCTGGGGTGTCCAAATTCGAGCTGATGCAGGATTCGTCCAAACAAAACGCCGAGACACGCAATCCCGTCGCCGAATCCTGCGCTCGCCGCTTGATCAGCTCCACGCGCCGATCATAATACTCCGAGTCGTTCTCCCCACCGCCACCATAGGGACACATCGGCCAACTCTGACCCGCTTCACCGAGACATTGACCCTGCACCGGCTGATATGTCACAGCAAAACGCGCCGCCTCGCGGGCAGCGTGATTCACTGCCAAATAGCCCTGCACCACCATGGCAGCGTCAATAATCGTAGCAAATAATAAAAGCAATATAGGAAGTACAAGCGCAAACTCGACCAATGCTTGTCCTGGTTTATTTAGGCGCATATTACCCTTCCTCCCTAATTTTATCTGATGAAATGATCTCTCGACCACCCGAGTTAGATTATAAAATGTATTTACAAGAAAGTCAAACTATCTCTTCGAAATTTGTAAACCTTAATGTCTATTCTTTAAAATAATCCAAAAATAGCTAGATTCAGAGCATAGCCTCCCCTTGTTAGCCCATTTCTACCTATTACATCGCATATCCCCCACTCTCGGTTACGTCGACTTTCCAATTATTCCCGATATCGATGGAAATTCCAGAAACTCAACGTATCTGGACGGCTACTTCAAGCGATATATAATATGAGGGTGCACGGAGATCTTTGCGACATTTATCAATTGAACCTCCACGCACGATAAAATCTATGCGCCCTCCTGAAGAAAGCAAGTTGATCCAATGTGCCAAGGCGGGTGATCAATCCGCCCTCAGCGATCTCTACGAACGTTACGTGGATGATATCTATCGCTTCCTTTTCTATCGCACCGGCGATGAGATGGTCGCAGAAGACTTGACGGCGACGGTCTTCACACAGATGATCACCGGCCTGGCAAAATATGAAGATCGCGGCTTACCTTTTGGGGCATGGCTCTTTCGCATCGCGCGGTCACGACTGGCCGATTATTGGCGCGGTGTTGAGCGGCGGGAACGCCGTCAGGCCCAGATCAAGCAGCGCGAGGCTTTGCAGATGGATCTGGCCTCCCATCCATTGGAAGATCGCTTCGATCACGCCAATCTACAACAGGCCTTCGAATATCTCACAGAGGCGGAGCGCGAGGTGGTGTTTCTTCGATTTGCCGGCGGGCTGAGCAACAAAGAGATTGCGACAGTGACTCACAGCACTCATAACGCTGTGAAGAGTATGATGTTCCGTGCTTTGAAGAAGCTGCGCAAGATATTAGAACGCAAGGCGTCGTTTGCACAGGAAGAATGAGAGGAGGTTGTACCCTATGAAGGATCAGAGGGATAACCAGACAACAGAATCTTTTGCCGATCTAAGCATTTTTCTGACAGATACATTTGCCGAGGGAGCGAAGATCTCGCCGGCGGCCCGACGCCGCATCTGGCAGCAGGCCACCAAGCCTGCGCCAACCTCAGCGCATCAACAACGCCGCCGCCCGGTGTCTCGCTGGGCATTTGCGTTCGCCACCATCACCCTCCTGCTGGGATTCTTAGGCGGCTATGTGGGGACCGTGCTGGCCTCTGGGTCCGCCGTCCCCGGCGACCCCCTCTATGGATTAGAACGTCAAGTCGAAGGGGTGTGGCTCTCGCTCACGCCCTCCGATAAGCGCAGCGAGGTGCAATTAGTCTTGTTGGAGCGGCGCATCTACGAGGCGCGCGCGCTGCTCCAGGCAAATTATGAGGTGCCTCCCGGCATCTTCCAGGAGATCGATCTCCTGTTCGTGGCCGTCACGGAGGATGGCCTGGACGAATCACTGCTCCTTTCTCGTCTCACCGGTTATCGCGATATCCTCGCCACGCTCAAGGAGCAACATCCCGCCGTGTGGGGACTAGGTGATGCGCTACAAACGGCTAATACGGTCATCGAATCCCTGGATGGCGAATCGCCAGAGTCACTTCCCGATCCGCCAAAATAGGTGTGATGTTTCACTTTCAGGATAGCGGAGTCCGTTATGGATTACGAATCCGTTTTATGAATATAAAAATGAAAATGAAAGCCGACGTTGGAGGGCGTGAAACATCATTTCGGCAGTTTTGGCCCAGTCTATAGAGAAAAAGACAGGAACAGAAGGCCAAAACTGCACCAACGCCCCTCAGCATCCAGAGTGAGCCTGCGAATTGACATCGCAGGCTCGCTTTTTGGTTGTAATTTAGATCACCTGACGTACAATCTATCTTACCCTTACAAATGCGTAAGGTGCAACGCACTCAAACACAGACCCAAGCGGCCTTTAATGTGAAACGCACGCCTGATAATTACAAAAGTGCGTTGCGCCTCAAGACCAAACAGTCACGAAAACAGAATACAACACAGGAGATAACACAATTATGGAGAAAACTCAACTCCCCCCAATCCCCATGGAAGAGACCCTAGAATTTTTAGTCGGCCTGTTGAACACGCCCAGCCCCACAGGCGACACCGCCGCCGCCCTGGACTACGTCGCGGCGGCGATGAAAGATCTGCCTGTGACGTGCGCCGAAACGCGCAAGGGTGGTCTGCGCCTCACGTGGGCGAGCGATGACGCCTACCCGCGCGCGCTGACCGCCCACATTGACACATTGGGCGCGATGGTGCGCAAGATCAAGGAGAACGGGCGCTTGCAACTCACGTCGTTAGGCGGCTTCGATTGGCACGCCGTCGAGGGCGAGGGCTGCACCGTCGTCAGCAGCGAGGGGCTGACCTATCGCGGCAGCATCCTGCCCACCAAAGCCTCCGTGCACATCCACGGCAAAGAGGCGCGCGATCTGGAGCGCAGCGAGGAGAATTACGAAGTCCGCTTAGATGCCAAGACCAGCGAGAAAAAAGAGACCCAAGAGCTGGGCATCCGGGTCGGCGACTTCGTCTACTTCGATCCGCGCGTGGAATTGAACAACGGCTTCATCCGCTCCCGCCACTTAGATGATAAGGCCGGCGTCGCCGCGATCTACGGCGCGCTGCTCGCGATCCATCAAGCGGGGATGACGCCGCGCTATGATGTGACGGTCCTGATCTCCAATTACGAGGAGGTCGGCCACGGCGCGGCGAGCGGTTTCCCGGCGGATGTGGAGGAGTTGGTCGCGGTGGATATGGCCGCCGCCGGCGATGGCCAGCAATCCGACGAATTCACCGTCGGCATCTGCGCCAAGGATTCGGGCGGGCCATATCACCTGGGCCTGCGGCGCCGGATGGAGAAGCTGGCCAAGACCTATGAGATCCCCTACCGCACCGACATCTACCCGCACTACGGCTCCGATGGCGAGGCCGCCTGGCGCGCGGGCTTAGATACCAAAGTCGCGCTGATCGGGCCAGGCGTGGACGCCTCGCACGCCTACGAGCGCACGCACCGCGATTCCCTGGCGGCGTCCACGCGGCTCCTCGTCGCCTATCTGGTGAGCGCCAGCGAATGAGCCCCCATCAGCCCCGCTGGATCCGCTACGATACGACGCCGCGCCCCGACGCGAAGCTCTGGCTCCGCGCGATGCAATTCGCCGGACGCGATCTGATGGAACAGGGAATCCACCTGGTGCCCGCCAACCTTCTGGCCGTCTTGCTAGCGCCGATCCTCATCTTTACGCCGCCGGTGCTGAGCAGCCTCTGGTGGGTCGCGATGCAGGCCGCGCAGGAGGAGGTCGTCACCTTCCGCGATATGTTGGACTACGCCAAAACGCACATCCTCCCCGCCTGGCTCCTGACGACGATCAACGCCTTCGTCTACGGCGCCATCCTGCTCAACCTGATCTTCTACGGCGCCTCCGCCACGCCCTTCCCTTTGCCATTCGATGTACCAACGTGGGTCTACACCTTCCTGGTCACCTTTTGGATCTGGGTCGGCCTGCTGTGGACGGTCGCCTGGCTCTTCGCCGCCGGCCTGATGGCGTGGGAATCCGCCGACGTGACCGCTAGCCTGGTCGGCGCATTGCGCCTGATGCGCCGCCACCCCCTCTTTGTGCTGATGACGGCCCTGCTGATCGTCGTGCTGCTCGTCCTCCATCACTTCATCTCCGCGCTGTGGCTCGTGCTCACCTTCGCCATCCTGGCCCTGATCTCGGTGCGCAGCGTGCAGGTGTTGGTCTACGGCGTGCCTGTCTCCACTCCGGCGGAAGAGCCGGATCGCTACCAGTTGAACTTAACCCAAGAGAAGGAATAAGGGAGTAGGGG
>CAYXVS010000063.1:9344-13872 GCA_964468735.1 uncultured Anaerolineales bacterium | reverse complement strand
TTAAACCCTATCTTCAATTGGCCATGGTGCCTATCATGGCCGTCAACCGTCAAGAATAGTCAAGAAAAGGAGAATTCAAGATGGCATTCCGCATGCGTTGGCCCACAGAATATGGAAAAATCACGCAAGAATTTGGAGCGCGACCTGAGTTCTATCAAAAATTCGGCCTGCCGGGGCACGAGGGCCTCGACTTTATGGCGCCGGAGGGCAGCGAGTTGTACGCCGTCGCCGATGGCTTCGTCAGTGATGTGCGCCTAGACGGTAACTCCGATCCCAATGGCAAGCCCTATGGAAATCAGATCCGCATCCAGCACGAGGGCGGCTTCATCAGCATCTACGCTCATCTATCTGAAGTGGTCGTGACGCGCGGACAATTTGTCCAGGCCGGCCAGTTGATCGGATTGGCGGGCAACACCGGCAACTCCTTCGGCGCCCATCTCCATTTTACGCTCAAGAAGCAGGGCGCGACTCAGAGCGATGCGACAAATTACCCCCACGATATCATTGATCCCACCCCCTATCTGAAGCCGTTCGGCGGCTCGAAGCCAGAGCAACCATCACCACCCACCGAGACGACCATCGATGTGCAGGTCGATAGCCCGGAGGTCGGCTACCTCAACGTGCGGAGCGCGCCCTACGTCGGCAGCGATCTGGTCACCAAGGTCGATCACGGCGAGACGTTGGGAGCGCTGGAGGAGGCCGATATCGCCCACAGCAAGGTCGGGAAGAACGGCCAGTGGCTGTGGGTGCGCACGCCAACGGGCAAGACGGGCTACGTCGCAGCGTGGTACATCAAACTCCCGCCCCCTGAGCCGGCGCCCGGAAAGGAGGCCGAGATCACCTTCGTCAAGGTCGATAGCCCTGAGGTGCCGCTCAAGCTGCGCAGCGGCCCCGGCATCGGTTACGCCCAGATCGACCAGATGCCGGATGGCGCCACGCTCAAGGCCCTCGAGCCGCCCGCCGAGGTCCGCCGGAAGATCGGACAGCACGGGGCGTGGCTCCAAGTCCAGACGCCTGCCGGCGAAGAGGGGTACACAGCGGCCTGGTACCTGAAGCTGGAGAAGACCTCCGCGCCCGCGATCCCCACGCCCGCGACGGGCAAGCCGACCAAGTACGTCCAGGTCGAAAGCCCAGAGTTTGGTCTCCGAGTCCGAGGCGGGCCAAGTACCGATCACGATCAGGTGTGGTGGATTCCACATGGCACGATGCTCACCTCGCTGGAGGACGAGCGGACGACCGGCCGCAAGGTCGGACAGGAGGACGAGTGGTTGCACGTCCGCACGCCCGCGCTCTGGGAGGGGTACGTCGCCGCGTGGTATCTCAAGGCGCCGGAGGGCGAGGATCAGCGGCAGCCAGCCACGCAGATGGATCTGCGCACGGGCCTCTCGCCGCACATCCAGGGCATCCACGCGGTCACGTTAGGCGACGATCTCCGCACGCGCGATCCCATCCGCAGTCTATTCGAGAGTCGCAACAAGAAGGGCTGGGTCTTCTTCACCGAGGTCTGCGGCCGTCAGCCACAACACGTCCACCTCAACGGCGACCTTCGCAATCGCCTGTGGGATTGGGCCGACCAGGGGTACGGCGTGATCGTCCGGCTCAACAACGGTTACGAGCCGAATGGAACGTTGCCGGAGCGGAAATACTACGACGACTTCGCCGCGGCCGCCGCGCGCTGGACGGAGTTATATCTCAAGCGCCCGGATCGCTCGCAGAGCGAGTACACCTGGACGATCCAGATCGCCAACGAGCAGAACAACCCGCGCGAGCACCCCGGCGGCTTCGAGCATCCCCGCGAGCACATCACCGCCGAGATGTACGCGGAGGCGTTCAACAAGACCTACGCCCAGATCAAGGCCGTCCTGCCCAACGCCATCGTCTGCACCGGCGCGGTCGATCCCTACAACTACATGCCGCTCAAGCTGCTGGGCAACGCCCACTGGCGCCCGCTGGATTACTACACCACGATGTTAGACCACATCGACGCGCTCGACGGCATCATCCTCCACGCCTACCTCCACGGCCCCGATCCCAAGCGCGTCACCGGATTGGACAAGTTCGGCAACGGCTCCGGCCCGTTAGGCGATCACTACTTCGATTTCCAGATCTATCGCCTCTTTATGGAGCGCATCCCCGGCAAATGGAAAGATGTGCCCGTCTACATCACCGAGATGAACCACATCTGCCGCCCGCCCGCCGCCCCGACCTGCAACGATCCCAACGCGATGGGCTGGGTCAATCAGAATCTGGGCATCGTCCAGGAGATTTTCAAAGAAATCGACCGCTGGAATCAACGCCCCTACGCGCAGCAGATCCGCTGCGGCCTGCTCTACCGCTGGATGGGCGACGCGTGGTCGCTGCACGACAGGCCCGGCATCCTGGACGATTTCAAACAATCGCTGGATTATGACTATCGCTGGCGCACCACGCAGGCCGGCGCCGCCGATTTCTCCTTCAGTGCGATGGCCGCCGAACCTGAAATAGAGGAAATGCCCGAAGAGATGGAGCGCACCATCGTCCACCCCGACGATCTCACGCGCATCTGGGGCCTGGGGCGCAAGAGCGAGTTAGTGCTCAACACGTTAGGCATCCAAATCTTCGAGCAGTTGGCGCACTACGAGCCGGAGCAGCTTGACGCGCTGATCGCCGAAACCGGCCTGCGCACCCGCCACATGGAGACCTGGCCGGAACAGGCGCGGCTCATCGTCGAAGGCAAAAAGGATGATTTGCTAAAGATGCAGATCGAGATGGGAAAGACGCCGCCCAACGAATAGGCGCGAGACCCCCTTTTTAGAACCTGATACACCACCGCCCGTAGTCGATGCGACGACTGCGGGCGGTTTTTTTCTTGAGTAGATCAAGGTGCAACGCACTTAGATTTAGGTAACAGTTACTCTACTCAATGCAGTATATGATTGGTGATAAGCCCAAAAGTGCGTTGCACCTCAGCGCGCCATCGCTCACGGCTGATGCACCCGCAACGCGATATACGCCGGGCGATACGACGTATCCGGGCGCAGCAGGCTGAAGAGCGCCTCCGGGCGCTCGCGGCCCCAGACCACGCTCATATTCAGGTTCCAGATGAAAAACGGGCCGATCCACGGGCGCTCGCGCAGGAGCTTACACGCCGTGATAAGATAATCGGCCTGCTCCTGCTCGGAGATCCACGCCGCGTAGGGATAGGGGAAGTCGGGCGGGAGGTTCGTGGCGCGGATACCGTCGGCGGCCGCCCACCCGAACTCCGTCGGCCAGAGCGGCAGGTCGACGCCGGCCTCCGTCAGGATCGCGTGGTAATCCTCCAGCGTGTCCAAGAAGAAGAAGGAGGGGTGCTCGTTCCAGGCCGAGCGCAGATGCGTCGCGTCGGCGGCGCGCTCCTGGGGCGGATTGCCGTAGCCGTAGGGATGGACGCCGATGGCATCGACCCACTGGGGCAGCCCCGCCGCCAACATCTCGCGCAGGAAGCGCCGGTCGTCTATCGCATCGACGCCATCATCAATGCCGGTGACGCCGGGCGCGCCGCTGACGATGATCGCCTCCGGGTCGGCGGCGCGAACAGCCCAGCTGCCGTGCGCCACCAGCGTCACGAAGGCCGCCGGATCTAGCGTCGCGCCGTACCATTCGCGGGAAAGATTCGGCTCGTTCCACAGCTCGTAGGCCGTCACGCGCCCGGCGTAGCGCTCCGCCATCACGCTCATAAAGCGCCCAAACTCGGCGGGGTCCTGCGGCGGGCCGTTGTAGCCCGGATCGGCGCGGAGCCATTCCGGCGCATCGACCACGCCGATCAACAAGTCCATCTCGAACTCGTTGCTCAGCCGCACCAGGCGATCCAACGCATCCCACCGATAAATCTCCGGCTCGTACTCGACGTACATCCACTCCACCTGCACCTTGATCCAGCCGAAGCCCATCCCCTCCACCCAGCGCAATACCTGGGAGAGATCATCCGTGTTCGGGTCGATCTGGACGCCGAACGAGGGCTTGGGCACGGGCGGCGGCAACGGCGTGGCCGTCGGCATAGGCGTTGCGGTTGGCGGCGGCGTCGGCGTGGGCGTGGGCGTCGGGTCTTGAGCGATAATCGCGGGGAGGAAGACCTCGCTCTCAGCGTCCGCGTCCGGCGTAGGCGTCCAGGATGGGGCTAACGTTACCGTGGGCGTCGGGCCAGTCGGCTCGTCGGGCGCGGGCGTCGCGAGGACACTCTCCGGCAGCGGCGAGATCGGCGATACGGGCGAGGTCGGCGGCGTCAGCCGACACGCCAGCAAGAGCAACGCGATCAGCAGCGCCAACAGAGCTAATTTCAACCAGTGTCTCTTTTTCATTGTTTCATTTCCTTACCTATCCTTACCTAAACCTTCCGGGAAGCTTCGATTAGCCAGACACTGCGGGGAAACTGTCTTAACCGGGCAATTTTAGCTTGAGAAAATCCGCTCATAGCTTCCCGGAAGGTAGAAGTTTGAGAAGATAATTTCCTTGTTTCCTTTCCGCACCATGGTACACTGTTAGCGGTATCGGGCAAGGGAGTAAGGGAGTA
>CAYXVS010000063.1:1795-9244 GCA_964468735.1 uncultured Anaerolineales bacterium | reverse complement strand
CGCCAGGAGACGACGATTGTCGCCATCGGCGACCGGGTGCGTTATCAGACGGTGCCGGAAGGCACGCATATCATCGAGGAGGTTTTGGAGCGCAAGCGCGCGCTCAGTCGGCTCAAGCCGCTGGCCTCGGGGCGCGGCACGCGCCGCTGGGATCGCCAGGGGTATCTGCGCGAGCGCGAGCAGGTGCTCATCGCCAACCCCGATCAGGTCGTCTTTGTGCTGGCCTGCGCCCAGCCGGAGCCGAACCTCCGCCTGCTGGATCGCCTGCTGGTCGGCGCGGAGCGGCAAGCGATCCCCAGCCTCATCTGCCTCAACAAGGTCGATCTGGTGGATCAGGCGGAAGTGAAAGCCAAGTTCGACATCTACGCCGAGATCGGCTACCGGGTGCTCTACACCAGCGCGGTCACGGGCGAGGGCGTCGATCAGCTCCGCAAGCATCTTCAGGATCGGATCTCGGCGTTAGTCGGGCCATCGGGCGTGGGGAAGTCGAGCCTGCTCAACGCGCTGGAGCCGGAGCTGGGCAAGCGCGTCAAAGCGGTGAGCCAGGCCACGGGCAAGGGCCGGCACGCCACGCGCGTGGCAGAACTGGTCGAGCTGGAGGTCGGCGGCTGGGTGGCGGATACGCCCGGCATCCGCGCGCTGGCCCTCTTCGATCTCGACCCGGAGGAGATCGACGCCTACTATCCCGACATCGCGCCCTATGTGCCCGACTGCCAGTTCTCCGATTGCAGCCACACCGTCGATCCGGGCTGCGCGGTGATCGCGGCCCTGGAGGAGGGGAAGATTGACGAGCATCGCTACGAAAGTTACATCAAATTGCAGCAGGAACATCGCAAATTGGCCGATATGTATTGGTGGGGCATTGATGAGGAGTAGCGCCCGATGACACACTTGCAAGCCGTGCTCTTCGATTTGGACGGCACGCTCTTAGATTACGACTTAGTCGAGGATCTGATGCCGCATTATTTCTGGGGATTGACCGCGCGCTGTGCTGAGTTGGTGCCGCCGGATCGGCTCCTGCACGCTCTGCAAGAAGGGACCCTCGCCATCGCCGGCCACGATGGCTCGCGCACGAACGAGGAGGCTTTCGAGGAGGTCTTCTACCCACTCACCGGCCTGACGCGCGAGCAGCTCTATCCCCACCTGGAGGCGTTCTACCGGGAAGATTTTCCCGCTCTCCGGCGCTATGCGCGACCGCGCCCGGCGGCGCACCGCGTCATCCAGACCGCCTTCGAGCTAAACTACGACGTCGTCATCGCCACCAACCCCTACTTCCCCGCCCTCGCCACGCGCCAGCGACTCGCCTGGGCCGGCGTCGCGGATTTCCCCTATCACAAGGTCACGACCTACGAGAACAGCCACTATGTGAAACCCGATCTGCGCTACTTCCATGAAATCTTAGCCGAACTCGCCTGCCCGCCGGAGGCCGCGCTGGTGATCGGCGACGAGGGCATGGATATGGTCGCCGCCCGCATCGGATGCCAGACCTACCTCGTGCCCGGCCCCGCGACCGACCGCAGTGAAATCTCGCCGCCGCCCACCTATGAGGGGCCGTTAGACGAGGTCGCGCCGTTGCTGCATCGGTTGCGCGAAAATTGAGTTACGCAGAGAAATTTACACCTCCGTGCCTCTCTGTGCTTTCTCAGTGATACTTTGCGCCCAATCTGCTTATATCTGCTACATCTGCTGACATATCAAGTAACAACAGAAAGATCCAAAACACAGAGGACTATGAAATCAAAATCTACATTATCCAATGCTGGCCCATTGATGTACGTGATCAATCACGCCGTGAAGGCGCTCACCGAGGGCGTCTGCGACATCGAATCTGAGCGGCTGAAGAAGGTCCCGATGGACGGCCCGCTCATCACCATCGCCAATCACATCAACATGGTGGAAGTGCCCATCTTCTTCACCCAACTGATGGATCGCCCACTGAGCGGCTTCTCCAAAGTCGAGAACTGGCGCCATCCGCTGATCAAGCGTCTCTTCGACAGGTGGGGGTTGATCCCCCTGAACCGCGAGGAGATCGATCTCACCGCGCTGCGGCAGGGATTGCAGGCGCTGGACGACGGCAAGATCCTGGTCATCTCACCGGAAGGAACCCGCAGCCACGACGGCAACCTCCAACTGGGCCGCCCCGGCATGGTGATGATGGCCCTGCGCAGCGGCGCGCCCATTATGCCCATCGGGCACTACGGCGTGGAGCGGGTCTTCTCTAATCTGCCCCGACTCAAGCGCACCGATTTTCACATCCGCGTGGGCGATCCCTTTTACGTGGATGCCGGCGGCGCCCGCGTGCGCAGCGCCGAGCGCCAACGCATCACCGACGAGATTATGTACCAGCTCGCCGCGCTGCTGCCCCCCAGCTATCGCGGCGCCTACGCCGATCTAGAGGCCGCGACGGAGGAGTACCTGCGCTTTGATCCGCCGGCGCGGAGCAATCTCACCGCGCAGCGCGAGGAGAACTGAACATGCACGACCTACTTTGGCATCTCATTCCATGGGGCTATCGCTGGCTCCTGTTCTTGGAAGGCTATCGCACCGACTTTTTGACGCTCGCATTCAAGCTCATCACCGACATCGGCAGCGAGGTGGGGTACATCTTTATCATCACCATACTCACCTGGTGCTTCGATAAATCCATCGGACAAGGCATCTCCTACATTTACATGTTCACCGCCACATTCAACACCTGGCTCAAGCACATCTGGCTCATCCCGCGCCCCGGCCATAGCGGGGTAGAGCCGATTTTGCAGCGCGCGGGCATCGAGGCCCGGGTCACGCCGCTGCGCGAGGAATTATCGCGGGCCTTTCCCAGCGGCCACACACAGGCCGCCGTCGCCGGATGGGGCTATATGGGCGCGCGTTTCCGTCGCTTAGGCGTGTGGAGCTTAGCCGTGGTGATGATGATCCTCATCGGTTTCTCGCGGCTCTATTTGGGCGTTCACTACCCCCAAGACGTGATCGCCAGCACGCTCCTTGGCGCAGCGATGCTCCTGCTGTGGCTGCCCTTGGAATCGCGCATCCGCCCGTGGTTAGTCGAGCGCCCACCCTGGCAGCGCTACGCCTTAGCGGTTGGCGTGCCGTTGAGCGCGCTGCTGGTGATGCCCATTTCGGATACGGCCTCGCCCTTGGGCGCGATCATCGGCCTGGGCGTCGGCTTCATCATGGAGCGCGAGACGGTCAACTTCAGCGTGCGCGGCCCAATCTGGCAGCGCGTCCTGCGCGCCGTGGCGGGATTGGCCATCGTGCTCCCCGCGTACTTTGGCCTCAGCGTGCTCTTCGGCTACTTCGATACCTCGATGGGCGCGGTGATGGAACTCTTCTGGCGCATGCTCCGCTACGGCCTCACCGGCTTCGTCGGGGCCTGGGGCGCGCCGTGGCTCTTCATCCGCCTGAATTTGGCCCAAAAAGAGACGCCATCCTCATAGCAGAAGGGTGATAAATCTGCTGAGCGTGGTATAATCCGCGATTGGGGTTCTGGAGGAGAGGGGATGAAAGCGCGAAGCAGGCTGTATCGCATCGAGGGCATTGTGCTGAGTCGCCGGGATCAGGGCGAAGCGGATCGCGTCGTGCGGATGTTGACGGCGGATGGCATCGTCGATCTGCTGGCGAAGGGCATCCGCAAACCCCACTCGCGCAAAGCCGGCCACCTGGAGCTATTCAGTCGCAGCCAAGTGTTGGTCTCGCGCGTGAGAAGCTCCTGGGACATCCTCAGCCAGGCCGAGGCGCTGACCGTGCGCCGCCGCCTGCAGGAGGATTTCGAGCGGGCGACCTACGCGCGCTACATCGCGGAGTTGGTCATCCGCTTCTTCGAGGGCGAGACCGACTTACAGCTCTACCACTTTGTCGATCAGGTCTTTGCGCATTTGGAAGAGGTGGCGGAGCCGATGCGCTTTATTCGCTGGGTGGAGCCGCGCCTTCTCACGTTGGCGGGCTTTCGTCCGACGTGGGATGCGTGCGTGGGCGAGCGGGAGGGCGCGCTCTGCGAGGCCGAACTGCACCCGCAGCCATCCGACCGGCGGCCCTACGGCATCGATCCGGCGCACGGCGGCGCGCTCTGTCCCGACTGCTTCAAGACCCATCGCGAGATGCGCGCGGTGCAGCAGCTTTCGCCCAGCGCGCTCTCCTGGCTCCAGGCATTTCAGCGCCGCGAGTACGAGGACGTGAGCCAATACGATTTCCCATCGCAGACGGCGACGGAACTATCGCACGTGATGGAACATTATATCGTCTATCATCTAGAATGGCGTCCGGCCATCCTGACGTTGATGCAGGAATTAGGACGTAGGGAATGATGAATTGTGAATGACGAATTTAGAATGATGAATTGCGATGCAAGATATAAAATGCAACAGGATCATTACGAAATACGAAATACGCATTCACGCGAAATATATGTAAGCTTATTTGCTATTAATCGCTATTAAAACGAGGTAACCCCATGATAACTTTTCAAGAAGTCATTTTGCGCCTGCAACGCTATTGGGCCGATCAGGGCGCGTTAGTCTGGCAGCCCCACAGCGAGAAGGTCGGCGCGGGCACGATGAACCCGGCGACGATTTTGCGCGTGCTCGGGCCGGAGCCGTGGAACGTCGGCTACGTCGAGCCGTCCTATCGTGCGGACGATGGTCGCTACGCCGATAATCCCAACCGCATGCAGATGCACACCCAATTTCAGGTCATCCTCAAGCCCGATCCCGGCGATCCCCAGGAACGCTACCTCAACAGCTTAGAAGCGCTGGGCATCCGCCGGCAGGAGCACGACATCCGCTTTGTGGAGGATAACTGGGAATCGCCCGCGCTGGGCGCGTGGGGCTTGGGCTGGGAAGTGTGGCTGGACGGCCAGGAGATCACTCAGTACACCTACTTCCAGCAAGCCGGCGGCCTCACGTTGGACATCCCTGCCGTGGAGATCACCTACGGGCTGGAGCGCATCGTGATGTACCTGCAAGAGGTCGACGCGGTGTGGGATATCGCGTGGGATGAGCAGCACACCTACGGCGAGATTCTCCGCGCACAAGAGATCGATTACTGCCGCTACAACTTCGAGTTGGCCGATATCGAGCGCTTGGAGCAGATGTACGATCTCTTCGAGCAGGAGGCGCTGCTCTGCTTAGAGAACGGCCTGGTCGTGCCCGCGTTGGATTACCTGCTGCGCTGCTCGCACACCTTCAACCTGTTGGATGCGCGCGGCACCGTCGGCGTGACGGAGCGCGCGATCTTCTTCAAGCGGATGCGCGAGTTGGCGCGCCAGGCCGCCGAGGCCTACTTGGCTCAGCGCGAGGAAGCGGGCTATCCATGGCTCCAACGGCCCGGCATCTCCCTGCTGCCGCCCGCCCAAGGCGCGCTGATGCACCTGCCGATCCGCCAGAACAACGGCGTGGACGAGCCGCCAGCCATCGCCGCCGGGAGCGATGTCCCCTTCCTCTTCGAGATCGGCGTGGAAGAGTTGCCCGCCTCGCATTTGAGCGGCGCCCTCGACCAACTCCGCGAGATGGCGCCTGCGGCGTTAGACGAGGCGCGCATCCCCCACAGCGAGGTGCATATCTGGGGCACGCCGCGCCGCCTCACCGTCTACGTCGAGGAGATGGCGCTGAAGCAGGAGGATGACGACCGCGAGGTCAAAGGCCCGCCCGCCAAAGTCGCCTTCGATGCGGAGGGGGAGCCGACCCGCGCCGCGCAAGGCTTCGCCCGCTCCCAGAACGTCAGCGTGGACGACCTCACCGTGCAGGAGGTCGACGGCGGAGAATACGTCGTCGCGCATCGCGTGATCGCGGGGCACCCGACGGTCGACGTGTTGGCCGATCTGCTGCCGGAGTGGATCGCGACGCTGAACTTCCCGCGCTCGATGCGCTGGAACGAGAGCGCCGTCTCCTTCAGCCGGCCCATCCGCTGGCTGGTCGCGCTCCTGGATCGCTACGAGGCGCCATTTGAATATGCCGGGCTGGAGAGCGGGCGCGTCACACGCGGTCCCCGCCCCGATAGCTCGCCGGAGGTGGCGCTCTCGGCGGCGGAGGATTACGAAGCGACGATGGACGCCTATAACATCATCGTCGATCCCAAGGCGCGGAGCGCGGAGATCTTAGCGCAGGCGCAGGCGCTGGCCCAAGAGGTCGATGGTCACATCCCGCAAGATCCGGCGCTGCTGGAGGAGGTCACGCATTTAGTCGAGTGCCCCACGGCGCTCTTAGGCTCCTTCGAGAAGCGCTATCTCTCCCTCCCGCAAGAGGTGCTCATCGCCGTGATGAAGAAACACCAGCGCTACTTCCCTGTACTGAACGGGCGCGGGCGGATTATGTCCTACTTCGTCACCGTCCGCAACGGCGGCGCGAAACATCTGGACAAGGTACGGCGCGGCAACGAGGAGGTCATTCGCGCCCGCTACGCGGATGCGGAGTACTTCTACAATCAGGATTGCCGCTATCCGCTGGAGCATTATTTAGACGATCTGAAAAAGCTCACCTTCCAGGCCGAACTCGGCTCGATGTTGGACAAAACCCATCGCCTGGAGGCGATTGCACCGTGGATCGCGCTGCGGCTCAAGCTTTCCCCAATGGAAATCGACGTGGTGAAGCGCGCGGCGCACTTGGTGAAGGCCGATCTGGCCACCAGCATGGTGGTCGAGATGACGAGTTTGCAGGGGATTATGGGGCGCGAGTACGCCAAGCGCTCCGGGGAATCGCCGGCGGTGGCGGATGCCATCGCCGAGCACTACCAGCCCGCGTCCGCCGATGGCGACCTGCCAGAGAGCAAGCCCGGCATCGTGCTGGCGCTGGCGGATCGGTTGGATAGTCTGGCCGGCCTCTTTGCCGTCGGGCTGGCCCCCACCGGCGCCAGCGATCCCTACGGCCTGCGACGAGCCGCGTCCGGCATCGTGCAGATTCTGCTGGGTCACGACCTCTCCTTCTCGGTACGCGAGGGCCTCGTCCAGGCCTCGCATAACCTGCCCATCTCAACGGCGGAGGAGGATCTGGAAGCCGCGGTCGATTTCGTCATCGGGCGGTTGGAGGGCGCGCTGCGCGATATGGGCTACGCTTACGACGTGGTCGCGGCGGCGCTGTCCGCGCGCGGCAAAAATCCCGCCATGGCGCGCGAGAGCGCCGAGCAACTCACCGCAGCCGTCCAGCGCGAGGATTGGTCGTTGCTGTTGGATAACTACGCCCGCTGCGTGCGCATCACGCGCGACCAGTCGCCCCGCAAACTGAAGGGCGAGGCGCTGATCGAACCGACGGAACTAGAGCTATATGACTCGCTCTTGGAGGCCGAGGCAAACATCGGGCCGAAGTCCGATGTGAAGGCCCTCTTAGCCGCGTTCGAGCCGCTGGTGCCGGTCATCCAACGCTTCTTCGATGAGGTCATGGTAATGACCGAGGACGACGACCTGCGCCACGCGCGGCTCGCCCTCCTCCAGCGCATCGCCGGCCTGGCCACGGGCATCGCGGA
>CAYXVS010000063.1:0-1695 GCA_964468735.1 uncultured Anaerolineales bacterium | reverse complement strand
AGTTTCGCCGCTTCCTGCGAGGTGGGGAAGTCGCGCAGCCGAGGATACGATGCATCTGGATGGGCGGCATCGGAGAAGAGCCAATCTAAGAGCGTCGTCTCGGTAAGCGGCGCGGACGCGGCCTCCCGCGCCGATGCCGGCGCTGCGTCCACATTCATCACCAAAGATGGCGCGGACGCGACGGGCGATACTTCATCCACCTGCGCCGGCTCCTTCGCTACCTCTGCCTCCCCTTTCTCTGCTGGAGCAACCTCTTCCACCGCAGATTTCTCCCGGCCGTCGGCTTCCATATCCGCGAAAGGATCATGGCCAATCACGCCGTGATCTGATCTCTTATTCATTGATTATCCTTAGCTATATTCGCCACCTTCTCAACTAAGCGCGCGTAATCCTCCGCGCCGTGGCTGTTCGGCGCGTATTCGTAGATGGTCTGCTGATGGCTGGCCGCCTCGGCCAAGCGCACATTCGAGCGGATGGGATTGGAGATACGGCCTCGGAAATAGCGCTGCAACATCGCCATCACCTCCTGATCCTTGCGGAGGCGGTGATAGTACAGCGTGGGCACGACCAAGGTCAGTTCCAGTTCGTGATCGGGGATATAGCCCACGGTCTTGAGCGTGTCGAGCACCTGCCGGGAGCCGACCATCGCCAGGTAGTCCATCGAGACCGGGACGATCAACTCGCGGGCGTAGAGCAGCGCGTTCTCGGTGACCAAGCTGTAAGAGGGCGCGCAATCCATAATGACGTAATCGTAGCTATTGACCTCTTTCATCGTGTAATAGAGTACCCGCCGCGCGACGCGATCATCGCCCATCCGCCATAACCGCCCCTCGGCCCGCATCAAGTGACGATCCCCAACGATGACATCGAGATTCTCGCGCGCCGTCCTGATGCACTGCTGCGGATCAACGTGGCCCAACAGTAGATCGGCGGTGGTGTGAGAATGCTTCACGCCCAGCCACGTGCCCAAATTGCCTTGCGCGTCCATATCGATGCAGAGCACGCGTTCGTTGCGCAATGCCAGCCCCGCCGCCAAATTGACCACGGTGGTGGTCTTGCCCGTCCCGCCTTTGAAATTCAACACGCTGATGACTCTGGTCACGTCCATCTCCGCCCACTATAAGCACACTATCACGCTTTTTGTATATCATACCCGTCTCCTACAAGATCGCAACTCTAGATAACTATGCTCTACCTTCCGGGAAGCTACAGATATGTTTTTCAGCAACGTTGCCCGATGAAGCCAATTATTTTGCGAAGTAATCCCTCCATAGCTTCCCGGAAGGTGAAGAGGTTTTCTTCTGTTGCTGAGACGCCAGGTCAATGCTATAATCTTTCACACTGGGAACCACAGCGCGAGGTGCACGTGATTTTATACATCTTATGGGATGCGGGCGGCACGCTATTCGATACGTACCCCTCAAAGGTGCAGGCGATCCAACGCGCCGCCGCCGAGTTAGGCGCGCGGGCATCGACGGAGCAGATTTTGGCCTGGGTCAAGCAATCGACGCACTATGGCCTGGAGAAAATCGCACGCGAGCACGGGGTGGAACTTTCGGCCTTGGAGACGCGCTACAAGCGCTATTATGCGCGCATCGGGCCCGAGGCACAGCCGCCCTTCCCCGGCGTCGAGAAGCTATGCCGCTACATCTGCGAGATCGGCGGCGCGAATTTCATCGCGACCCATCGCGGGCG
>CAYXVS010000062.1:0-13888 GCA_964468735.1 uncultured Anaerolineales bacterium | reverse complement strand
GATTACAAACAAGATGGACTAATCTCATAATTGGAATTGCTGGTGGAATCACGGACCGCTGGTCGCTGCCGCTGCAGCGGCAGCCGCTTTCTCCCTCACACAGCGGACACCTACGGTGCAGCAAGTGCTGGCGGGCAGTTTGAATGCGTCGCGGTCGGCCCACAAAGCATGGTACGCTGGCACGTCATCTCCCAAGCGCGCAATCATCGGCTGCAACTGAGCGCCGCGCTTGGTCAGTATCACGACGGGTTTCAGCACCAGCCGCAAAGAGATGCGGGCCGCTTGTTCAGCAGGCGGCGACTCGCCCGCGGCACCGGACATCGGGGCAGCTTGAGCAGGGGGCGGATAGGCTGCGGATGGAGAGAGTTGGGTCTTTTGGATTTTGCCGGACAATCCCCTAAGCAGCCCTAAAATTGGCGAAGATTTACGCATTTGTGGGGATCACAGACCTTTTTTGCGTCGTTACTAGGTTGCGGGTGGGGGGCGCAATAGCGCTTGGCGATTGCACCCGGCGAATTCCTGGAGAGCCGAAGAGTTTTACTAAAAAATGGGGTTTCTAGGTACTCGCTGGCGCGCTATGCAAAGCAACCGACTTTCAAACTATGCCGAATTTTGAATACCTTCGAGTTTCTACTCCGGCGTGACGCGCTGGACGTAGACGGCCTCGCCGTTGCGTATCTGGACAATGGGCACGGCCTTGAGGGGGTTGTGCTGCTCATCGAAGGTTATGCGGCCCGTGATGCCCTCGAAGGGCTGCGACATCATCGCCTCCGCGACTAAGTACGGGTCGGTGACGGCGCCCGCTTCCTCCATCGCGGTGAGGAGCAGATTGGCGGCGTCGTAGCCCAGCGTCGCCAGCGCGTCCGGCGGGACGATGTAGCTGGATTCGTAGCGGGCGGTCCATTGCTGGATGATGGCGCTCGGCTCGGCGGGGAGGTAGTGGGGGGGGAAATAAGCGCCGCCTAATCGATCCATCGCTAACTCCGGCGAATGCCACCCGTCGCTGCCGATGAACACGGCGTTGATACCGTAGTTCTTGGCCTGGGCGGCTATCCGGTTCATCGTATCGTAGTAGCCGGGTAGATAGAGCACATCCGGGTTGGCGATGCGTACGTCATCCAGCAGATCAAAGTAGCTCTCTTGATCGCGCTCGTAACTCTCCCGCATCACGATTTCGCCGATATTCCCCGCCCTGAAGTGCTCTATGAACGCCTCCGCCAAGGTGTTGCCGTAGGTGCTGCCCTGGGCGTAGAGCACGGCGGCGGTCTCCACCTTTAACGTGGAAAGTGCGAAGGTCGCTGCCGCTTGCCCTTGCCAGGCATCGGTGAAGGGGATGCGAAAAACCAGTGGGCGGACCTCACCGTCCGCATCTAACGTCAGTCCCTCCTCGACCGTGGTCGGGCTGATCTGGAGGACGCCCGCGCGGGTGGCGAGCTGGGCCACGACCTCCGAGACATCGGCGCAGACCCCGCCGATGATGAATTGCACACCTTCGTCCGAGATCGCCGCCTCGACGACATCGAGCGTGGTAGCAGTATTGCATTGGCTATCTAAGAGCGTCACCTCGATGGGATGGCCTAGCACGCCCTCGCGCTGATTCCATTCCTCCACGGCCAACACCACCCCGTTGCGCGTGGATTGTCCCAGCGGCTGAAATTCCCCGCTGAACGGCCCAACGAGGGCGATCTCCACGGTCGAAGGCGTCTCTGACTCCGACTTACCCAGGCAGGCGGAGAGCAGGAGCAGCGCCACTAACAGTAGCCTCCGCCATTCCCCGAAGCTGCCCTTGCCCGCAAATCGCCCCATAAAGAAAGGCGAGAGGGCGTGCCTCCCGCCTTTGTGCTCGCATTTCTTGAATGAATTAGCCGCCAAGGTAGGCCTCTTGCACGCGGGGATTGGCGGCCAACTCCTGCGCCGATCCCTCCAATACCAGGCGCCCGGTCTCCAGCACGTAGGCGCGGTCGGCGATGGAGAGCGCCATCTGGGCGTTCTGCTCCACCAGCAGGATGCTGGTGCCCTGGGAGTTAATCTCCTCGATGATGGCGAAGATCTCATCCACCAGCAAGGGCGCCAGTCCCATCGACGGTTCATCGAGGAGCAGTAGCTCTGGCTCGGACATCAAGCCCCGGCCCATCGCTAACATCTGCTGCTCGCCGCCGGAGAGCGTCCCGCCCAACTGATTTAGCCGTTCCTTGAGGCGCGGGAAGCTCTGATATACGCGCTCCAGACTCTCTTTGATGCCCTTCGGATCGGAGCGGGTGAAGGCGCCCATATCCAAGTTCTCTTTCACCGTCAGGGGCGCGAAGATTTGCCGGCCTTCCGGGACATGGACGACGCCCATTTTGACAATATCGTGCGCGGGGCTTTTGGTGATCGGCTCTCCCTTGAACTTGATGCTCCCGCCGCGCGCGCGCACGATGCCGGAGATGGCGTTCAGCGTGGTGGATTTCCCCGCGCCGTTAGCCCCGATCAGGGTGACGATCTCGCCCTTCTCCACGTGGAAGGAGATGCCTTGCAGCGCGTGAATCGCGCCGTAGTAGACGTTCAGATCGTTGACTTCTAATAGCATGGCTACACCTCTTTCGTTGCTTGACTGCCCAGGTAAGCCTCGATCACCCTCGGGTCGCTGCGGATTTCCTCCGGCGTGCCCCGCGCGATGATCTCGCCAAAATCGATGACGGTCATCCATTCGCAGATGCCCATCACCACGCGCATCTGGTGCTCGATGAGCAGCACCGTCAGGTCAAAGCGGTCGCGAATAAAGCGAATTAGCTCCATCAGCTCCACGATCTCGCCGGGGTTCATGCCGGCGGCCGGCTCATCTAGCAGGAGCAAATCCGGCTCCGTGGCCAGCGCGCGGGCGATCTCCATACGTCGTTGCGCTCCGTAGGGCAGATTGGCGGCTATCGTATCCTCATACTTCTCCATGTCGAAGACGCTCAGGAACTCGCGCGCCCGCTCTGTCATCTCTTTTTCGCCCATATCAAAACGCGGCGACCGCAGCACGCCGTCGAAGATGTTGTAACTGGCGTGGGGATGATAGGCGACGCGGACGTTATCTAACACGGTCAAGTTGGAGAAGATGCGGATGTTCTGGAAGGTGCGCCCGATCCCCAGATGGGTGATCTCATACGCTGGCCTGTTGGTGATGTTATGGCCCTTGAAGACGATGGCGCCAGAACTGACGGGGTAAGCGCCGGTGATCATATTGAAGATGGTCGTCTTCCCGGCGCCGTTCGGTCCGATTAGCCCCACGAGTTCGCCTTCCTTGATGTCCACGTTGAAATTGTGGACGGCGCGGAGGCCGCCGAAGAATTTCGTCAGCCTATCGATTTTTAAGATAGTTGTGTTATGCTGTGACATCGTCTAACTCGCCTCCTCTGGATTGGCGCCAGTTGCACTGGGCGATTCTTCAGTGGATGCCTTTGCCTCAGGACGCTTCAGGAATCCCAATTCGTTGGTTCCCATAATCCCCTGAGGTCGGAAAAGCATCACAAACAGGAGAATCAGGGGGTAGATAACGTAACGCCAGTCGATAAAATCAGCCGGGAGGACGACGCGTAACCCCTCCAACAAGAACACGAATACGTAGGCGCCCATCGTTGTGCCCGTCATACTCCCGACGCCACCGAAGACGACCATCACAAACGGATCGATGGACTTCAGCCATGTGAAGTTCGAGGGATGCAGGAAGGCGTACAGATGCGCATACAATCCGCCGGCCAATCCACCGTAGGCGCAGCCGATGGTGTAGGCCAGTAGTTTGTAGCGGTAGGTGTTGATGCCCATCGTCTCTGCGGCCGTCGGCTCGTCCCGGACGGCTAAGATAGCGCGTCCGGTGCTCGAATAGATGAGGTTCCGCATCACGATGAGCGCGATTGCCATACAGGCGATCACCCAAGGCCAGGTGGTCAACCTGGGGATCGCGAGCATGCCGCGCGCGCCCTTCATCGTGGGGATCAGCTTGTCGGCATTGTTGAAGAAGACGTAGGTCATCACGCCAAAGCCCAGCGTGGCGATACAGAGGTAGTCGTAGGTCAGGTTCAGGAGCGGGAGGCCAACGAGGAAGCCGATGATTGCGGCAAAGATGGCGCCGATCACGAGCGCGATGGCGAAGACCACTTGCAGTGAGATCGCCGGCGGGAAGATGTTCAGCACCGAGGGCGCGACGGCCAGGACGCCCTGGCGCACTAACCAGCCGCTGCCGCCGCCGACAATGACGAGGATGGCGCCCACGACCAGAATAGTCGCTGTCGTGGTCAGCACCGAGGCCTCGAACGATGAGAGCAAGTCCGTCAGATTCTCGTGCAATCGGTTGCGGCGATGGCCGATGTCCAAATAGTTGATGGCCGCCACGGCTAAAATAAAGCCCACCTCGATGCCCAACGCGCCGGCCAACGCGCCGACCTGGCTGCCACTCCACTGGGTCACCCAATCTTTCGTGACCAGGGCAGAGGTGTAGGCGCCGATGCCGTAGAATGCGGCTTGCCCGATGGCGAACAATCCTGCGTAACCATACTTCATGTTTAGGCCCTGCGCAGATATGACCAGAATTGATCCGGCCATAATGACCATCTGCCAATAATCGCTGAGCCATCCTTGTGTGAACGCTAACTGTACCACGCCACCCACGATCAGGAAAAACAATGTGGCCTGGAGCCATGTAGGTAGTGAACGGAGTTTCATGTTACTTGACCTCCTCGAACGGATCGCCGAAGATGCCGGTCGGTCGGATAAGGAGCATGGCAATCAACAAGAAAAAGGCGACGCCCTCCTTTAAGGTCGATCCGTGAGGAAAGTAGCCGACGGTCATCGTTTCGACGAATCCCATAATCAGTGAGCCGACGAAGGCCCCGGGGATGCTCCCGATGCCGCCGATGACGGCGGCCACGAAGGCCTTGAGGCCCGGTTGTAAGCCCATAAAGGTGAAGATTTGGGGATAGGCGGTGGCGTACAACATGGCGGCGGTGCCGGCTAATGCGCCGGTCAACGCAAAGGTCGCGCCGATGACGGCGTTGACATTGATGCCCATCAGGCGGGCGGTGTTCTTGTCGAAAGCGCTGGCGCGCATCGCCTTGCCGATTTTGGTGCGTCCGACAATGTATTGCACGCCCAAGAAGTAGGCAATGGAGACGCCGGCGATGACCAACTGGATGTTGGTGAAGGTCACGCCGCCCACGTCCCATGTTACCAGTTCAAAGGGGCGTTCGAAAGAGATATAATCAGGACTAAAAACGAATTTAAGCGCGGTGAAATATTCCAAAAAGATGGACATTCCTAACGCGGTGATAAGGGCGGCGATACGGGGCGCGTCGCGCAACGGCTTGTAGGCCACGCGGTCGATGATCACGGCCAGGAAGATACAGGATAGGGTGGCCAACAGAATAGCCGGAATAAAAGAAAATCCATAGTTTGTGATGCCGAAGTAGGAAACAAATGCCCCGACCATAAACACATCGCCGTAGGCGAAGTTAATGAGCTTCACGACCCCGTAGACGAGGGTGTAGCCCACGGCGATCATCGCGTAGACAAAACCAAGCTGTAGCCCGTTGAGTGATTGTTGGGCAAAGGTGGTCGGGTTCTCGATGATCAGCTCCCCGACGACCTTGATAATCACGCCGGCGATGCCAGCCAAGATGCCCCAACTCAGGGCTTTGAGGATCCATTTAACGATAACGTTGTCTTTCATGCTTAAAGCTTTCTCCTTAGAGCTTCAGGCGCGGGGGATGTTCGCATTACAATACTGATCTGGTGTCGATAGACCTGAGAAGCTCTTTTCATAAGGAAGGATAAAAGTTGATCTGGAAAATGAGCGAGGAGGGAGCATCGCTGCCCCTCCTCGCTGATGGTCAATGGCGAACTAGGGGGATACGAATTTCACGAACTCAATCTCGCCGCCCGTGATATGGCTGATCGCGGCTTTCTTAATCGGATCGCCGTACTCATCGAAGCGGATATCGCCGGCAACACCCTCGTACTCGATGGCGGCCAGCGTGTCCTTCACCACAGCGGGGTCGTTCACTCCGGCGTCCTCAATCGCTTGGAGCAGGACGTTGGTGGCGTCGTAGGCCAGCACGGCGGTGAAGTCCGGATCCATGCCGTACTCTTCCTGGAACGAGCTGACGAAATCCTGCACAATGGGGCGCGGATCGTAGGGGGAGTAGTGGTTGCTGAAGTAGGCGCCATCCACGGCTTCCAGATCCAGGTCGGGGGAATCCCAACCATCAGCGCCGAGCATAATCGCCTCAATACCCTTTTCCTTGGCCTGTTTGGCAATCACGTTGACCTTGTTGTAGTAGTCGGGCAGGAACAACACATCGGCGTCCGCTTCCGCGACCTTGGTCAACAGCGCCGAGAAGTCGGTATCTTCCTTGGTGTAGGCCTCGAAGACGGGCACCTCACCGCCCAGTTCCTCGAAGGAGGCCTTGTAGTATTCGGCCAGGCCCTTGACGTAGTCGTTGCCCACGTCGTAGAGCACGGCTGATGTCTGCGCGCCCAACTCCTCCATAGCGAAGACCGCGTCCACCTCACCCTGGAAGGGATCTAAGAAGCACGCGCGGAAGATATACTCCTTGTTGGAGCCGTCCTCGTTGATCGTCACCTGCGGATTGGTCGAGGGGGGGCTGATCTGCACGACGCTGGCAGGGTTAGCAACCTCTGAAATCGGGATCGAGGCGCTGGAGCATACGGCGCCGACGATGTAGTTGACATTATCCTGGTTGATGACCTTGTTGGCGACATTGGCGGCCTCCTGCGCGTCGCACTTGGTGTCGCCGATGATGAATTCGACCTCGCGGCCGAGCACGCCGCCCTGGGCGTTCCACTCACTGATGGCCATTTCGACGCCGCGCTTGGTGCCTTCGCCGAAGGTCTTCACATCACCGCTCATCGCGGCTAACATCGCGATCTTGATGGGTTCTCCGGTCTCTTCCGTTGCAGGCTCCTCCGCCCCGGTCTCTTCTTCTCCCACCGGCGCTTCGGTCGGCTGAGTGTCGCCACAGCCTGCGATGATCCCCAAGATCAGGGACAAAATCACAGCCAAACTGAGAAATCGCATCGTTTTCATCTTTCTCCTCCTAACTGATTGGAACTTTAGTTGATATGGCCTGAGACGTTTTTAACATCCCAGTCGACAATAACATTGGTTCGTTCGATGGCACCACCTCCTTAGAACTTGCGATCGGTAAGGGCAATGACCTCCTCAAGCTGTAAAGGCTACCTGAACTTTGGGTTGATCGATGACGTACAGAATAGCGCTTGACATGGCAATCGCCAATAAGCTCGTGATAATAAAGAGCCAATTGAGGTTGCCATCTGTTGTTGCCTGAGGGAACAAGATCAAGAAGCGAACAATAGCATTCATCCCTTGGACGAAAATGCACAGGGTCAAAGCCCACCGCTTAAGCGTCAACATCGCCCAGGCCATAAAGGCAAACAGGGCCAACGGGGCGATAAGCACCAGGGGATTCTTGAATAGAATATCCGGCGGTAACAAAAACGCGGGGATAAATTGTAAGAGTGCGACAAGTGTGACGATCTGGGGGCGTGACTTTTTCATTGATCCTCCTCCTTGCGACAAAATAAAGGCTAAAAAATAAACTTAATAAAGTGTTCTGGGTTTTGAGGGGGCCGGCATTTAAGCGTGTTTGGGGGGTGATACCTGTGGACATCACCTCCTTGGCGGATCGGATGTCCTTAGGGCCTTACAAGGCCCTGTACATCATTGGGAGCGGAAAACGCTGCTGTTTATTAGGACATTCGTCACATTTTCCCCCTGAGCATCCTCATATAACTGTAAATTGTAACGAAATTTATCTAACTGTCAAATGAGATGCCGGCGAGGCAAACGAAGCGGTTCCCAGGGGCTGGAATGGACATAATTGCGTGCTAAACGGTTTGCCGTTCGCGTTTAGTGCAATCTCTTTTGTCTCGAACCCAACTAAGCTAGCTCCAAAACAGCGAGAGTAATTCCGTCCGGCGTTCTGCTTCAAAAGCACGTTGAAGCGCGTAGTTGACAAAATACCCAATTGCGTTACAATAGCGAGGCTTGTATTGATGCGAGTGATGAGGGCCGCTTTGTCGCGGCCTTTTTGATTGAGAGACAGGCCCAACGAGGCACAAGAAGGTAACGGAGGAATTTAAAGTATGGAAGGTTTAGAATTAAAGGCAACCCCTCGGGATGTCACCGGCAAGAAGGTGAAGCGATTGCGTCGTGAGGGTATTGTCCCAGGTATTATTTACGGTCACGACATCGAGCCGATAGCCGTACAATTTGATAGTTTGGAAATTGAACGGACGATCAGCAAAGCCGGGTCGAGTACTACCGTGCAGGTTCGCGTCGAAGGTGAGAAGGGCGAACACCTCACTATTTTCCGCGATGTGCAATACGACCCGATCCAGCGGAACGTCATCCACTTGGATCTCCAGGCGCTGCGCGCGGATGAGATGGTGCGTGTGCCGCTGACCGTTACGATGGTCGGCACGAGTCCCATGGAAGAGGATCCCGACGCGATTGTGTTGCAGATCCTCAACGAGTTGGAGATCGAGGCCTTGCCGCACGCGCTCATTCCCTACATTGAGGTTGACATCTCGACGTTGACCGAGATCGGGCAATCGATCACGGTCGCCGATTTGGAAGCGCCCGAAGGCGTCACAATTCTCAACGAGCCGCACGAATCCCTCGTGCAGGTCAGCTACGCCGAGGAAGAGGTCCTCGAAGAGGAACCGGAGGTTCCGGAGTTCTTGGGCGAGGTCGAGGTCATCGGCGAAGCGCCAGAAGAGGGCGAGGAGATGCCGGAAGGCGAAGAAGCTCCCGAAGAGGAAGAAGAGGCGTAAGAGCGTTTCAACTTCACACTCGGAGGACACAGATAAACAACAAGGGCCGGAGAATCTCCGGCCCTTTTGTTATGAGATCAAGTCATGCCTCTCTGCATCATCCGCCTGTCGTAACCAAAAAGGGGGCCGAGATCCAATCGGCCCCCTCATCTTATATCACTTGATTGGCCAACCAACAGCCAACATCAAGAGATGCTGTACAGCGGGCGAGATTTCACGATGTCCTATCTGAACTTATGAAGGACGCCGTTAATCTAAAAGTGAACCCCACCCTTACTCCTCCTCTTCCTTCGATTTCTGGATAATCTCCTGCGCCAGATGCGTGGGCACAATCGCGTAGTGCGAGAATTCCATGCTGAAGATGCCACGCCCCTGCGTGATCGCGCGGAGATTCGTCGCGTATTGCTGCATCTCGGCCAGCGGTCCCAGCGCCGTGATGATGGCCTTCTGAGGCGCTTGCTTCATGCCCTGCACCCGCGCGCGGCGCGTGTTGAGATCGGACATTACCGCGCCGGCAAACTCATCCGGGATGGTGACGGTGAAGAGGTACATCGGCTCCAATAGGACGGGGCCGGCGTCCATAAACGCGCGCTTGAACGCCTCGCGCCCGGCGATCTGGAAGGCGATGTCTTTTGAATCGACTGGATGCTCCTTGCCATCGTAGACGGCGACCATGACATCGACGATTTGATAGCCCGCGATGACGCCCTTACCCAGCACCGACTTCACGCCCTTCTCAATCGAAGGCTGGAATGAGGTGGAGATACGACCGCCGTAGACCTCCCACTCGTAGACGAAGCCACTATCGCGGGGCTGCGGCTCGACGCGCATATGCACCTCGGCGAACTGTCCGGCGCCGCCGCTCTGCTTCTTGTGGCGATATTGCGCATCGCCGACGCGGGTGACCGTCTCTTTGTAAGGCACCTTGGGAATGTGCGTCTCCAAATTTACATTGAAGCGGCCCTGCGCGCGCCGTATTGCTGTATCGACGTGAGCGTCGCCCATCCCCTCAAGAATGGTCTCGCTGGTGCTGCCCTCTTGATGCCAGTGGAGCGTGGGGTCCTCTTCGCAGATGCGCGTCAGCGTGCTGCCCATCTTCGCTGTATCCGCCTTTGTCTTGGGATAGACCGCGACGCTGTAGATCGGATTGGGGAACGATGGTCCGCGCATCTCCAGCGGATGATCGGGGCTGCATAGCGTGTCGCTCGTCTGCGCCTCGCTCAACTTCGTGACCGCGCCGATGTCGCCCGCATGCAAGCGCTCGACTTCGATCTGATCCTTGCCGCGCATCACGTAGAGCTGACTCAGGCGCTCATCCTCATCCGCGCGGAGGTTGAAGAGTGTATCGCCGGAGTTGATCACGCCGCCATAGACGCGGAAGTAGGTCAACTTGCCGACGTAGGGATCGGCCGTGGTCTTGAAGACCAACGTGGTCGTGGGGGAGGTATCGCTGACGTCGAACGTCTTCTCTTCCCCGCCCGGCGTCTGGGCCACGAACGGCCTGTCCGCCGGTGAGGGCGCCACGTGCGCCAGTAAATCCATCACCGTGTCCAGGCTGACATTCGCGTTTTCACCCGCGCCCACGAAGACGGGCACAAAGGTGCCGTTCAGCACGATCTTGCGCAGGCCGTTGGAAATTTCCTCCGCCGTCAACGGTTCGCCTTCCAAGTACTTCATAATCAGCTCGTCGTCCGCCTCGGCTGCCGCCTCAACAATCTCGGTGTACATCTCCTCGACCTGATTGGCCAACTCGGCGGGGACATCCGTCCCCTTGCGGTCGGCGCCGATGTAGGCCTTGCGTTCGAGCAGATTCACCACCCCCTTGAAGTCATCTTGAGCGCCGATGGGCAACGTCAGCGGCAAGAAGCGCTGCTCCTCGAAGATTTCCTGCAAGGAGTTCATCGCCCGATCGAAGTTGGCGTTTTCGCGATCCATCTTGTTGATGAAGACCGCGTGCGGCAGCGATTCCTCGTCAGCGTAGGCCCACGTCAACTCCGTCCCCACCTCGACGCCAGAGACGGCATCGATGACCGTGAGGGCCAGGTCGGCGACGCGCAGCGCGCTCTTCACCTCGCCGCCGAAGTCCGTATACCCCGGCGTGTCCATCATATTCAGCTTATGCTTGCGCCACTCGATGGGCGCCAACGCCGTGCTCAGGGAGATATTCCGGCGGATCTCCTCCTCATCAAAGTCGGTGATGGTGGTCCCTTCCTCGACCTTCCCGCGCCGTTTGATGATCCCACTCGTGAAAAGAAATCCCTCAACTAAGGAGGTCTTCCCAGAGCTGGCGTGCCCGATAAGAGCAATGTTGCGGATATTTTCTGTGGTGTATTCCTTCATTATGTTAGCATCCTCCTGAAAAATGCGGTTGACTCGACAAGCAAAAACGGCCTGGAGGCCGTTTGGATGACGTCACAGTGGGCTGTGATGGTAATCAGAATGTTATTCTAAACGATTCTGACGCAAAGTCAATCATAGCCACGAATAGGGCAAACGAAGCAGTTTCGATGTGTCCGAGAGGCACGAGGTTGCGCGCTAAGCAATTTAGCACCCACATCAACCCCAACTTCGTTTGCCTTGAACACGCTTAAGCAGGTTCTGAGATAGTGAGAGCGATTTTTCCTGTCGTTCTGCTGCGAAATCCCTGAAGCATCATTTCCGGGCACGGTTTGTATCAGCAGATTGAGCAGATGAAATGGATGTCAATTGAGTTACTATTTTCTACGACACCACGCCGCGCGTCAGATTCATGAACATGCTCTCTAGCGTGTCTTCCTCTTCCGTATAGGCGCGCACCTCGAAGCCCTCGCGCACCAGATCGGCGAGGAGGTGGACGACCTTCGGCTCCTGGCCCTCCAAGGTGACCAGCAGTTGCTCCTCCGGCGGGATGGAGGCGTTTTTGGTGACGCGCTCGACGCTGAGCACGTCGGGATGCTCCAGCAGCCAGACCTGCGCATCATCCAAGCCGTCCAAGAAGCGCACGCGCACGCAGCGATGGGGGCGCAGTTTCGCCCGCACCGCTGTAACCGGCCCAGAGACGACCAACTTGCCCTCCTCGACGATGCCGATGTGCGTGGCGATTTCGTCCAACTCGCGCAGGACGTGCGATGAGAGGAAGATCGTCTTGCCCATCTCCTGGAGCACGCGGAAGATTTCACGCAGTTCGACGCGCGCGCGAGGGTCCAGGCCCGCCGCCGGTTCGTCAGCCACAATCAACTGTGGATCGTGGACGAGCGCCCGCGCCAATCCCAGCCGCTGGCGCATGCCGCGCGAAAGGGAGCGCACCTCATCGTCGCGCCGATGGGCTAACCCCACCAGGTCGAGCAGATCGTCGATCAGGGTGGGGCGCGTCGCTGGTTCGATGCTGAAGCAGCCCGCGAAGAAATCCAAGTACTCGCGCACCAACATCTCGCCGTACATCCCGAACTCGTCGGGGATGTAGCCCAGCATCTGGCAGACCTCGCGCGGCTCCTTGGTCACATCGTAGCCGCCGACGCGGACTTCGCCTTCGTCAAAGCGCAGGAGCGTGGCGATGATGCGAATGATCGTCGTCTTGCCCGCCCCGTTCGGCCCCACAAAGGCGTAGATGCTTCCTTTATCCACCGTGAACGAGAGGTCATCCAACGCCGGGCGCTTGGCCTTGCGGTAGGTCTTGCTGACGTTTTCGACTTCTAAAATAGCATTCATGTCTTCACCTCTTGACCAGCTATCCACGTTTGTAGGTCTGATAATACTTGGGGGGCGTGCTCAAAGGCGATGCGCTCCGGCAGCGCCTCGATGGGAAACCAGCGCCATGCGTCCGCCTCCGCGCCGGCGCTCGGCGCGTCCTCGGTCTCCGCGACGAAGTAGATGTTCAACGTGGTCGATGTTTCATCCTGAAAGCGATAGGCGTCCAGGTAGAAGCCCAGGAAATCCAACAGGCGAATCTCCACGTTGGCCTCCTCGCGCACCTCGCGGATCACGGCGGCCTCCGGCGTCTCATCGACGTTCAAGAAGCCGCCTGGAATATCCCACGCGCCTAAAAAGGGCGCTTGCGTGCGTCGTATCAACAGGACGGCGCCCTCGCGCACGACCAGTGCGCCGGCGCAGGGCTTCGCATTCGCAAAATGGATGCGACCGCACAGCGTGCAGACGGGAATCTTCTCGCCGCCATTGCCATCTGCATCCAAAGCGCGCAGCGTCAGTGGCGCGCCACAGCGCGGGCAGAAGTGATGGGGCAGCCCGTCGGCGGCCTTCGTGGCCGATGCCAGCGCCTCGAAGGCGAAGGGCGCTTCTAAGAAGGGCCAGCGTCCCGCCGCCCACGCCGCCTTGGCGAAGTGTTGCAGCGATTTGAATTTGTACTCCGCCCGCGTCGCCGCTGAGCGATCTGGAAATTCCCACGCCGCGATCAGCGAGACCGGCAAGTGCGCGCGCGTGTAATTCGATCCTCGGCCCGCGCGATGTTCTTTCAGCCGCCGGGCCAAATCTGTTGTGATCCCGGTGTAGAAGGAATCATCCTTGCAGCGTAAAACGTAGAGATACCACATAGACTCCTCGCGTACTTTTACCTTCCGGGAAGCCACGAATGAGTCGCAGATAGAAGGTAACTCGCTTAATTGGACAATTGTTCTGTCTTGAGAAACATGCTTGTAGCTTCCCGGAAGGTTCAGAAATGAGTAAGTTGTCCACCGACTAAGTATAATCGTGATTGGTAGAAAAAAAAGCGCCCCGCCATTTCGGCGGGGCGCTTGGCCAATGGGAAAGCCTCTTTCAAAAATATCTTCATCAATTAACGGAAGTCGCCCGGTTATGTGGTGTGTTTAGGTCTGCATCGACCTCAAACGCTCAAATATGACGTCCGGTTGTGACCGGGTCACTGTGGGCGCTCCAATGATGTTGTATCCACCTTCCCACTCAGCTCACAAAAGGGTCTGAAATCTAAAACTCTTAGGGGCACGGCGGGACGCCGACCCCAACATAGGGAGGCTTCACTCCTCCCCTCCTACGATAGTGAAGTTCCGCTCGCGGCGCGGGGCCATCGTCCACGCCCCGTCGCCGTACTCTCCTGGGCCGC
>CAYXVS010000061.1:0-14004 GCA_964468735.1 uncultured Anaerolineales bacterium | reverse complement strand
GAGATCATCCAAGACTATTACCCTGATCTCATAACCGAAGATATTCACGCATGTACTCAGCTTCCAAGAGAATAGCATAGCGTCGTCTCTATCCCAGACCCGACAGGTTTCCTCAGCCTGTCGGGTTTGGTTGTGGGCGTGTCCGGTTGCAGGGCGGCTAATGTCTTAATGGAATGGAGTGCCGTTGTGCGGGATGGTTCAGAAATAGGTTGACACTTTCTGCTTGCTCACCCAGACGTGAAGCCGTCTTGGCGCCAACGGTTGAAACCGCTGGCTGATACTGGGAAGTGCGTAGTTGGCAAGCCAGCCAACCAGAATCGCACTATAACAGTTTTTAACCCGTTTTCAACGGGTTTGGAGTATCAGACGATGAATTCATTCATCGGTGCCCGGCGATTACTACGAACCACATCAGGAGCGGCTTGAAATAAGCCCAAATCTTGATATACTTGTGACGTTGGCAAACAATTAAGCGGCAACCCGCCTGTTCTTTTCTGTCTCAGATAACTTAACCCCAGGGAGTGATCTTTTGGAGCGCACAGGAACCGTGACCCGCGTCGTAGGCGTCGTCGTCGATGCCAGATTTTCCTCCGGCGATTTGCCGAGCATCCATAACGCATTGCTGATCAAGCGCGACGATGCCGAGGATTTGGTCGTCGAAGTGCAGGAGCATGTTGATCCTCAAACAGTGCGCGCCGTCGCGATGGGCAACACCGCCGGTCTGCGGCGCGGCCTGACGGCGGTCGATACCGGCCGGCCGATCTTGGCGCCGGTGGGGCCGGCGACTCTGGGGCGGATGTTCAACGTCCTGGGCGAGCCGATTGATGAGCAGGGAGCGATTCCCGATGATGCGCCGCGCCATCCGATCCACGTGCCTTCGCCGCCTTTGAGCGAGCAGCAGGTCGTGCGCGACCAACTCGTCACCGGGATCAAGGCCATCGATCTGCTGACGCCCTATCCGCGCGGCGGGAAGATCGGTCTCTTTGGCGGCGCCGGCGTGGGCAAGACCATCCTGATGATCGAGTTGATGGGGCAGACTATCCGCCAGCACGCCGGCTTCGCGCTCTTTGCCGGGGTGGGGGAGCGCACCCGTGAGGGCAACGACCTGTGGCTGGATATGCAGGAGAGCGGTGTGTTGGAAAGCTCGGTGCTGATTTTCGGTCAGATGAACGAGCCGCCGGGCGCTCGCCTGCGCACCCCGCTCACGGCGTTGACGATGGCGGAGTATTTCCGCGATCAGGAGCAGCGTCAGGTGTTGCTCTTTATCGATAACATCTTCCGCTACATCCAGGCCGGCGCGGAGGTCTCCGCGCTGTTGGGGCGCTTGCCGAGCGCCGTGGGGTATCAGCCGACGTTGGAGAGCGAGATGGGCGATTTGCAGGAGCGCATCACCACCACCAGCCAGGGGAGTGTGACCTCGGTACAGGCGGTCTACGTCCCCGCCGACGATATGACCGACCCGGCGGTTGTCGCGACCTTCGCGCATTTGGACGCCTCGACGGTGCTTTCGCGGCGGCTTGTGAGCCAGGGCCTCTATCCGGCCATCGATCCGCTCTCCTCGACCAGCTCGCTGCTCATCCCTGAATATGTTGGCCAGGAGCATTATGATGTGGCGATGGAGGTGCGGGCGTTGCTGGCCCGTTATCAGGAGCTACAGGATGTCATTGCCATTTTGGGGATGGAGGAGTTGAGCGCGGAGGATCGCGCGGCGGTGCATCGGGCGCGGCGCGTGCAACGCTTCCTCACGCAGCCTTTCCACGCAGCCGAGCGGTTCTCCGACATCTCCGGGGAAAGTGTCCCTCTCGAAGAAAATATCCGTGGCTTCCGGGAGATTTTAGAGGGCGAGCATGATGATTTACCGGAGCAAGCCTTCTATATGATCGGGTCGATTGATCAGGCGGAGCAAGTTGGCTAATCGGCTGCGATTAACGGTGTTGACGCCCGCCGAGACGTTGTTGGAAGTCGCGACGGTGGAGAAGGTGCGCCTCAAGTTGCAGGATGGCGGCTGGCTGAGCATCTATCCCCTTCACGCGCCGCTGATCGCGGAGACGATGGCGGGCAACGTGAGCTACATCGAAGAGGGGATGATGCGCAGCATTAACCTGGCGCCGGGCATTTTGCGGATCTCCGATGGCGACATCACGATCTTCACCAGCGGCGAGGTCGGCGCTGAGGTCGCGGGGCGTTCCCTGGAGGCGTTAGTGGAGGAGGCTGAGCGCCTCGACCGCCTGGCCCGCCAATTGTTGATCTCGTTGCAGGCGCAGCCCGCCGGCGTGATGGGAGGTTCCTCGCGCGGTGACTGATCCCCAGAAGAGACGGTCGGATCATGAAACGCCTCGATCTCCGGAGGATGAGGCATGGCTGCGGATGTTGTGGCAGGAAGCGGTTCGGGCCACCTCATTGGGCTGGGAGTTGGCCGTTCCCATCTTTATAGGGGTGTTGGTCGGTCATTTTTTAGATGTGTACTTTGAGACCGGCTATATTTTCACCGTCAGCTTTTTGTTTGCGGGCGCATTTTCCGGCCTCTACAACGTCTGGCGCTTCGCGGATCGAATGGAGCGCCGCCGCCGGGCGCATGAGCAGAAGCAGATACAGAAGCAGAAGGAGCATCCCCAATGAGCGCTGTCTCGTGGTTGGCCTCCGGTATGTTGCTAGGATGGATCAGCTTTATGACGCAGGTCTGGACGGCGAAAGGGATACGTCCGAGCATGTCGCGGCGGGCCGTCTTGTGGAGCGTGATCGGCGGCGCCGTGCTGCGCTGGTTGAGCGTGGCCTCGCTCTTGATCGTGGCATTAGATGATAGTGTGCGCGCAGGATTGTTGGCTTTCGTCGGCTTGTGGAGCATCCGCTGGTGGATGATTTATCAACTGGAGCGGCGAACCCCGCGCGCGGCTCAGTGAATTGTTGTGTAGTCGGTATGAAATGAACTGGGTGGATTTACTCCCAGTTGGTGAATATATTGCGTAGGGCGCAAGGAAACCTTGGCTTATATAGGAAATTGGGTGAAATCATCCCCCGTTCATCCAGCGGTTTAATTTGGACACAGAGCATCACCGAGAAGGCACAGAGAAGCACGGAGAAATGATTCTCTCTGTGTATCTCTGTGAAAAACTCCGTGAAACTCTGTGTAACTAGAGCTTGAGCATCATTCGTACCCAATTTCACCTAAATACCCATAAGAGCCAAAAACCTTTTACGCAATACGCAATACGTTTTACGGACTAACCAACTCAAACAAAATTACACCCAAATGTCGTGCCGTTTAGTAGGAGGGTCTCATAATGGATATTTCACCTCGAAATGTCATTCGCCTTTTCGGCGACGTCTGGATCACCGACACGGTGATCTCCACGTGGTTGATGATGGCCTTGATCGTAGCCGGCGCCATCGTCCTGCGTAAGCAGCGGCCCATGGCACTTAGAATGGTGTTGGATTTCGTCCTCGATATGGTTTCCGATGTGATGGGAGAGCGACCGGCGGGCGTATATCTGCCTTTCTTGGGCACCCTTCTGCTCTTCATCGCGCTTTCTAACTTCATCGGCCTCGTCCCCGGCTTGGTGACGCCGACGCGCGACATCAGCACGCCCCTGGCGCTGGCGCTCGTCGTCTTCGTCGCCGTGCACTACTACGGCATCAAAGAGAAAGGCGTGCTGCAATACCTGAAGGATCTGGCCGCGCCGCTCTACCTACTGCCGCTGACCTTGCCGTTGGAGATCATCGGGCAATTGAGCCGGACGCTCTCGCTGACCTTGCGTCTCTTTGGCAACATCCTCAGCGGCGAACTGGTCGTGGCCGTGATCATCTCGCTGGTGCCGCTCTTCGTTCACTTCCCGATGTTGGGCCTCAGCATCTTTACCGGCGTGTTGCAAGCTTACATCTTCACTGTATTGGCGACGGTCTATATCAGCTCGGCGGTGGAAGAGACGAATTATTAGTCGTATCAGCGAATGGGCGAGTCAGCGAGTCAGCGAATGAACGAACGGGCGAATCAGCGTAATTGACTTTTTATCAAATTTTAGTGAGTAAAGAGATAGAAGGAGAGATATATGGAAAACATGGATGCTGGCACCTTAGTGACTTTAGTGACGATCTTGGTTTCTGGTTTGGGCATTGTGCTGGGCGCATTGACTCCCGCTATCGTCGAGGGGCGGACAGCGCTCAAGGCCTTAGAGGGCATGGTTCGGCAACCGGAGGCCTCCGGCGACTTACGAACCACGATGATCATCGCGATGGCGCTCTTGGAGTCCACGGCGATTTATGCCCTGTTAGTCTTCTTGATCCTGATCTTCGCCAACCCGCTGCTTGATCGCTTCTTTTAGGACGATTCCACTGAACTATATCTGAGCTATATAAAGATAGCCAAATTTAGTCTATCAAGCGGTTCTTGTAAGGAGCTGGTTAAGGAGATGGCATGGAGTTAATCCCTAATTTAACAACAACACTGTTCCAGATTATAAACTTTCTGGTCTTAATCTATCTGCTCTACCGATTTCTCTTCAAGCCTATGATGCAGCAGGCGAAAGAACGGGCGGCGAAGAAGGAGCAATTGCTGCAGCAGATGCGAGAGGATCAGGAAGAGGCCACGAAACTGCGGGATGAATTAGAATCTCGCCTGCGCAACGCCGAGGAAGAAGCGACGGAGATTATCAACGAAGCCGAGGAACGCGCCGAGAGGGAACGCATGGCCTTGATCGAGGAGGCGCAATCTGAGGTCGAGCGCATTCTGGCAGAGGCCCAGGTCGACGCCTACCGCCTGCGCCATCAAGCGGTCGATGCCTTCCACGATGAACTGGTGCAGGCGATTGTGGATGTCAGCGGTTTGGTGATCGGCCAGGTGGCGCCGGAGGAACTCCAGGACGAGTTGATCTCCAAGCTCAACAACCGCATCTGGGAGTTGGGCCGCAGCGAGATGGAGCGCGTGGATGAGTTGCGGCGGGCGCTGGGGGAGCGCACACCCTCGGTGGTCGTCCATTCGGCCTCCGAACTTTCGCCCGAGCAGCAGGGTCAATTGATGCGCACCTTCTCCGCACTGGCGGATCGCAACGTCAACTTGGATCTGAACATCGATCCCTCATTGGGCTTGGGAATGCGGGCGCGCATCGGCGATTTGGTGGTGGATAACACCATCGCCGGCCAATTGGACGAGATCCGCGATGAGGTGTCGGCATCCCTGGCCGATCAGGTGATCCGAGCGGAGGCTGTCGAAGAGCTTGAGGAGAAAATGACCCGTGGCTGAGACACCGGCGCCGATAGGTCCAGATGTCCCGGAGCTATTGAACGCGCTGCGCGAGCGCGCTGCCCAGGCGGATCAAGAGGTGCGGCTTTACGATATAGAACATGGCATGGTTCAGCGCATCAGCCGCGAGGTGGCAAGCCTGGTCGATATGGGAAGCATCCGGCCCGATGTCCAGCGGCTGGTCTCGCTGTTGGAGAATCGCGTGGACACGGTCTCCTCGCGCGTCCGCTTCCACGCGGTCGGGACCGTACAGCACGTCGGAAACGGCGTCGCGCGCCTTTCTGGCTTGCCCAATGCCCGAACCAATGAGTTAGTGACCTTCCCCACCGGCGTGCAGGGAATGGCCCTCAATCTGGAGCATCACTATGTCGATGTGATTCTCTTAGGCGCAGAGGAAGGCATCCAGGGCGGGGATTTGGTCACCGGCACCGGCGAGCGTCTGCGCGTGCCGGTGGGTCATCAACTGCTGGGGCGCGTCCTCAATCCCCTGGGCGAGCCGTTGGATGAGGAAGGCCGGGTCGACGCCTCGACGCACTGGTTCCTGGAGCACGAGGCGCCCGGCGTCGTCGCGCGCTCGCCCGTCAACGAGCCGCTGCACACCGGTTGGAAGATGATCGACGCCCTGATCCCCATCGGGCGCGGCCAGCGCGAGCTGATTTTGGGGGATCGGCAGACGGGCAAGACGACGATCGCCGTGGATGCAATCCTCAATCAGCGCGCGGGCGACGTGGCGTGCATCTACGTCGCCGTCGGACAGAAGAAATCCTCCACGTTGGCCGTGATCGAGACCTTGCGAGCGGCCGGCGCGCTGGCCTACACCACCGTCGTCATGTCCGGCCCCGATGATCCGCCCGCGCTGCGGTATCTCGCGCCGTACACCGGCTGCACGATGGCCGAGGGCATTATGCGCGAAGGGCGCGATGTGCTGATCGTCTACGACGACTTATCCAAACACGCGGATTCTTATCGCGAGTTGAGCCTGCTCCTGCGGCGCCCGCCGGGCCGCGAGGCCTATCCGGGCGATATTTTCTACCTCCACTCGCGCCTGCTGGAACGCGCGTGTAAGCTCAGCGAGGACGAGGGCGGCGGCTCCATCACAGCGCTGCCGATTGTGGAAACGCAGCAGGGGAATATGTCCGCCTACATCCCCACCAACTTGATCTCGATCACCGATGGGCAGATCTTGCTGGATAGCGAGAAATTCAATCGCGGGATTAAGCCGGCAGTAGATGTGGGGCGCTCGGTTTCGCGCGTTGGCGGCGCGGCCCAGATCCCCTTGATGAAGGAGCTGGCGTCGGATCTGCGCTTGGAGTTGTCGCAATACGAGGAGGTCGCGCGCTTTGCCCGCTTCGGCACCGAGGTGGATGAGGCGACGCAACAGCAGATTCAGCGCGGCGAGCGCTTGCGCCAAATGTTGATCCAGCCTGCCCATCGTCCTATGTCGGCGGCGCGGCAACTCGTCGTGCTGCAAGCGGCCAAGGCCGGTCTCTTCGCCGAGGTCGACGTCGACGCGATTCCCAAGTTTGAGCGCCGACTATTGGAGCGCTTCGGGAAGGAGAACCCTACCGTGCTATCCCAGCTAGAGCGATTCATTGAATCGCGGCAATATGAGCGGGTGGAAGAGACCTTCGCCGAGGTGCGCGAAAAGCTACCTGAGATGGCGAAGCGGGTACGGCAAGCGGAGCTTGAAGAAAAGCTCGAAGGAAAGCTCGAAGGAGAGGGTGTCTCATCATGAAGATGGTTATGGCAGCGGTTTTGCGGGATCAGGCGGATATAGTGCTGGAGAATTTGATCACCGCCGGCTATGGTGCGACGTTCACCGAGAGTCGGGGCGGGATGCTGCGGCAGGCCCGGCAACTGATCTTCACGGCAGTCAAAGAGGAAGAACTGGACAAAGTGCTCGCCATCATTAAGAAAAATTGTCGCACGGAGGTCCAAGTCGACTCTGGCCAGCCCATTGCAAAGGAAAAAGAAGAAAAAGAAGAATCGGAAAGCAGCCGAGGCCCCTTCTCCAGACAGCAGCACACAGTGACCACTGATCTCGGCGGCGC
The DNA here is from genome assembly GCA_964468735.1 of uncultured Anaerolineales bacterium. Classification (GTDB taxonomy): domain Bacteria; phylum Chloroflexota; class Anaerolineae; order B4-G1; family SLSP01; genus JAAAOZ01. Next base: position 6,717 of record CAYXVS010000061.1, on the reverse strand, counting down.
GGCCGTCTTCGTGTGGGATCTAGAGCAATTCAAGACGTACTGAGGCCCGACTATGGTTCAGGACATCGAGCGCGTACAATCCCGGCTCAAGAACATTCGCACCGTCGAGCCGATCCTAGGAGCGCTTCGCACGATCTCCTTGGGGACTTGGCAGCGGGCGCAATCCCGGCGCAAGGGATTGCGCGATTACAGCGACCGCCTGTTGGCCCTGCTGCCGCCCATCCTGCCGGAGTTGGAGGAATCGAAGTCGCTCTGGCAGCGCTACGTGCGGCGCTTGCCCTACGTGGGGCGCGTGCTGTCCTCCGATCAGGGGGAGTACGCGATGACCGGCCAGGTGGTAGCGGTGGTCATCGGCAGCGAGCGGGGCCTCTGCGGGCGCTACAACGACGCGGTGTTGAAGTGCGCCGCGCAGTACTGGGAGGAGCGTTCGGCCAGCGGCGCGAAGGTGTCGCTGATCGCGATGGGCGCTAAGGTGGTGAAGGGCCTGCGCGACCAGGGGCGCACGTTGGCGCGCGCGCACAGCCAATCGGCGACGGCGCTGCCTTCCTTCTCGATGGCCCTCGAGTGGACGGAGGAGTGGCTCGCGCGCTACGAGGCCTACGAGTTGGACGCGGTGGACATCATTTACAATGCTTACAAGGGCGCGGGCGATTATACACCCACCGTCACGCGCTTGATCCCCCCAGAGTTACCTTCGGATGTGGGCAAGGGGGGCGCGGCTAGCACCGGCGCGGTCAACCGCGACGTGATCATCGAGACCGATCCTTTCAGCCTCTACACGCGCATCGTGGAGCAGTGGTCGGCCATCGGCTTCTATCGCTTGTTGTTGGAGGCGACGGCCTCGGAGCACTCGGCGCGCTTCCAGTTGATGGAATCGGCGACCCAGAACGTCGAGCAGTTGATCGATGAATTGACGCAGACGCTACAGTCGGCCCGCCGCCACGCCATCACCCAAGAGATGCTGGAGTTGGCCGCCGGCGCGGGCCTGCTAGAAAAATAATGAACCTTCCGGGAAGCTACAAGCATGTTTTTCTCAAGCTAAATTGCCCGTCTTAGCTTCCCGGAAGGTAGAAGAATATGCCGAACTTTGAATCTGGTGTTTTCCAGGTTAGGATAATCAAGCAATGAAACCTCTTTGGGCGCCTCATCGCATGCCCTACCTGCGCGGCGAGATCGAAAAAGTAGCCGGCTGCCTCTTCTGTCACAAGATCGAGCAGGATGACGCAGCGGAGCACATCCTCTATCGCGGCGCGCACGCCTACGTGACCCTCAACCGCTTTCCGTACAACAACGGCCACATGATGATCGTGCCTTATCGCCATACCGGGGCCTTGGTCGACGTGGAAGATCCCACGCTGTTGGAGATGATGCATCTGGTGCAACATGCCCAGCGCTTCCTCCGCGAGGTTTACGGCCCCGACGGCTTCAACTTCGGCGTGAACGAGGGCAGCGCGGCCGGCGCGGGCGTCGCCGAGCACCTCCATCTGCACCTCGTGCCCCGCTGGCGGGACGACGCCAATTATATGACCGTCATCGGCGAGACCCGCGTCATCCCCCAGACCCTCGACGAGACCTATCGCATCTTCCGCGCGCGCTTTGATACGTTGAATGAAGCGTAGATCAGTCGATTGATCTGATTCGCGTTCGAAAAAATCGAGCCGCCCACAATCTAGTGGGCGGCTCGATTTTATCTCTGATGCGTTTGTTTTCGTAATAGATGATTGTAGTAAAATGAAAGGGAGAGAGTTTCTGTATTTTGGAGGCATAATTATGGAGTTTCTAGATCAGATCATTGCGGGTGATTGCGAAGAGGTCCTCAGGACATTCCCTGATGACTGTGTGGATTTGATTTTCACCTCGCCCCCCTATGCTAATCAGCGAAAAAATACTTACGGTGGCGTAAGGCCCAGTCAATATGTGGATTGGTTTCTTCCTAAAGCCGAACAATTCTATCGTGTGCTAAAGCCGACCGGCACATTTGTTCTTAATATCAAAGAACGGGTGGTTAAAGGTGAAAGACACACGTATGTACTAAAATTGATTTTGAAAATGCGTAAACAGGGATGGTTATGGACTGAGGAATTTATATGGCATAAAAAGAATTCTTACCCTGGAAAATGGCCTAATCGTTTTCGGGATGGTTGGGAACGGCTGTTGCAATTTAATAAAAAGCGCAAATTCAATATGTATCAAGAGGCAGTGATGGTTCCTGTTGGAGATTGGGCTGAAACTCGCCTATCTAATCTAAGCGATACGGACAAAATCCGAGACGAGTCAAGGGTTGAAAGTGGATTTGGTAAGAATATATCCAATTGGGTCGGTCGAAAAATGGTTTATCCAGATAATGTTGTGCACATGGCAACGGAATGCTCAAACCGTAATCACAGCGCTGCTTTTCCAGTCGATTTGCCCACTTGGTTTATCAAACTCTTTACAGCTAAGGGCGATGTTGTTCTAGATCCTTTTATGGGTTCAGGCACGACAGCCGTAGCTGCTAAGCAACTGGGTCGACATTACATTGGGATTGATGTCAAGGAAGAGTATTGTGATTTAGCCACAGAGAGAGTTATGCATATCCAACCTCGATTGTTCGAACCCGAGGAAGTTTACGCGATGGAGATGGAGGAGGAAGCTTGATGAAACCCCTAGATTTGGACAAAGTATGTCGATTCGTCAATGAAAATATCGTGGATTTTCATCGAGCGCGTCTAAATTCTCTGGAGAGACTCACGTTGGATAGACTCCTCAAGAAAAAGAACCCTTACCTTTTCAAGGCAAAAGACATCTCTACAGCAGAACAGTTGGCGAGAAGTCTCTTGGGAGCCTATCTCTCTTCCTCGGAGGAAAAATATTTCGGGGATTTTCTGGAAGATTTGGCGGTCTTCGTTGCTGGCGAGACGTGTGGCGGGCATAAATCGACGGCCCAGGGCGTTGATCTTGAGTTTGTCAATGACAATGTGCATTACGTCGTCTCGGTCAAATCGGGGCCGAATTGGGGAAACAGCTCTCAGATCAAGAAGCTCGAGCAAGATTTGAAGAACGCTGTTATCCGCGTGCAGCAGTCCAGACGAGCGAGTGTTGTGCGACCGGTTTTAGGTATCTGTTATGGCAAGACGCGGACCAATTTTAACTATCGGCTTCCAGGTTGCTGGAAAGTTGTAGGACAGAACTTTTGGTATCTCATCAGCGAAAATGAGGATTTGTACACGGATATTATTGAGCCGATTGGTTATCGAGCTAAGCAGCATAACGCAGATTTTGATAAGGAGCAAGTTAGAGTCATCAACGAATTTACTGGGGAGATTATTAACAGGTTCTGCTTGGGGGGATTTATTGATTGGCCGAGATTGGTTGAGTTCAATAGCGGAAACTATGATCTAGAGGAAGTAGCAATATAATATTTTATAGAGAAATAAAAATCGAGCCGCTCACACCTTTCGAGGATTGTGAGCGGCTCGATTGTCGTGAGGGCCGGGCATCAGGCCATATTTTCAGTTTGAGGTGCTCCATTGTATAATGAGATGTGCTATCTCATATCGAACTAAACATTTGGAGGTAATCGTTAATGTGGAAAATATCATCGTAATGTCCCCGGAGCAGGCGTTGGAAAAAGACTACTTGGCCGAGTTTCGACGCACGAAAGTTGTGCCCCAGAATCTCTTCTACACGGCGCAGGGCGCGGAGTCTTTCTACACCTATCGTCAGGCCGATCTGCGCAAGATTTGCTGGCAGGATGAGGTGGATTTCTTCGCAGAACAGCCGTTCGTGACGCCGGAGCGCCCGCTGGCCTTCATCAGCCTGGGCTGTGGTAACGCCGGCGCGGAGAAGATGCTGCTGCGCGCGCTGGCGACGAGCCACACCGTGGCCTACTTTGGCGTCGATTCCTCGCGCGCGATGTTGCATCTGGCGCAGGAGACGCTCGCGGAGGAGACCTTCACGCGCCGCTACGTCCTGGCCGATTTCACCCACGAACAATTTCGGACCAAGCTCCAGCCGCACATCGCGCCCTACGATGTGCACATCTACGCGCTCATCGGCGGGACCTTCGGCAACTTTGAGCAGCACGCGATTGCCGATGCGCTCGATCAGATGCTGCGGCCCGGCGAGTATCTCTACATCGACGTCGTGCCCAAGCAGGAGGGCCAGGTTGACGATCTGCGCGGTCGCTTCGCGCGCCTACCGCATAATCTCCCGCGCTTCTTCGAGGGGCTGCTGGAAAAGCTGGGCCTCGATCCAGAAGCGGGTCATTGGGTCAGCGAGGAGATCGTCGAGAATGAGCTGGACACGCTCCGATATACGTTTTTCTTTGAGCTGGAGGGGCCGGTCACCTGCCGGTGCTTCGGCGGCGCAATGGCATTGGCCCCTGGTGAGCGCATCCAGTTGATGACCATCCGCGCCTACGATCCGCCCGCCCTCAAGGCATTTATGGTGGAGCGCGGGTTTGTCTACGTGGATACCTGCCTCCCGGATGTAGGGGACTTGCCGCACCTCTGGCAGCGATTCCTGTTCAAGAAGGTGTAAAAACATTCTGCTAAAGAGGCACAGAACACACAGAGTTTTTGAGATTTTTTATCTTATATCTCTGTGTCTCAGTGGTGAATTTGGAGGTCATGATGCCGAAATTCCTGAAGTTTGGCCTGAAGTCTTTCTTGCCCTCGACGCGGGCGCTCTTGTTGGCGGGGATTGCTATCATCATCCTTGTCCTGGGCTTGATATGCACCGTTGCCACCGCCTATGTCCCCACCGACGAAGAGAGTGGAATGGATCCCGATAATCCGCTCAGCCGCCCGCTCTCCTCGGCGCTTTTTATGCTGGGCGCGTTCGTCTTCCCCGCGATGGCGCTGGCGGTCGAGATCGCTACGCTGATGGAGCGCAAACCGCCGGCCAAGGCTATGCTGGGCGGCATCGCGTTGCTCACCATGGGCGTGGGGATGTTGCTGAGCATCGTGGCCTGGCTCCCCGATCTGAGCGGCGGCTTTATGGTGCTCTGCTACGGCCCGGTGATGATTCTCTTCGCCATTCCCTTCGTTATCGCGCTGACAAAGGCCCCGCCCGCGCTGCGCAGCGAGATCGCTGCCGAGCAAGAGGCGACGGCCCTCCGGTACATCGCAGCGCACGATGGCGCGGCGACCTATGCCGGGCTGGTGGATGCGTTGGATCTCCCTAAATCGGAGGTCGACGCGCTCTGCCGGGATTTGGCGGCGACCGGCTCGCTCAGCGGTGGGTGCTGGACGAAGCATGAGCGATTCTACACCGACGAGGCGCTCGAGCGGAAGTATCAGCGGCTTTTGGGCTGCGTCGAGGCGCGGGGCGAGATCCCGCTGGACGACTTGGCCCTGGAGGTGGGCGCGCCGCGCGGATTGGTCAAGGAATGGATCTATACCCTGGTGCGCAACGGGCGCTTTTCGGGCTACATCAATTGGGACGAGGAGGTACTCTATTCCACCGAGGCCAATCAAATCCGCGATGCCGGGCGATGTCCGCAGTGCGGCGGCGAACTGGGCCTGGCGGGCAAGGGCGTCGTCCGCTGCGACTACTGCGGCGCGGAAATCTTCCTCGGCCAATAGCTCAGCACTCAGCAGATTGAGCAGATGTAAGCAGATAGGTAATCGTTTAGTCTTGTGAGGTGCAACGCACTTTTCGGCTTATCACTAGGCACATCCTGCATGAGGCGTGGGCTTTCCTTCCGTTTAAGTGCGTTGCACCTTGCTCTGCTCATGTAACTAAACTGATACGCAGATAGTTGCGTCGATGCGTGATCGGTTCGCCTTATTTGCCCACTTGTTGCTTTGTATATTTGTTGCTTTGCTGTTTTTGATGGAGGTTTTTATGCGCGCTGCGATTCTGTACTGGTCCCGCACCGGCAACACCGAGAAAGTCGCCCACGCGATTCGTGAAGGGCTGGCATCGGCTGATTGGGCGGCGACCTTGTTGCGCATCGATGAGGCTCAAGCCCAAGAAGTCGATTTCTACGCCTACGATCTGCTCTGCGTTGGATTCCCCTCGTATCAATGGTCGCCGCCGCAGCCGGTGGACGCCTATCTCAAGCAGAAGTTCAACGCCTACAAGCGCCAAGGCCGGGTCAAGCCCGGCGCGCCGCAGGCGCCCGGTCAGCGCGCGCTCATCTTCTGCACCTACGCCGGCCCCCACACGGGCATCGATGAGGCGATCCCCGCCGGGAAGTACGCGGGGCAATTTTTCGCGCATCTGGGTTTCACCGTGGTGGATGCGTGGTACGTCGTCGGCGAATTCCACGGCTCCGAGGAGAAGAGCACGCAAGGCCGCTTGGGCGACATCCGAGGGCGACCCAACGCCGAGGATCTGCACGCCGTGCGCATGCGCGCGCAGGCGCTCGCTACCCATTTGGCAACGCCCCATCTTTTGGATCTCTGAGCCGGAGGATGGTGCTTTTCCGCTTCCAAAGTCAAGCCTAATCTCAGTACAGCGCTCGCGCGCTTCCTCTTATACTCAGTATGGTTATGGAGAGAATGATGGATCAACGTTTGAAGGGTCTAAACAAAACGATTCTCGATTTGCAGCGAGAACTCAAAGCGTATGAGCAAGCGTATCAGCAAAGTAGCGCTGACTTTTACGCGGAGTTCAGTCAAGGGCATGTGGATGATCGGGAAGCGTATGTGTTATGGGCTGGTCTGTACGAGATGCTCAAGAAAAACCAACGTCGACTGGAGGACTTGCAGCGTTGATCTGGGAGTGCGC
>CAYXVS010000060.1:0-14103 GCA_964468735.1 uncultured Anaerolineales bacterium | reverse complement strand
TTGCTCATTGTAAACAGATTTGACAGGTTAGGCCCTAACGTGGACGAGCCATCACCCAAAGAAGGTTTCTGTCCACCAAATTCTTGCTCATTGTAAACAGATTTGACAGGTTAGGCTTATGCACATCGGCATCGATTTACGGTTGCACGCTTACTCGCCCGGCGGGATCGCTTACTACGCGCGCCGCCTGGCGCAGGAGATGGCCCATCTGCTGCCGCTGGGGACGCTGACGCTCCTTCCCCACCGGCGGGAGGAGGCGCCGCTGGACGCTCCCGGCGCGCGCGTGCATCGCGCGTGGACGCCGCCCCATCACCGCTTGGAGCGCTGGCTCCTGAGCGCCGAGCTGTGGCCCCTGGGCTTGGATCTGCTCCACACGCCCGATTTTATCCCCCCCCAACGCGGCGCGCGCCATCACGTGATCACCGTGCACGACCTGAACTTCTTCCACTATCCGCAGTACCTCACCGCCGATGCGCGGCGCTACTACAACGAGCAGATCGGATGGGCCGTCGAGCACGCGGATGCCATTCTAGTCGATTCGTATGCCAGCCAGCGCGATCTGGAGACGATGTTGGATGTCCCCGCCGAGCGCATCACAGTCACGCACCTGGCCACCGATGATGCGTGTTTTCACCCTTTGCCGGAGGATGAGGTGCGCGCTACCCTGGCCCGCTACGATCTCACGCCGGGCTACTTGCTCTTCGTGGGGACGTGGGAGCCGCGCAAGAATCTCGCCGGGCTGTTGGATGCGCTCTCGTTGCTCCACGCGCGGGGGGAAAAGCGGGAGTTGGTCATCGCCGGGCGCCCCGGCTGGCTCTACGATGAGATCTTCGAGCGCGTGCAGCGCTTGGGGCTGACGCGGTGGGTGCACTTCATCGAGCGCGTGCCCTTAGATGATCTGGTGGCGCTGATGAACGGCGCGCTGCTCCTGACGATGCCCTCGTTCTACGAGGGGTTTGGCCTGCCTGCCTTAGAGGCGATGCACTGCGGCACGCCGACCGTGGTGGCGGATCGGGCCAGCCTGCCGGAGGTGGTGGGCGATGCCGGCCTGCTCATCGATCCCGATGACCCGGCGACGATGGCGGAGGCCTACGGGCGCATCGCGCGCGATGCGGCGCTGCGAGAGGAGTTGCGCGCCGCCGGACGACGCCAGGCGCAAACCTTCACCTGGGAGCGGACCGCGCGCCAGACGTTGGAGGTCTATAGCGCGGTGCTGGGAACGTCGCTATCCGCCTAGGGCGAAGGTCTTTAGGGGGATGTACTCCGCCCCGGTGGATTTGAGGATGCTGCGGAAGAAGATCATCTCCGAGACCGGCGCCTCGCCCAGGCGACCAACCTCGGTCTCCTGAGCGATCTCGGCGACCTGTTGGACATCGCGCCGCGATGCGCGCCGTCGTACCCGCCCCAGTGTCAGATGCGGTGAGAATGGACGGGTCTCCCGATCAAAGCCCACCGCCTCCATCGCGTCGTTGACGGCCTGATGCAGAAGCGCCAGGCGCTGCGTCGGCTCCTCGACGCCGACCCACAGCACGCGCGGCCGGCTCATTCGCGGGAAGGCGCCCAAGCCCTCCACATCGAAGGTGAACGGCGCTATGTTGCGCGCGACCACGCCCAGCGCCTCCTCGACCTGGGGCCGCAGCTCCGGCACAATATCCCCTAAGAAGAAGAGTGTGAGGTGGATGCGCTCTGGATCGACCCAGCGGACGCTCCGATGCGGGCAGCGCCGACTCAAAACGCTCTGAATCTCGCCCAATTGCCGCGTGATCTCTGCCGTGAGGGGCAACGCGATAAAGGTTCGAATGGTCTTGAGCTCGGGCATTGAGGGGCCTCCTGTCGCTATTGATCCTGTTGACTGACGAATTCGGGGACGGGCGCTGCGTAGAGCTGATTTTCGGCTAGGATATACAGCACGGGCGGCTGTTCACTCATCGCGATCGCCTCCAGACGTTTTAACTCCTCGCCGGGGAGGCGGAACTGATGGAGGAATTCCCCGCGCTTGTTCAGCACGATGATACGCGCATTTTGCGCATCGCCCAAATAGATCGTGCCCTGATCGGTCTCCTCTTCGATTGCCATCACGACGGGCTGGAACTTCGTATCGGGCAGATTCTTGATCTCAAAAGAGGGGTCCGGCGTGCCATCGAAATAGGCCAGCACGCGCCCGTCGCCCATCAAGAGATAGACGCGCCCGTCGATAGCAATGTCCAACGTCTCCTGGAGATAGGGTGCGATCTCCGGCGCGAAGTAGCCGCGCGGTACATCGTAGATGCCGTTGACCGGCTCATAGGTCAGGACCTGATTCTGCTGCCGCTGGACGAGATAAACCTTCTCCCCGTAGGTTTCCATCAACGTGACCGTGCTCGGTCCCAGTTCTCCCTGGATGTGCTGTTGCGTGATGCTGCTTGGCCCCAGCGTTGGCTCGTAGAAGTAGAGCGTACCGCCCTCGCTGTAGATGAAGACCGCGCCATCCCGGAAGTTGGGGCTGGGCGGCGCCCAGGCCAGATCGACCAGATGCTCCACCGGCTCGCCATAGAAGCTCTGCCCCCGCTTGAGGATCGTCGTTGGCGCCTCCGCAACCGAGGCGATCCCCCCCGCCGTCAGCTCCAGGCCGATGACCTCGTCGGTCGCTGTGTTGAGCACATAGATCCAGCCGTTGGCCACGATCAGGCGACGCGGGACGGGCGCCGTACCCAAGTTGAGCAGTCGATGCGTCTTCAGCACGGCTGCGTTCTGCATCGAATCAATGGCCGTCATCGCCTCATCGCGGAACTGCTTGGCGGTCGTGTTTTGCGGATCGATTGAGATGATCTGCTCGGATAGGTGCAGCAAACGCCGCCACTCCTCTTCCTTCTGGCTGTTGTAGACCTCTTCCCGCATCTGGCGCGCCTGTTCGATCAATTCCTGCGCGCGCGCCTCCCCGCCGAATTGCAGATAGATCGTCGCGGTGATCGCGGCGACGATCAGCAGCAGCCCCAGCGCCACGCCCAACATCACCGAGGTGTGCTCCGCAGGCGTCGCGCGTCGTTGGGCCGGCGGGAGATCGGTCAACTCGCCGGGCAGCAGGATCTGCCCCGCGCGCTTGAGCCGCTCCTTGAGGCTGACGCGCGGCGCTTGTCGCTCGCGTTTGAACTTAGGCCACGAGAGCTTGGATAATCGCTCGCGTAAGGCGGCCCACTGGATCGTCGGCAGGGTGAGACGGCGCTGCTTCTCCGGTTTGGCCTTCTCCACCGTTTCGTCCTGCGGAGGCGAGGCTTCTGGAGCAACATCGGCAACGTCGGTCGAAATCTCCGCAGCCGGAACCGGCCGTCTTTTCTCCTGCTCCTCTGGCTCGATTCTCTCCTCGTCCTCTTCTTCGATCCCCGGCGTGGGAACAATAGTTGTCTGCTCGGGGCCGTGCTTGGAGGGCTGAGGTTGCAGGAACGCGGGCACCAACTTCGGGCCGGAGGTTGACGATGCAGAGGGCGAAGGCGAAGGGGGCGTGGATTCCTTTAGGTCGACATCTGCCGCCACCGGTGTGGATGGCACAGGAGGCTCTGATGGTGGCGCCTCGACCGGGCGCGTGCTCGGCGCGGGCTTCCGCGTGGCCATCGGAGGCGGTTGTTTCGCTTGCTTGTGGAAGAGCTGCATCCCGCGACGCGGCTCCGGCAGCGACATCGCCGCCGCCTGCGCGTCGCTCAACATTCGCACAATCACCAAGCTTCCCGATGTGTTGCTCTCCGCTATCATCGCCTTGGTCCGCGTTATCACGTCCTCAATGTTGGAGTTGCCGAGGAGATTCTCCCAGCGGTCGCGTGATTGCACCTCCGCGATGGATTGTGTGGCTAACATCACCGTCGTCGATATCTCCAGCGTGGTGTAATCGATGTGGATGATGGGGGGCAGGGCGCCGCCGAGGGGGATCAGCAGGCGATCCCGCTGGGGATAAACGATCAGTTCACGGTGGGGCGGCACGACGAAGGTGTGCGCCGGCCCGACGTGGCCCAGAAAAAGCTCCTCGTCGGCGAAGATGGCGCACGTGAGGCTCCCGGAAATCTTCTGCCCGGTCTCGGCCTCTTGGTTGCTCCGCACCAGATGGCGGTTGGCGGCGGCCAAAGCGCGTCGCAGGCGCGCCACGATGCTCCCCGAGGAACTCCAGTAGGTGCCCTCGGCCAACGCTCGGATCTCGCGGCTGCGGTGCGGTACGAAGGGGGAGAGGTTGACGAGGAGGGCGAGTTGCTCGCCGGCCATGGGCGCAATGCCCGGCGGCGTCAACGCCACCGCTGCCTCCGGTGAGGGTGGCTGGCTCTTTTTGCCTTCTTGAAAGCGGAAAACTTGGCTGTATCGTTCCATACTTAGTCTAGAATTTAGGGCGTCTGATGTAAGAACTCTTCTATCGAACCGAAATCTGTCCGCGCGGTCATATCCATCGAGAGCGGCGTGACGGAGACGACGCGGTCGATGCTGAGCGCCCGGATATCGGAATCGGGCGCCGTGACGTTGGGATTGGGGAGGAGGCCGTAACGGGGGCGTCCACTGCCGTTATCGCGATCCGGCGGGAGCGGATGATAGTAGCGGTGGCGCGCGAGGCGCGTTAGTCGCCAGGGGGTCTCCGGCGTCGCCTGGATGGGCACGTTGATGTTGAGGACGTGCGTATCGTAGGGGAGGTCGCCGTGCAGGAGCTGGCGCGCGAATCGCGTGGTGAACGCCTGCGCCGCCGCGAAGTCCTTCTCCTCGCGGTTGCTCATCTGCTCTGCGATGGGCATCTCCAGCGAGACGGCCAGCGCGGGGACGCCAAAGGCGGCGGCTTCTAAGGCCGCGCCCACCGTGCCGGAGATCGTGACCTCGGTGCTGAGGTTTTCGCCGAAGTTGATGCCGGCGACGACGAGATCGGGCGTTCGCGGCGCGATCTCCAGGATCGCGTGATCGACACAGAGCGCGGGCGACGCATCGACGCCGTAGGCGGTGATCTCGGTGTCGTGGATGCGACGTGGATGTCGCTCCAGGCTCCCCGTCACCTCCTGGGGCATCGAGCGCCCGGCGCCGGACCACTGGCGATCCGGGGCCACGATCAACACCTCGCCCAACGGCGCAAGCGCCAAGGCGGCGGCTTCCAATCCCTTGGAATGGATGCCGTCATCGTTGGTCAATACAATCAGCGGCTCGGTCATTTCATGTCCCACTTTCTGGAGTTATCGCAAACGGAATCAAAAACGCCCACTACGTCAAGGATACCATGTAATGCTTGAGGTGCAATTGCGAATCGATGACATCTTATCCTTGTGCAGGTTACGCCCTTCTCTGGCCGCAGACGTCTCTCGAAGGCCAAACCCACATGTAACCTTCGCCAGGGTGGGCTAGCGCAAAAAAGAGGAGGTTGTTCCTGGTAGAACAACCTCCCGTGATGTTACTTTGATATTGCTGCGACGAGATGCGGATTATCGCGAGTAGAACTCCACGATCATCTGCTCGTTGATGATTGCATCGATTTCCTCGCGGGCCGGTTCACGGAGAACGCGCCCCACGCCGCCATCGGCCTGGAGCCATGCCGGCACCGGACGACCGCTATCCAGCAACTCTTGCACATCGGGCGATTTCATAATCTTGTTCTTCAAGGAAATCACCTCTTCTGGATCGACGAGGTAGGAGGGGATATTCACGCGCTGGCCATCCACCTTGATGTGACCGTGGGTCACAAATTGGCGGGCCTGCGGGCGTGTCCGCGCCCATCCCAAACGATAGACCACGTTGTCCAAGCGGCGCTCGATCAGCTTGAGCAGCGCTTCACCGGTAAGCCCCTCGGCGTGCTTGGCCATGCGGAAGAAGCGGCGGAATTGCTTTTCGCGCATGCCGTACATTCGCTTCACCTTTTGCTTCTCGCGAAGCTGTTGCTCGTAAGCGCTCTGACGGCGCCGACGCCAATAGCGACCGTGCATCCCCGGCGGCTGATCCAGCCGTCGTTGGAGACTCTCACCGCCATTGCCGAAGAGATCAACGCCTTCACGTCGTGATAATTTGTTTTTCGGACCTGTATAACGTCCCATACTTCTTTGAAGCTCCTTATGTGTTGGAAAATGCCTATAAAACTTATCCTATGTCAGCATTCTCGTGCCTTGCCGCGGCAGTTACATACTATACCATGAATCTCTAAAAGTTCCAGTCGCTGAAACCGGTAGGGCAAACGAAGCAGTTCTGAGATGTCCAAGATATACGAGGTTGTACGCTAAGCGATTTATCACGCACATCAACCCCAACTTCGTTTGCCTTGAGCTTGGTTAAGCACGCTCTGGGATACCGAGAGCGACTTTTCCGGTCGATTTGCTTCGAATTCCCACAGGTATGAAACGGCGATTCTATTTGATGATTGTCTCTATGCCATTTTTTATGCTATACTTATAGCTGATGATCAGGAATGAAAGTCGATAAGCAAGATTAGGTGGAGACGTTATCGTAAAATGAATCTACGAGCTTTTTTGACGCAATTAGAGGCGGATGACGAGATTCGGCGGATCACACGTCCGGTGGATCCGAAATTCGAGGTGGCGCAAATCGTGGCCGAACACGACGACGCGCTGCTCTTCGAGCACCTGACGGGCTTTCCGGGCTGGCGACTCGCGTCGGGCTACGTCGCGCGGCGGGCGCACTTCGCCCGCGCGCTGGGCTGCGAGATCGCCGAGCTGGCGCCGCGCATGGCCGCAGCGCTTGCGCATCCCCAACCGACGGCGGCTCCGATGGGGTGGGAGGCGGAAATAGCGCCGTGCCAGGAGGTGATCGAGCCGGAGGTGGATCTGATCCGCGTGCCGATCCCGCGCTATCACCCGGAGGATGGCGGCCCGTACATCACCGCCGGTGTGGCCGTGATCCACGATCCGGCGTGCGGGCGCAATTTAGCTTTCCATCGCTTGCTGCGCTTAGATCGCGAGCGGCTCGTCGGGCGGATTGTGGAGGGGCGCGGCACGCACACGGCATGGCAGAAGATGAGTCAATCTAAGTCCGGCCTCCCGATGGCGGTCTGCATCGGGGCGCCGCCGCACATTTTGCTGGCCGCCGCGATGTCGCCGCCGAAGGGCGTGGATGAGTTGGCCGTCGCGCAGGCGATGGCGGACACGCCGACGGTGCGCTGTCGCACGCAACCGCTGGAGATCCCCGCCGAGGCTGAACTGGTGTTGGAGGGCGTCCTGACCCATGAGTTCGCCACCGAAGGCCCATTTCCAGATCTCACGGGCACGATGGACGGCGCGCGCCGCCAGCCCGTCTTCCGCGTCACAGCGATCACCCACCGGCGCGATCCCATCTTCCACGCGCTGCTGCCCGCCGGGATGGAGCACAAGAACCTGATGGGGATGCCGCGTGAGCCGACCATTTTCGCGGAGGTGAGCCAGGTCGCCGCGTGTACGGGCGTCTACATCACGCCGGGGGGCTGTTCGTGGCTCCACGCCGTGGTGCAGATCGATAAGCGCGGCCCCGATGATGGCCAACGCGCCATCGAGGCGGCGTTTCGCGGCCACAAGTCGCTCAAGCACGTCGTCATCGTCGATACGGACGTCGATCTCTACGACGCGCAGGACGTCGCCTGGGCCATCGCAACGCGCTTCCAGGCGCAAGACGATCTCTTCGTCTATCACGATCGGCCCAGCTCCAGCCTCGATCCCTCCGCGCGCCAGGCGCCGGGTCAAAAGGCGCGCACGTCGAAGATGGGACTGGACGCGACCATCCCGTGGGGCGCACCCCCTGAGGGCTATCGTCGCGTGCACTACGGCGCGGATTAGGGGTTATCCGACAAATTTAAAACCTTGTGATATTCTGATCGTAGTATAAGGGGAGAATCTGGTGCTACCATTTGAACGGTGCCCAGTGTGTGGCGGTGAGGTTGTACGTAAAGAGGTGGAAAAATTGCTTCGGGGCGGGAGGAACCCCGCCATTGTGAAGGTGCAAGCTGAGGTTTGTTTGCATTGCGGCGAACGGATGTACGATAAAGAGACCACCAGTTTTTTTGAGCAAATCCGCGCGAAGCTAGCGTGCGAAGAAGTCTCAGATTTCCGTCCTTTGGGTCAGTCGTTTCAGGTTGTGCCCCTTTCGTAAGCGTATTACTTGCCTATCTGGGGCAAGTGACACTTTTGTTCATTCCATCAAGTTACATTAACTGAGGAGGTAATCAAATGAATATTTTAAATCGCGTCGTCGTGGTGCTGACGTTGTTGATTTTGATTGTTGTGGTCACGGCTACCGCTGTGATCCCGCACATTGTTTTGGTGGATGTGGGGGCTTGGCTATCGGATTGGGGCGGCTACTTTGGGCGGCTCCAGCCCGCGTGGCGCCTTGTCGGCGGGATCGTCATCGCGCTGATTTTTGACCTCATTGCGCTGGTGCTGCTCTATTTGGAGCTGCGCCCGAAGCGCAAGAACTATATCCGCGTGCAGCAGGTGCGCGGCGGCATGGCCACCATCGAGACCGACAGCATCATCCAGCAGCTTAAGTACAAGCTGGACCCGATCCCAGGCGTCATAGAAGTCGAGCCGAAGGTCAACGCCAAGCGGGATAAGGTGCAAGCGACGGTGGACGTTGAGGTTTCTGCCGGCGTCAATGTGCCTGAGCAGGCCGGGCAACTGATGAATGTGGTGCAATCGGTGCTGGCCGATGACCTGGGATTGCAGGTCTACGGCAAGCCAGAGGTCCGCATCAAGGTGGCGGAGCCTACGGGGAGGCCGCCGGCCATGCAGCCTGAGCCGCGCCCTCGGTCTGAGCCTGATCCGCAACCGTTTGAGCCTGAATCGACGCCTGAGGAATCTCCAAAGAAGACACCGGATTGGCTCGGTGGGAGTTCTGACGAGGAGAAAGGAGACGAGCAGGTCGCGTGAACGCTTCATCTAACTCATCTAACTCATCTAATTCATCTTCCCCAACTGAAGAACCTAAGACCGCAGAGACAACGGTGGCGCCATCGGCGGAGGGCGAGTTGACGCCCGATGCGATGTTAGAGGCGTTGATTTTTGCCTCTCCGCAGCCGGTGGCGCCGCAGGCGTTGGCGGATGTGGTAGATCTCTCCTTGGAGGAGGTTGAGGCGGCGCTTAAAGAGCTGTCGGCGCTTCTGGCGGATCGTGGCCTGCGCTTGCAGCGCCATCGTGGCCGCTTGCAGATCGTCTCCGCGCCGGAGGCCGCGCCCTACATCGAGGATTTGCTGGGGTTGGATGTGAACCTCAGCCTCTCCCAGGCCGCGCTGGAGACGCTGGCGATTATCTCCTACGCGCAGCCGGTCACCCGCCCGCAGATCGAGTCCATTCGCGGCGTCAGCTCCGACAGTGTGCTTCGGACGCTATTGTTAGCCGGCCTCATCGAAAAGCAGGGGCGCGCCGATAGCTTGGGGCGTCCCATCCTCTATGGCACCACCTTCGAATTCTTGCAGCAGTTTGGGCTGAAAAGCCCCGACGATCTCCCTCCCTTGAAGGAGAAGACTAAAGAGAAAGAGGCCCGTGCGGATCAGGAAGAGCAGGCGGATGCGTCGGATGCCTAGGGCATCTGCCTGGGGTAGATGTTCCGGGGGCGTGTCCTGAGGCTCATATCGGGAGTTTTATGAATTGGCGACTGTGGCGATGGCCGATTTGCCTCATCTTGCTTATGGGGTTAGGATACGGTACGCTCACCCTGGCACAGACTCCCACCAATGCGGTGGGAGTCTACTACATTGGGCCGGAGGATCAGATCGCCGAGGCGATTCGCCTGAATGCGCCGTACATTGTTCGCGTGGATCAGCCGGAGTTAGCCCAGGTGTTGGTGCTCAACAACGCCCCGCTCACGCACGAGACGTTGCGCGAATTTGGCAAGGAGATCAGGGATGGTGATCTTGGCCTGGTGCTCTTTGCTGGGCAAACCTTCCCGGCGGATATCGCCGATATGAATGCGCTCTTGGGCGTAAGCACCTT
The DNA here is from genome assembly GCA_964468735.1 of uncultured Anaerolineales bacterium. Classification (GTDB taxonomy): domain Bacteria; phylum Chloroflexota; class Anaerolineae; order B4-G1; family SLSP01; genus JAAAOZ01. Next base: position 4,207 of record CAYXVS010000060.1, on the reverse strand, counting down.
CGGGATGGCGCGAGGGGAGAGGCCCAGGGAGCTTCGTGAGAGCGAGGCGTACGATCCGCTTCAAGAGAGCATCAATTGGCGATCCGCGCCGCCCATCCACGCGCGGACGGTCGTCTCCAATCCCAACTTGCTGCGCCCCATCGTCGCCACCACGGCCAACGAACCGATTTTGCAACGGTTGCGCGGCCAAGAGGAGCGCCAGGCGTTCTTCGTGAGCGGCTGGCTCGGCCACGAGAGCAATGCCCCGTGGCTCGACTGGCCCTATTTTCATTACCTTATCTACCGCCTCATCGCTGAGGCGGCGCAATCCCCTCGGATCTTCACCTTTGGTAACTATCCGCGCGCGCCCATCCCGAAAGGGCGATTGCGCATCGGCCTCGCTGCGGGGTCGGGGGCGCTCTTGCTGTTCACCTGGGGCGCCTTTTTCATCGCCCGCCGCCACCTCTTTTTGCATCCTAAGGCTATGACTACTCTTCGTATCTGCGCACCCCAATCCGACGAATCTGCTAAATCCGATGAGCCTTCTGGAGAATCCACCGAGTTGGCAAGCTGGCGCTTTGTGGGTTTCCATCGGCCCCTGGCCGGATTTTTCACGCTTTTGGGCGTCGGCAGCCTGATGTTTCTCCCGCTGCTGGCCTATCATGAATTCGCGCTGCCCCAGTGGTTACTCCCGTGGGCGCAGCCGCTGCGATTCTGGGAGCAGGTCGTTCGCTGGCTCACGATCGTGGCGATTCTCTTTGATGTACGCACGGGAACGGCGGCGGTGCGCTACTTCGCCATCACGCACGTGCGCTGGCCTGAGCGGGCATTTCGATACTTTCAGGCCTATCTCTGGTGGCAGGTGATCAGCGGTGCGTTGCAATTGAGCATCATCGGGTTGCTCTCGGCGCTGGTTTTCCCCGACACGGCGTTGGCCCATCTTTCCTTCTACTTCGTCTTCCGCGCGGTGCTGCAATTTCCCGGTTTCCTGCGCATTTTTCACCTCTTCTTTCGCGCCAACCAGCGGTTGGATTACGCGCAGCTCCTCAAGCTTGTGGTGGTCATCAGCCCGCTTGCAATCCAGAGCGCTTTGATCTTAGTCGGGCGGCGATGGGGCGCGCTCAATCCCGTGCTGGGCGATGCGTTGGGCGGCGTCTTGGGCCTGAGCTTGGGGATTTACTTTTCGGAGTGGATCGGCTTCGCGGTGGGGCTGCGTCTCTATCGCAAGCTGGGCTATGCGCCGCGTGCGATTTTGCTCCCGGCCTTTGACCGGCGGGTGTTGAATCGATTGTTGAGCTTTGGCGCGCGATTGACGCTTGGCGCGTTGGCCTCGGCCTTAAGCGCGATTGTGCTCTCACAGATCATGCCCACCGACGCAGTTGTGCCCTCACCGTGGATGCTCCTGCTCGCCTACGAGGTATTGGCGGAGGGCCTCTACGCCAGTTTGATGCCGGCCATCGCTGAGGCGCACGTGCAGGGCTACAGGACGCTCGCGCGCTATTACGCCAGCGAGGGGCTGCACTACGGCTTGTGGGTGGGATTTTATCTCCTGGCGCTGCTCAGCGCTTTGGGCGAGACGCTCATTCTGCGAGGATTCGGGGAACCGAGTGAGGATGCCGTTCGCTTGCTGGGGCCGGTGCTGCTCTGGGGCGCGCTACAAGGGGTTCTCTGGTGCGCGGATCGCGTGTGGGAGGCCACCGGCCATCCGCTGCTCGAATCGGTCGTGCAGGTCGGGGCTGAGGCGGTCACCTTGGGGTTGATCGTCGTGTTGATTGCGCCGTGGGGAATTTGGAGTCGCGTGATCGCGATGTTCACCGTGCTGTTGCTCAAAGGGGCGGTGAGCTGGCTCCTGATCCGGCGATACGTCTGGCGCCCACGCCTCGCGTTCTGGCAGACGTGGATCGCGCCGACCGGGGCAGCGGTGTTGCTCTACAACCTGCTCCGTACCATCGACGATCTATTCTTGCGTGCGTTGCCCTTTTCCCCGGCGCGGAGCTATTTCATCGCGTTGGCCGTGTTGCTGTTCACCCTGCCGACCTACGGCTTTCTCACGGCGCTCTTTGGCGGCTGGGATCCCGGCGGCGTGAAGGAATTGGAGCGAGCGGTTGCCCTCAGCGGGCCAGGGCAGCCTATCGCGTGGCTGCTGGCCTTGGGTGTGCGCGTGGGCGCGCAGGCTTCGCCCCTGCACGGGCATTTTCCCATGGCGCTGCGCGAAATCGCCGAGGAGGAGGCGTGGGCGTTGACCCACGGTCGTGCTCAGATAGACTGAGGGCGTGGCGGATGTTTAATTATCCAGATCAACTAGATCAAAAGGAGTGTCTATCGATGGCAGATAAATGGCAATACCGACACGTGTGTGGTTATCCCATTGAGGATCTTTCGGAAGGGCGATGTCCGGGCTGTGGCGCGAGGTTGGTTCTGGGAGAGCTGCGCCCCATCCATCCGCCAGAGGATGAGGTGGAGATTGCGCTGGCGATGCTGGTCACCTGGTTGGTTCAGGAGTATCCAGAGCTTGCGGGGGAGTTGGCTCAGGCGATTCAGCAGTCGCTGGAGCGTTCGCGGCTGGCGCCTGATCTGCGCGAGATGTTGGAGCAGATGCAGACGGGTCTCGAGGTAGGCGCTGACGAGGCGTAGGGCATGCTACTCAAATGCGATGTGCATCCCTTCCTCGGTGAGGAGGTAGCGCCCGAAGACCAGCGGGCCGGGGGAGAGCACGCGCGGCAGCAGCTCGGGGAGATCATCGACCAACGGGAGTGACGTCAGCGCGTCGCGGCGCACCCAGACGGGCGTGCCCTCCTCGGAGGGGGAGAGGATCGCGTTGGCGGGCGCGGGGGCCACGAAGACGAAGAGCATCACGCCGGGCGGCTCCGGCATCGTCACGTGGATCACGGCGCGCAGATCGAGGTCGGGCACGGTTAGCCCGGCCTCTTCTTGTAGTTCGCGCACGGCGGCTTGACGTGGCGTCTCTCCCGGCTCGATGTGGCCGCCCAGGCCATTGTACTTCCCGGCCCAGAGTCGTTTGTCCTCGGCGCCCCGGAGGAGCAGCACGTCATCCGGCGGGCGGGTGAGGAAGATCAGCGTGCGCGGGATGATTTTGTAGCGTGGCGCTTGTGTCCCTTGGGCTTCAGGTCGCATAGGTGTTGCCTCCATACACAAGCATCAGCGTGTGGGTGGCTTCAAAGGTCAACCAGCGACTGGGATGGGAGAGCCGCTCGTCGGAGTAGGCCGTCGTTGAGCGGCGCTTACGCCAGCGTCCCATCGGCGTCTGGAGATCGATCAGGTGCCCTAACAGATCATGGAAGCGATGATGGGTCCGATACGGCGTCTGGGCCATCACGTGACAGAGTTCCGAGAGGTCGGCGTCGTAATAGCGCGGAATGCCCAGCATGAGCCATTCGGCATCCCGGCCCTCGAAATCATAGGGGGTATTGAGCAGCCGCTCGCACAGCACGTCGATAGCCTCGTTCTCGTCGCTGCTCCGCTCCGAGGCGGGAATGCTGACCAGTGCGCCCAGCGCCTTCACCAGCCCTGCGCGACATGGGCCGCCTGCGATGGGACAATCCAGCAGTTCAGGACGCAATAGGATCGCTTGAATGAGCGAGGCCTGCGCAGAGCGCACGCGCATGTCGTTGCGCAGGTCGAAGTGGAACATGATCTGCAGGGCCATGCCGGTGTAGCACAGCCACGGCGCGGCCAAGGATTCTCCCGGTGAGAAGCGCCCATCACTGCTGCGCCCCCGCGTGAGTAGATTCTCGCACGCCGGCTCGACTTCGGGAAATTTCGGCACGCCCCATTGGGTCAGCGTGTACAGTGTGCCGAAGCTCCCCATAGCTCCACCGTAATAGGGATCATGTGCCCGTCCCCAGAAATTAACCGCGTTCCAATGGTACTTGAGGGATTGGATTGACTTCCATTCGAGTAGGCGGGTTTTCTCTCCCGCTAAGTCTTCCTCATGCTTCCCGAAGATATGGCGCAGCGTCAGAAGTCGCACCGAGGGGTTTTCGGGGTCGAGTAACCACGGTACGGGATCTTGAGCGACCACGTCGAGCCATTGCATCCGTGCGGTTTCCTTGGGGGATCATTACCAACCCTTGCGAAGGTTAGCAAGTGCCTTTGAACTAAGCTATCTTTCGCCGTATAAGTGCGACGCAGGCTTTGAGATTCTGAAGCAACCTTCGCAAGGGTGTGATCTACAGCTTATATCCGATGGTGCGCAGGAAATCCTTGC
>CAYXVS010000059.1:10694-14172 GCA_964468735.1 uncultured Anaerolineales bacterium | reverse complement strand
AGCACGACGCCGCCGTGATTGAGTTGGTGCGCGGTGATGAGATCCGCGTGCTCTAGGCGCTCCACCAGATGGCGAATCGCGGTGGCGGAGCGAAAGGCCAGCGCGCCAAAGGTCTCGTGCCGGCGCGCGCGGGCCGGCGCTTGGTCGTCGCCGCGCAGGATGCGGCTCAAATTGCGCCGCCCCCAGCCCCATTGCGTCGCCGCCAAGCACTGGAGGATGGCGAGGAGTTGCTCGCGCGTGTCCGGCAGATCATCCATCGTAGCGCGCGGGGTCTCGATGCAATTATCGCAGGCCGGGCATTTTTCGATGGCGCGCCCGCCCAAGTACGCATTCAAATAGCCGTGACGACAGCGGATGGTACGCGCGTAGGCTGTGATCTCGTCGACATGCTGCGCCTGGATCGTCTCGTAGCGCTCCAACAAGGCCGCGACGCGCGCGGCGGCGTCTTTGGGCGGCGGCAACAACGCCACATAGAGATCGCGGCCCGAAAAACGATGGCTCAACCAGCCCGCATCCGCCCACGTGAGGAGTTGGCTTTCCAGCGTCTCCAGCGAGAGCTGCGCTTCCCGCGCTGCCTCGGCCAGATCCACAGTGAGCCACTGCTCCGGTCGCAGGCGCGCCGCGCGGCAGAAAGCCGCCAGATGCGCGTCGTGCGCTTTCATTGCGTCCTCATCGACGTTGGCGAGGCAGAGTTGCGCCGCCCTGGGAATATCCGGGCCTCGGTGCAGCAGGGCCGCTTCTTCTAAGAGGCTCAGCGCCACGCGGATGCGCACATCGTTATCGGTGCGCAGATCGCGCTCCAGATCGCCCAGCGCCACCTGTCCCCAACTCTCCGCGCCGACCCGGCGTTGGACGGCGGCATACGCCTGGCGCAGAAACTCGACGGGCAGGGTGTCGCGATTGGTGCGCCGCGTCAGCGTCCCGCGATCGGTCGCGGCGTACATCAGCAGGCAGCGCGCCGGGAGGCCATCGCGGCCCGCGCGCCCGGCTTCCTGATAATAGGACTCCAGCGAGGCGGGCGGCATAAAGTGAACGATGAAGCGGATGTCGGGCTTGTCGATTCCCAGGCCGAAGGCGATGGTCGCGACGACGACGCGCACGCGCCCGGTCATAAACGCATCCTGCACCGCGTGGCGATTGTGAATGCCCGCGTGATAGTGCGTGGCGTCGATGCCGTAGCGTTGGAGCAGCGCGGCCAGGCGCTCGCAGCGCGCGCGGGTGCCCGCGTAGACGATGCCGCTGCCTTCTGTGGCCCGGCAAAAGGCCAGAAGCCGCCGCAGCTTGGCGTCCAAATCACGCGCGTGAAACACCTCAAGTTGCAGATTGGGGCGCGTGATGTCTCCGGCTACGATGCGCACCTCCGCGCCGGCCTTTCCGTTCAGATGCCGGATGATGTCCTGGCGCACGCGCGGTGGGGCGGTGGCCGTCATCGCCAGCAGCGGGGGATGGCCCAGGGCCTCGCGCACTTGCCCCAGCGCCAGATAATCGGGGCGAAAATCGTGGCCCCACGCGCTGACGCAGTGCGCTTCATCCACAACCAAGTAATTGATCCCGGCGCGGCGCATCGCGTGCAGAAAAACGGGCTGGCGCAGGCGCTCCGGCGCGGCATAGAGCAGGCGATACGCGCCGTTCTGCGCTTGCTCCAGGCGATGGCGCAGCTCGTCGCCGCCCAGACTGCTGTTGATCGTCGTGGCGCGCGCGCGCAGATCGTCCGGCAGCGAATCCACCTGATCCTTCATCAAGGCGATCAAGGGGGAGATGACCAACGTGACGCCGTTTTCCGCCAGCAGCGCGGGCAGTTGATAGCAGAGCGATTTACCGCCGCCGGTGGGCAAGATGGTCAACACATCCTCCTGGCGCAAGACGCAGGCCATCGTTTCCACTTGGCCGGGCAGCAGTTTGGTGAAGCCGAAGAAGCGGCGGGCGGCCTCCGTGATGCGCTGGCGTTCGTCTTCGGAGACCGGCACTTGATCATAGGTGGGGAGGAATTTTTCGGGCGCGGGTTGGGGCGCACCATGCGGGGCAAGTGATGGCTCAGGAGATACGACATCCCCAAAGTGATTTTGGAACTTGGTCACGTCCTCGGCGTAGCGCTGCTGGAGCGCAGCCTCCATATCGGCGACGCGGGTCGCCTCGCCGCTGGCCTGGAAGTAGGCGCGCAATTGACGCAAATAGCGCACGGGGAGCGGCGCGCCCGCTTCCGCCGTGCGCAACAACCGCACGGCATAGCCGCTGGCTGTGACCCAATCGCCCTGCGCCTGATAGACGCGCATCATGCCGAGCAGATAGCTGCGGTTGCTGGCGCTGAGGGTGTGGATTTTTTGGTAGGCCTGGCGCGCCGCGTCCGTATCTCCCCGCGCCAACTCGACTTGGGCCAGCGAGCGCCAGGCGGTGATGGTCTCCGGGCGCTCTTGCTTCAGCCGGCGCGCGATGTCGTAGGCGGTCGCGATTGCCTCTTCTTCTGATTTTTCCAAGTGAAGTTGCGCCAGCAGCGCCTGCGCGGTGAGGGAGCTTTTGCGCTTCAGTCGCTCGTGCATCAGGCCTAGCGCTTCGTCGAGGCGCGCCTCCGCCCGCAAGGCCTTCACCCGCAAATCCAACAGCGAGACCAATGTGGGATGGCGGGGGATCAGGATGTCGAGACAGTCGTGCAGGACGGCGATATGTTCCCAGCGCAGGAGGAAACTCAGCAGGCGACTGCGATCCCTGCTGTTCAGCTCGCTCACTTGGATTAAGGATAGGCCGATCTCGGCTAAGATATCGCGGCTCATAGATTTTCCAGGTCGATGTGGGCTTCGTAATCCGGCACAATATGCACGGCGTGGACTAGGGGCCAATATTCGCCTTGCCATTGCCGGCTGATGCCGAGCGTCAGGTAGAGCGCTGTGGCGGAGAGGCGTTCCAGGAGCGCGTCGTGCTCCAGGCAGAGCACGCTGGCGGGATGGGTCGCCAGCCATTGCCGGCCCAGCGCGCGCCACTTCAGATCGGTCACCGGCAGGCCGCGCGATTGTAATGCGCGGGGGCACTGGTGCTTGCCAGGTAAGGTGAAGCGCAGGCGCGCCTGGTACTTGCCGGAGTACTTATCCAGAAAGAAGGAGGCCCATACTTGCTCCGGCTGCACCAGGCACAGGGAGCGGGTGTGATCGATGAACACCTCGGCGGGCGCCTGATCCAAATAATTCTGGAAAAAGGCGGCGCGTTTCGCGCCTTCCAGGCGTCGCAACCGTTGGGGACGATGACGCACAAAGTCGGTCACCCAATCTTCGATGTGCGGCGGATCGGGCCGGGGCGCGATCAACTTCAAGGAGACGACATCCCCGCAGTGGATCAAGCGCCCGTCAGCGTCCATCATATCCTCCGGCAGAACCGTGTCGAATTCGCGGGTAGGACGCACCCAGCGCAAGCCCGTCACCGGCGCGCGCTCGGTCGTGAAGCCCGCCGTGCAGATACCGCTTTTCATTTTGGTCATGGCTAAGATGAG
>CAYXVS010000059.1:3024-10594 GCA_964468735.1 uncultured Anaerolineales bacterium | reverse complement strand
GCGTTCGGCCCAATATTCGGCGACCAATCGGCGATGGCATTGCTCCGCCGTCGGTTCGGCGCAGAGGAGGCAGATCGTCGCGTAGCGCTCCAGCAGCTCGCGCCCGATGGCCTCGGCGTTCCGCGCGTCTAACAGGGGAAGAAACTGCGCCACGTAAGCGTCCCAATCGGATGTTGCTTTGTAGGCGTCTAAAATCTCCGGCGTGGGGGCCAATTCAGGGCGATGCTCGTAGGCGATGTCGAAGCCCGCGCGCAGCAGGAAGTCCAGCGTATCGCGCTTGGTGTATCCGGCCAGATGCGACGTGTTGCGCAGTCGGATGTCAATGACGGCTTGCACGTCGGCGGCGCGCAATTGGTCAATGAAGGTCGCTAACGATTTGCGCTGGTATCCGGTGGTGTAAATGGTTTTCGTCATGTTAGCTTACCCAAAGAGAGCCAATTGCTCAGCTTCGACTTGACCTGCGACGGTGGCGCCGTCCGGCTGGATGTGTTGCACCTCCGCGCCGTGCTTCAGCAGCGTCTGGGTGATCAATAGATGGCGGTGGCACTGGCGATGATCGCCCTCGCTGCACATGATCGCGAGCGATGACTCGTGAGCCATCGCGAGCACCTCTGCGATGCCGCCTTGATACGCCGCTGTTTGTTCCATCTGTCGATAATCGGGGCGCTCTTGGCCGGGAGCGTACAGCGCCGGATCAGTGGGGCGTCCGCCTAACGTCTCCCCCATAAAGTGATAATGGATGCCCACGCGCTCCAAATCCGCCCGCAAGGTCTCGCGATTGAACTGCGTGGCCCATTGGCTATACGGCTGGCTGCGGACATCGATAACGGTCTCGATGGCGTGCTGGCGCAGCAGGGCGATGAAGGCTTCGGTGGTGTGGTTGCTATGTCCGATGGTATGAATGAGCGGTTGTAGGGCTGATGGAGATGGATTCACGCTAATCCCCTAGCAATGATAGAAAATCAGCGAAATCTATCAATTGCTGCTTTACTTCTTGCCATATCGTGGGCAATTGCTTTATGAGGGGGGCGATTCGTCTGGCATCGAGCCTATTTGCATAGATATGACGCACTAAATGCCGAAATTTACGATATTCATCTAATGTACAGCCAGACTCCCTGGTCAGCACGGCCGGGCGCACGCTTGGCAATTCTAACTGCATCTGTCGCAATAGTTCCGCGTGCCACGCCTCTCCACCTAATGTGCCGTCATCTAACTCCATTGCGATCAATTCCAGGATACGTTCGATGCCATTGTAGAAGCTGTGTAAATTTAGAGCAACTGAGTTAAGAAATGCCTCACGATCATCAGTGTCCTCCTGATAACGTTGCCAGTGACGAATCGCATTGTTCGCAGCTTGATCTATCTCCGCGATTTCCATGTGTATTCGCTGTGCCAATGTTTTCCAGCGTTGTTTCATAATTCCACACCCTCTCGCTGAAGTTCCTTCAGCAATGCAGGAGAGGCGCTTTCTATAGGCACGAGGTCTATAGTTTCTCCAGGAGCTAACGTATCCAACCGGCGCCAAGCTGCCCAAAAATGCTCAGCCGGCAATCCTTCGACAGCTATATCTATATCCGAGCGGGGATGTACCCGCATGCCGCGCGCAACTGAGCCGAACAACCACACACGTCGTGCGCTGTAGTCTGATTTGAGCAGAGCGGCGGCTTGTCTAGCTATATGAAGCGCATGAGCTGCACGGGCTTCTGACTCACGTTGCATTTGAGTTGCTCGTTGTTGCGCCGCAACCCGATAGTTTTGTATCTCAGCATCTGTTAGCTCACCAGCGGTTTTGGGCATGGATAGTTCCCCTATAAGAAATTGATTAGCGGTCGTGAGATTGACATGTATGCTCCTATTGCCTCTCCCGCCGTAATGAGTCCCTTATTCTGTGCTTTTTCCGCCTTGACCCTTCAATGCTTGTTCGAAGGCGTCCATCACGGCGGCGTCCATCCCTACAATCTCCGCTAGCGCGCGAATGGGTGAACGCAAAGGATCCTCCCATAACCACTCGACACGCATCCAGAATTCGGGCAACGTCAGCGCTTCATAACGCCCCTTATGTCCACTAAAGCGCACTTGGTAGTAACCGCTCACCAACTCGTAGAACTCGGCCTGCTGACGTTGAGGATCGACCAGCCAGTATTCAGGCACGCCCCCTTGGGCATACTCGTAGAACTTATCGCCGCGATCCCGCCCAATACTTTCCGGCGAAATAACTTCAACGACCATATCGGCGGGGCCTTCCAAATAGGTGGCTTGCAAGCGGTCTACATGGGCCGTCTTCACAAATAAAATATCCGGTTCGCGACCGTTCTCTAGTTTCATCTGAAAAGGCGCCGTCATAACGACGCCGAGATCGCGATAGCGTGTGAAAACTTGCAAGATGTTGGCCAAAAAACCGCAGAGCTTTTGATGGCGCGTGCTCGCCGGTGATGTCATCAGCACCTCCCCATTTACCCACTCAGCCAACGTATCTTCATCGGCCCATGATAAAAATTCCTGGTAGGTCATTCGTCGGTTCTCGGCCGCCATCAGCCAGACTAAGGCTTCCAAATGATGTTGGATCTGCTGATTAAATGATGACGAGGCGGCGGCATGTTGACGGGACATCACTTTTTGCTTGTCCATTGCGCTTCCCACCTTCTTCTAACTTCTGCCCGGAAATTAAGCCCGGAGATTTAGAGATAGGCTAGACGCTCCCTCTAAATCTCCAAGGCTGTTTTAGGTCAACGTGTCAGGCGGGGTCGGGGATGATGTGCGTGCCGGTCTTGCCCTCGAGTGCTTCCATGATGTGCGCGGGGTCGGTGACGATGGCTTTCTTGCCGCCGGCCTCCAGATACCAGAGGATGGCGCGGATTTTGGGTTCCATGCTGCCCTTGGCGAAGTGGCCTTCTTCTAGGTACTGCTGGGCCTCGGAGACGGTCATCGTGTCCAGGTCTTCCTGGTTGGGTTTATTGAAGTTGAGGGCGACCTTCTCGACGGCGGTGGAGATGAGGAAGAGATCAGCGTTGACGGCCTGCGCCAGCAGCGACGAGGCGAAATCCTTATCGATGACAGCGGCGGTGCCGACCAGGTTGCCCTCTTCGTCCTCGATCACGGGGATGCCGCCCCCGCCCACGGTGATGGCGCAGATGCCATTATCCAGCAGCGTCTTGACCGCGTCCAGCTCGACGATCTGCTTGGGCAACGGGGAGGCGACGACACGCCGCCAACCGCGCCCGGCGTCCTCGACGATGTCCCAGCCGTCGGAATCGGCGCGCTTCTTGGCCTCATCCTCCTCCATAAAGGTGCCGATGGGCTTGGAGGGGTTTTTGAAAGCGTCATCTTCCTTATCCACCAGCACCTGCGTGATGACGGTGGCGACGTGCTTCTCGATGCCGCGCTTGTAGAACTCGTTGTTGAGATTCTGCTGGAGCGCGTAGCCGATGGCGCCCTGGGAATCCGATCCACAAACGTCCAGCGGCACCTCGTGCATGCCCGCGACCTTCGCGGCGATCTCGGAGCGGCGCAGGATGAAGCCCACCTGCGGCCCGTTCCCGTGCCCGATGGCGACATCCCATCCGGCCTCGATCATATTGGCGATGTGATGGGCGGTCTCGCCCGCCGCCTTGTACTGGTCTTCAACGGACTGGTGCTGCTTGCTTTTAATCAGTGAATTGCCGCCGATGGCAATCACGGCCCATTTCTTCTTGCTCATAAGTCACTCCTTATTTTTTAGTTAAACGTTTGAAGTTGAACGTTGAAGGTTGGTCTTGGATATCAACTTATAACTTTCAACGTTCAACTTGTAACCTGTTTTACCACATTGTGAGGGCCATGACGCCCTTTTGCGCGTGCATCCGATTTTCGGCCTGATCAAAGACGACCGAGTTGGGGCCATCCATCACCTCGCTGGTGACCTCGACATCGCGGTCGGCGGGGAGGGGGTGCATATAAATCGCGTCGGGTTTGGCGAGTTTCATCTTCTCGGCATCGGTGATCCAATCCTGGTATTGATCCTGGATGAGCTTGCCCTCGTCGGGATCGGCTGTGGTCAGCAGGGGGCCCCAGGATTTGGCATAGACCACGTCGGCGTCCTCGAAGCCTTCGCGCATATCGTGGACGATCTCGAATTTGGTGTTGTGCTGGCGGGCCTGTTCCCGCGCGCGCTCGACCACGTCGGGCATCAGCTTGAACTCCGGCGGATAGGAGAGCGTCACATCCATGCCGAAGCGGGGCATCTGTAAGATGAGCGATTGCGGCACGGAGATGGGCTTGAGATACGACGAAGCGTAGGCCCACGAAACGACGATCTTCTTGCCGCGCAGATTCTTCCCCTTCTTCTCCTGGATCGTCATCAGATCGGCCAGGCATTGGTGCGGGTGGTACATATCGCACTGCATATTCAGCACCGGTGCGCGCGAGGCCTCGGCGACCCAGTTGAGGTACTTGTTGCCGTAGTCCCAATCGCACTGGCGGATGGCCAGCCCATCGAAGTAGCGGCCCAAAATCTCGCCGATCTCCTTGGCGGTGTCGCCATGGGAGACCTGCGTCGTGCGGGATTCGATGAAGGCGGCGTGCCCACCCAACTGCGCCATCCCCGACTCAAACGAGCAGCGGGTGCGCGTGCTGCTGAAGAAGAACAACATCCCCAAGGTTCTGTCGCGCAGGTAGGGATGCGGTTCCCCCAGCGCCCGCTTGCGTTTGAGGTCCCAAGCGGTGTCCAACACGGTCTCGACCTCTTCCTTGGAAAAGTCGAGATCGCAGATTAAATCGCGGCCACGTAAGTTAGTGATCATAGTATCTACTCCTGTTTTAGAATTATTCTTTATGCATCAAATTCACAAAACCAGCTTGTTCAAAATGATGGTCATTGGTAAAGATTTCAGCGCAGCCAAAATCTTCAGCAATCAGCATACTAATACAATCCACCAAGCTCCAATCTTTATCGGCGCGTTGGGCAAAATGTTTCAGGCCACGTTCCATCAAAGCCTCATCCACACGATGTCCCATTGAGGCGATGTTTGAATGAGATAGATGAGTCGCAATGCCACCGATTTATACGTTGCAGCGCTGAAAGCATTTGTGAGTTCCAATAGCACGGCATTCGTGGTGACAAAGCGCCTTTGTTCGGTAATGCATTGCTTGAGAAGCTTCGTCGCCTGGATATGAAACCAATCCCGTTTGTTACCCAAGGCAATCAGGGCCGCCGTATCCACGAAAATGGGTCTCATGCCCGCTTTGGCCCCCCGTAGAGGTAATGTTCGTGATTAAGCGAGAGATCTTCTATGCCGGTGTCCACTGCGTACTCCTGAATGTGCGAGAGGAAATCCATCCATGGATCTGTTGCCGCTTCGCTATGTAGCCTGTGCAGTGTTTGCTGTAACCACTGAGCAACCCCTTCTCGCAACTCGGCTTGCACGCTTTGGGGGGCTTTTTGATACGTGCGGGCTATCTCATCCTCTAATTCGATCTGAATTTTCAGAACTTTCATCGGTCACTCCTTGAATATAGCTCGGAGGGGATCATCAAATCCCCAACTATACGGCGAACCGGGAGAAGATGATGCCTGATCTGCGCTATTCGTGATAAAGGTGCGTAAAGCGTGAAACATAATTTAAAAGCGCGACGCCCTTACGCTTTACGCAATATGTTTCGCCTATACCATTACTCCTATTCCATCGCGCCCAAGACGAGCGACAGCAGCGCCATGCGCATCACGACGCCGTTGAAGCCCTCTTGCCAGTAGCGCGACCAGCGGGTGATGTCCACATCGGCGGGGATTTCGTCCATGCGGGGCAGCGAGTGGAGGAGGATCGCGTCGGACTTGGCCTTGTTGACGAGCAGATCGCGCGTGATTTTGTAGTTGGCGGGCGTGGTGGGCACGTCGCCCTTGCGCTCGTCGCGGGACTTGGTGTAGTCGGGCTGGATGGTCGGTTCGACTAGGATGACATCCGCGTCGCCGATGACGTCGCCGACGTGGTCGGCAAACGTGAAGTCCAGGCCCATCGCCTCGTAATCCTCTTTGTAATTATCGGGCATGTCCATCTCAGGCGGCGCCACGAAGGTGATGGGGCAATCGAACTGCGTCAGCGCGTAGCCCAGCGAGTGCATCGTGCGCATGCGCATATCGCCCACGGCGACCCAGCGCAGCCCGTCGATGGTACCCTTCTCGCGCAGCACGGTGTAGAGATCGGTCAGAATCTGGGTGGGGTGCTCGCCCCAGCCATCGCCGCCGTTGATGATGGGAATGCTCGCCCACTTGGCGGCCTCGGCCGGCGCGCCCTGCTGGAAGTGGCGCATCACGATGACGTCGCCGTAGCACTCCAGCATCTTGAACGTGTCCTTGATCGACTCCTGGTAGAAGTCGCCCGCGCGCGTCATCTTGGCATCGGCGAAGCCGGTGACGCTCCCGCCTAGACGGAGCATCCCGGCCTCGTGGGCCAGGCGCGTCCGCGTCGAGGGTTGATAGAACGCCGTCACCAGCGTCTTGCCCTCGAGTAGATCCACGTTCTGGCGATTGCGCGCGATTGGCTCCAGCTCCTCGGCGATCTCCAAGACGCGGAAGAACTCGTTGCGCTCGAAGTTCTTTAGAGAGATAATGTCACGACCCATAAAACTACGCATTTCAGATAAACCTCCTGTTGATTAAATGGTTACTGGTTGCTAGGTACATCTTCTGCATCTTTCATCATCTTTAATGAAAGAGATGCTCTCGTCAGGGGGAAGCGCCTGATCCTCCTGACGATTGAGAGCGTTACGTCACGCGGCGGATCACGTGGAACTTGAAGTGGCCGGGGACGAAGTAGCTGACCGAATAGTCGATGACCTTCTCATCGAAGCTGTAGAGCTGACCGACCAACTTGATAAGGGCGGTTTGGCGGGGGATGTGCAGGCGCTGCGCGAATTTGGACGTCGCGGAGGCGGCCATGATCTCGGTGCGCGAGGTGGAGAGCATCGGCGTGCCGCGCTTCAAGAAGACATCCAATACCGATCCCCGAAAGTCCTCGTTGAGGTCGTCCTTTTGAAGGTAGGTCTGGGGTACAATATCGCGGAGATCGGCCACCGGCTCCCCCGCAATTGCGATGACGCGGTTAACGACCAACACCTCGACCGCGCTGCCTTCCGGCATCCCCAGGCCCGCGACCTCGAAGGGGGTGGCTAGGCGCTCGACAAGTTCCAGATGCGCCATCTCGGTCTCCAGGCCCAGCCGCTCCGACATCCGGTCGATGCTCTCCAACACCTCGATGCCGGTTTCCAGCACGGGGATGCGCGAGGCGACGAAGGTGCCGACGCCGTGGCGGCGCGCTAAGATACCGCGGTCGACGAAGAGGCGGAGCACCTCGCGCAGCGTGGCGCGCGAGACCCCAAGTTGTCGGGCAAGTTTCGGCTCCGGGGGAAGCTGATCGCCGGGTCGCATCTCTTTGACCAGCTTGGTCAGCGCTGCTTCGACTTGGACGTGAGGCGATTGGATATTAATTGGCTCAACGGATGGCATGCATCATCTCCTTGGTCATTTTTCATTATATGTCAGTTGTCTGACATGTCAATAGGATACCTCTCACCTTTCAAGGCTGTCGGGTTTCAC
>CAYXVS010000059.1:0-2924 GCA_964468735.1 uncultured Anaerolineales bacterium | reverse complement strand
GTTGTCTGACATGTCAATAGGATACCTCTCACCTTTCAAGGCTGTCGGGTTTCACTTTGTATAGATTGTCCGACGTTGCGTATTGGCGAAAACATGGGAAGATTAACCTAGGCCAACCCTTGCGAAGGTTTCAGATGACCGCCTATCCGGCGTACTTAGGGATGCAGCATCGCCTTGCTATCACAATAGCCTGCGTAAACTTTGGAAGGGTGGACGGCTATTTAATCATCGAGTCACACGCGGGAGTCACGTTAGTATATGAACGAAGAACAACGAACCGTATCCCCAGAAGCGGAAGCCGAAGACATCGCCTTGGATCGCGCGTTGCGCCCCAAGCGCCTAGACAGCCTCATCGGCCAGGATCGCGTCTGCGAAAATCTGCGCATCCTGATCGACGCGGCTCAAGGGCGCGGCGAGGCGCTGGAGCACGTGCTCTTCTACGGCCCGCCGGGCCTGGGAAAGACGACGCTGGCCCACATCATCGCTCGCGAGATGAACGCGAACATCCGCATCACCGCCGGGCCGTCGATTGAGCGCGCCGGCGATCTGGCCGCGATTCTGAGCAATCTCCACGAAAAAGAGATCCTCTTCATCGATGAGGTGCATCGCCTGGGGAAGGTGGTGGAGGAGATTCTCTACCCGGCGATGGAGGATTTCGCGTTGGATCTGGTGATCGGGCAGGGGCCGGGCGCGCGGACGGTGCGGTTGAGCCTGCCGCGCTTCACCGTCGTCGGCGCGACGACGCGCCTGGCCTTGCTCTCGGCGCCGTTGCGCACGCGCTTCGGCGCGATCTACCGCTTAGATTTCTACGATCGCGAGGATCTGGCCGTGATCGTCTCGCGCGCGGCGCAGGCGCTGGACGTCCCCATGGATCCCGCCGGCGGCATGGAAATCGCGCGCCGGGGACGGGGCACGCCGCGCGTCGCGCTGCGCCTGCTGCGCCGCGTGCGCGATTACGCGCAGGTGCGCGGCGACGGCGTCATCACCGAGCCGATTGCCCAGGAGGCGCTGGCGCTGTTGGAGATCGACGAGCGCGGGCTGGACGACTTGGATCGGCGCGTGCTGCGGACGATCATCGAGAAATTTGGCGGCGGCCCCGTGGGGCTGGAGACCATCGCGGCGTCGGTGGGCGAGGCCTCCGATACAATTATGGACGTCGTCGAGCCGTATCTGCTGCAACTGGGCTTCATCGGTCGCACCCCGCGCGGACGCACGGCGACGAAATTGGCCTATGAGCATCTAAGCATTCCCTACGATCAGATGGAGCAGAGCGCTCTGTTCTAGGCTGGACGTGAGAGCGAGTCGAATGGAGGTGAATTGATGTCAGACGAACGCGCGCGACGCAAGAGATTCCGCCGCCGATTGAACAATGTAATTTTGCTGGCTAACGCCCTGGGCGCGGCGTCCTCAACATTCTACTTTATACTGAGCGGATTGATGCCGATTTCACTGGATGATGAGGATGGCATGGTCAGCCTTATCTTCTCGATTGTAATGACGGCGGTGCTTCTGTTCTTGGGCACGCGCGTCGGCAGAAAACGCGAGGACAGAGCTTGGGAATGGTATATCGAGACGGCCGATCAGCAGCCCCAACCGCCCGCGCCGGATGATATTCAGCGGCACTTTTTGAATCAGCCGGTTATGGGAGCGATGACCTCCTTTCTGATGTGGCTGCTGGCGGGTGTCCTTGTGGGCTGGGGGGTGGGGAGCGATAGCTTCAGGTTAGGCCTCCTGGCTTTTTTGGGGGTCAGCGGATTGGCCGGCGTCTTATCCTCGCTGCTGGTCTACTTTATCGCTGAGCGGATGTGGCGCTCTGAACTTCCCATCATCTTCCCAGAAGGCAATTTAGGGGACGTCGAGGCCTTCCGACTCACCGTGCGGTGGCGCATCTTGATTCTCTTTGTGATGAGCAGCTTGCCCTTGATCTTAGTGGCGCTGACCGCTTATCAACAAGCAGAAATGATCGTCGCCGCCGATGATCCGGCGCTCTTCTTGCGTCGGCTGCGCAACTTGGAGATCTTCTTAGTCGGCGTCGGGATGGTGGTCGTGGTGACCTTGGGCGTGACGCTGGGCAGCTCGTTGATCGATCCCATCGAGACGTTGCAGGAACAGATGAAGGTCGTTCGGCAAGGGGATCTGGAAGTTGATGTGCAGGTCACATCCAACGATGAGTTGGGCGATTTGGCCGCCGGCTTCAACGCGATGCTCAACGGCCTGCGCCAAGAAGAGGTCGTCCGCCAACTCTTCAGCCTCTACGTCACGCCGGAGGTGGCCGAGCATGCGATTCAACACGGCGCGGAGTTGGGCGGCCAACTCACCGACGCGACCGTGCTCTTTTCGGATATTCGGGGCTTCACGGCGATGACGGAGCAACTGGGGCCAGAACGGATTATCGGGCTGCTCAATCGCTACTTCGACGCGATGTCGGACGCGATTGTGGTCCAGGGCGGGCTGGTGAACAAATTCGGCGGCGATAGCTTGCTGGCTGTCTTCGGCGCGCCGCTGCACCCGGCGCCGGATCACGCCGCGCGCGCTGTCCGGGCGGCGCAGGCGATGTTGGCCGCGCTGGACACCTTCAACGCCGAGCAAATCGCGCGCGGCGAACCGGCGCTGCGCATCGGCATCGGCATCGCCACAGGGCCGGTCGTTGCCGGCAACGTCGGCAGTGAGGAGCGACTGGAATACACCGTTATCGGCGATACCGTCAATCTGGCCAGCCGCCTGGAGTCGATGACCAAAGAACTCGAAGAACTGGATGCGACGGTCCTGCTCAGCAGCGCCACAGCGGAGGCGTTAGCCGTCTGGTCGGATCTGCTGCCGGCGGGCAAAATCAACGTGCGGGGCAAGCAGGCGCCGGTGCGCGTATACACACTAAAAGACACTCAGCAGATGGAGCAGATGTAAGCAGATTAAGCGTTAATTTG
>CAYXVS010000058.1:7369-14231 GCA_964468735.1 uncultured Anaerolineales bacterium | reverse complement strand
CTAGGGCTACTGAGGGGATTGCCCGGCAAAATCCAAAAGACCCTCTATAATTTGCTATGTAACCGTTTCCTTTTAATCAGCCTCTATAGACAGCAAACAAGATTACTCCCATCATAGCTGAAAATAGTGACCAAAGGCTCCGCATGTCGCCTGCTCCATAATCATGGAAAGCGCTTGCTCCATACCAGAAGAAGATCACAAATATCACAAGCCCCATGTAGATGCGCTGA
The DNA here is from genome assembly GCA_964468735.1 of uncultured Anaerolineales bacterium. Classification (GTDB taxonomy): domain Bacteria; phylum Chloroflexota; class Anaerolineae; order B4-G1; family SLSP01; genus JAAAOZ01. The sequence goes on along the minus strand of CAYXVS010000058.1, from coordinate 14,001 downwards.
GGTACTCTGGTAGAGATGGACATCACTTGATAGAAATTTGGTAATTCTCTTGTGAACAAGTACCACAGCCCGGTACTCACGATGAAACTCCCTAGCAGAAAAGCTATCCAGGGAGAAATTCCTAGCCCAACTGCAAAATGTCCTACATCCCCACGATCTCCTACGAACGTACGTATTGGAACATAACTAAAAAGTTCGCCTATGTTTGACACCGCAAACCAGAAGATGAGTTGATAGATCCATTTATGTTGTTGAATTGCCTCGCGCGACAACAGTCGTGTACATAGCAGAAACACTCCCAGGTTAGCTACAAGTGCACTAACTGCAATTATTGAAGCTGTCTGGCCCTTGCCTATAGAAAAAAGCATCTCATAATCCACTTTCTCATCAACATTCAGCAAAGTCCAGTCTCCATAGTGAATGTCAAAGGGCCGTTCTTTTTGACCGAGTATCCATGCTACACTGCTATGCGTCCACTCGTGGATCAATATCATCAAATGACGACTGGTAAACAAGGTTATGGCCGTGACAAGTATGTAAATCAAGTATTGCCTCCAGGGTACTCTTCTCATGGTCTCACCCTCCTTTATCCAGTCTTCGCCTGCGCCTTGGCGCCGACGTAGGTCCGACTTTCCGCTGTCACTGTTCAGCCGTCCCACACAACCATGGCTGAACCTTACTCCCCCATTTCTTCCCGAATCCGAGCGGCCAGGCTGGCCATCTCGTCTTCGGACAGCGTTAACACGCCCTTTTCCAATCTCAATGCTTCGAATTGTTGCTCTTCCAGTGGCAAACCTGGCGGTAGAGGCGCCAGATGCCAATGAACGTGGCTATTCCCTTCTGGATTTGAACATGGTTTACTCTTCTAGGTCGTCATCGTCGGGGACGAAGCTGAAACGATTGTGGAGTTTTCGGAGTTCCTTGAGCCGCTCCTCGTGCATATACTCGGCGAAGGCTTCCAGGTCGTGGTTACCGGCGAAAAGGGCGTAGAGCAGGCGCACCATGGATCGCCGCGAGAGTTTGACGACGCTATCCCAGGCGGCCCCCACCTTGCGTTTGTAGTAGGTCTCGCGCGGCTGAATGTCCACGCCGAAAAGGTCTTCATGGTGTTTTCTGGCGTTTGTGGATCGCCACGGGGCGTACTTGCTGGTCAGGCCGTTGAGCTTTTCGAGCATCTTGTACAATTCTTCGTCGGAGTAGTACTGGGCGAATTCATCCTCCTCATATTCATAATCATCGTGCATCGGTGGGCCTCCTGTTGTATAGAAATTGTCTCCGGCGCTGGCTGTCGTGTAGCCGCAGTGGCGAAGCGATGATCCCTGCGGCGCCTTACGCGCCGCTGGTTTGTCGCTTGTTTTCCTCAGCGCCCGCGCTTCTTCTCGTAGGGATACATATCGATGATCCACGCGCGCATATAGCGGCCCTTCGATTCGGCGTCGCGCAGGCCCTCGTAGATGTGCAAGGGCACATCGTAGTAGCGATAGACGCCGGTGCGATGAAAGGCCACTTCCAGCACGCCCTCCGCCTCATCGTAGCCAAAGGCGCTGATCATGCTCGAATCGGCGTCGTGCCAGATCATGCCCGCCTGGGGCGGGGCCACCGGGGGCGCATCTTCCACCTCGACGCCGGCGGCCAAGGCGCGGTGGAGAAATTTGCTGGCTCTGGCGATGGTGATCCTCACCAGGCTGTCGGTTTCTATAGAGACGGTAAAATCCCCGGCTTCGAGTTCGTACCGATCGTCGTAGGACTCCGGGGCTAATTTGATGGTCAGGGTGTCGGATTCTTGGTTATAGGATACGGACATTTCTCTTTTCCTCCTGTTTTATGTGTGATTCGAATGGAGATAGGGCGTCAATGTGCTGATGATGTTTGTAAGCCCGTAGTCTGAAGCGCCGGATGCCAGTAAGGCGCAGTCTTGCACAAACACTCGCATCCGGTTCGGGCGTGGCGGCGGGGTGGGCGATGGCCCTGCCGACCGTAACTTATGCAGCTGCGCAACACCTACATACTTAGCCCAAGTTCAAACCGCATACAGCTGACTATTTTGCTAAGTTATACGTATTCCCTTTTCTCGACCTTACTATTATCCATGCCTGGCATAGTTTGACAATTGCTCGATCCTCAGTTATTTGGATACTATACTAAAATACTTGACTTTTGTGCATATTTTTGGTAAAATCATCCATGTAATCAGATTAACACACAAAATATCCCCCCACGTACAGACAAAAAGAGGTTAGGTATGCTTATTGAATTTCGAGTCAGGAATTTCAAGTCTTTCAAAGAAGAACAAGTCTTGAGCATGGTCGCCAGTTCAGATAAGTCCCTTCTCGAGAATACATCTGAGATCCCAGATGTAGGAATGAGATTGTTGCGTAGCGCTGTTATTTACGGCGCAAACGCATCGGGGAAGAGCAACCTAATGAAAGCTCTCCTCACCATCAGGCGTCTGGTCACACAATCGGTTGAGATTGAGCCAGGAGCAAGTATCCCAGTGACGCCATTTCTTCTAGACAAGGATTTCGCCGAAGCTCCTTCAAGTTTCGAGATATCTTTCATTCACGAAGGCATCCGATACGAGTATGGTTTTTCCGTAGATTCAGAACAAGTGCATGAAGAATGGTTGAATGCATATCCAAAAGGTCGCTCCCAGACCTGGTTTGAGCGTTCTACAAGTAGTTCAGGTGAACCAGACGAGTGGTATTTTGGCCCAAACTTGAAAGGTGAGAAAAAAACTATTGCCCAGATGGTTCGCTCCAACGCACTTTTTCTATCTGTAGCAGCTAAATTTGCTCATGAACAACTCACACCAGTTTATAATTGGTTTTCAAACAATCTGCAAGGGATCAATTTTAGTAGTGGGTATCAGCGGAAAGCAATAGAAGCCTTCACTATTGATAACATAGAGAGTAGCTCCAAAATTCACTCGCGTGTAGTCAAACTCCTGAGAGCAGCCGACCTTGGAATTTCCGACGTCTTAGTTAACAAACGACCTTTCTCAGATGCGGAGGCTCCAATGGAAATGTTCAGTCCGGAATTCCGAGCTAAACTCATGGAAAGTGAAGCTGTTGAGGTAGAGGTGTTTCACTCTGCTCAAGGTGGAGACATTTCTTTCGAATGGGATGATGAATCCTGTGGAACCCGACGACTCTTCGCTATGAGCGGTCCGTGGCTATTTTCGCTTGACCAAGGATTGGTATTGGTTGTGGATGAGATCGATTCGAGTCTGCACCCTGCATTAGTCCGAAAACTCATTCAGATGTTCCATGATTCTGAGTTAAACACCGATCATGGGCAATTGATTTTTAATACCCATGATACGACCCAGCTCGATGGAACATTGTTTCGTAGAGACCAGATATGGCTTGTAGAAAAGGATAAATCTGGTGCATCGCACCTTTATCCACTACTTGAATTCAAGCCTCGCAAACAGGAAGCTTTAGAGAAAGGGTATCTACAAGGCCGGTATGGAGCTATCCCTTTCACTGGAAGTTTCAAGGAATTGAACGAATGAGCAAAAGGCGGAGACGTGGACGCTCTCGATCTTCACTTCGCCGGCGTCCAGGAGATCGAGAACCTAGGTTTTGCATTCTTATCGTCTGTGAAGGGGAGAAAACAGAACCTTACTATTTTGACGCTCTTCGTGAAGCCTATCAACTCAGTACAGTCGAAGTAGAAGTTGTCGGTGGGGATGTATCAGGGTCTGCACCCATAAGTGTTATAAATCACGCCCTAGAGATGATAAAAAAGTGCAAGCGAGAGGCGCCCAAGAGTGCTTACATCCTGCCTTTTGATATGGTGTGGTGTGTGTTCGATCAAGAAAATCCACCCCATGCATCTTTCCAAGAAGCGATCAACAAGGCAGACCAAGCCAATAAAGACAAAGTTTGTATAGCCGTTTCCACGCCATCCTTTGAGTATTGGTACTTGCTCCATTTTGAGAACACTGACAGGCCATTTCATAATGCGAGTGAAGTTATACAGTCACTCAAAAAGTATCTGCCTGACTATGATAAAAAAGAGACTTACGACAAGGTAGCAGACAAAACAGAAGATGCGATTCGAAGAGCGCAACGTGTGTGGAGTCATCGACTAAGAGGGGAACGCTTCCCAAATCCGTCCACGTCCGTTCATAAGCTGGTCGAGCTAATCATAGAGATAAGTTCACGGTAGAAATGCGTTTCCCCATACACCAATTAATTTAGACACTCGTTTACTTCAGCCCCGTTGAAACATTTTATTAACCCGCAATATGCTGGTAATTACATTTAGGAAATCCCCTCTACTACGACCTTGCCTCTTCCTTCGCACCGAAGTACGTCCGAATCTCCGCCGCGAGGACCTGGGAGATGCCCGCCACCTCCGTCAACTCCTCCGCGCTGGCCTTCTGGATCGCATCCAGGGAGCCGAAGTGTTTGAGCAGGCGACGGCGCTTGATCGGCCCGATGCCGGGGATGCTCTCGAGCTGCGAGGCGAGGCCGCGCTTGCGCCGCCGCTGGCGGTGGTAGGTGATGGCGAAGCGGTGCGCCTCGTCCCGGATGCGGCGCAGTAGCAGGATCGCGGGCGCCGCCGGGTCGAGCCGGATGGCGCTGCGGCGTTCGGGCGTGAAGATCTCCTCGTGGCGCTTCGCCAGCCCGATGGCCGGCACGCGCTCCGTCAAATCGAAGCGCGCCAGCACCTCCGTCGCGACGCCCAACTGGCCCTTGCCGCCATCCACCACCAGCAGATTGGGCAGCTTGGCCCACGCGCGATTGCCGCGCACGCCCTTCAGCTCCCCGCCCGTGATGCGCCGCCAGCGCTCGAAGCGGCGCGTGAGCACCTCGCGCATGCTCGCGAAATCGTCCTGGCCCTGCACGCTGCGGATCTTGAAGCGGCGGTAGTGGCTCTTCTTCGGCACGCCGTGCTCGAAGACGACCATGCTCGCCACCACCTCGACGCCCTGCGTGGTCGAGATGTCGTAGCACTCGATCCGCACGGGCGGCTTGGGCAGGTCGAGCGCCTCTTGCAGGCCGTTGAGCGCGCTCTCCTTGCGATGCTTGTCCATCTCCCACTGCGCCTTGAGCGTGCGCAGCGTCTCCGCTGCGTTGGTCGCCGCCAAATTCAACAGCGCTCTGTTTGATTCATCATTAGCGTCAGCGGCGTCCTTAGCGTCACCATCATTTTCGTGCGGCACCTTGAGATAGACGACATCGCCGCGCCGGGTGCGGAGCCAATCCTGCAGGACGGCGGCCTCGGCGATCTGCGCGGGCAACAGAATCTCCGGCGGGACCTGGGCCGCGTTCGCGTAGAATTGCTGCAAGAACGCCTGCATCATCTCCTCCTCGTCGGCGTAGGCCGTGCCCTCCAGGATGAAGTACTCGCGCCCCAGCAGCTTGCCGCCGCGCACGAAGAAAACCTCCACGCAGGCGTTCTCCTCGTCCCGCGCCACCGCGATCACATCCTGATTGGTGGCCGCCGTGGTGATGATCTTCTGCTTCTTCATCACCTTCTGGAGCGCGACGTAGCGATCCCGGAGATGGGCCGCGCGCTCGAACTGGAGCTTCTCGGAGGCCGCATCGATCTGCTGGCGCAGATCCTCCTGGACGGCCTCGGTCTCGCCCTCCATAAAACGATAGAGCTGCGCGATCATCGCCTGGTACTCCTCGCGATCCACCGCGCCGATGCACGGGCCGAGGCAGAGCCGGAGGTCGTAGTAGAGGCACGGGCGGCGATCCTGCCCCGTGATGGTGCGGTTGCAGGTGCGATAGGGGAAGAGCCGGCGCAGCAGATCCAAGGTCTCGCGCAGGGCGCGGGTGGAGGTGTACGGCCCGAAGTATCGGCCGCCATCGAGCTCCATTCGCCGCGTGATGCGCACGCGCGGGAAATCCTCATTCGTCACTTTGAGATAGGGATAGCGTTTGTCGTCCTTGAGGCGCACGTTGTATCGGGGGCGATACTTCTTGATGAGGTTCGCCTCTAAGATCAGCGCCTCGACCTCCGAGTCGGTGATGATCCATTCGATGTCATCGATGTGGGCGACCAGGCGGCGCGTCTTGGGGTGCTCCTGCGCGGAGGCGTGGAAGTAGGAGCGCACGCGGTTCGCCAAGTTGACCGCCTTCCCGATGTAGATCACCTGGCCCTTGGCGTCGTGCATCAGATAGACGCCGGGCAACTTTGGCACGATCTCTATTTTTTGCTGTACTTTCTTTGGGATAGCCACGTTCTTCATTATACACCAAACCCTTGCGAAGGTTGGGGTTGGATGTACTCACTAAAAGGCCTGACAATGTGACGGGGGTCGTTTTGATTACGACATGAAGCAACCTTCGCAAGGGTTGAGATAACAAAAAAAGTCCCCCGGCATCAACCGGAGGACGTGTGCAGCTTTTAAATTGGGCGGATCTCAGACGAACAGCGACAGCGCCATCCCCATCTGTTCCAGTTCGTAGATGAGTTGATCGCCGTTGTTGTAGAACCACACGCCAATCGCACCGCAACAGCAGCAGAGCACCAGCAGAATCGCTGCCACAATCGCGATGATAATCCACGTTTTCTGATCGATGTTGGAGAGGAAGCCCTCGCCGCTATTCGATGCCACGGCGGCGGGGGAAGGGGGCGAGGCTGGCGTCGGCTCCGGCGACGATGCTGGTTCC
>CAYXVS010000058.1:2105-7269 GCA_964468735.1 uncultured Anaerolineales bacterium | reverse complement strand
TCTTCGTAACTCATAAAGCCCTCCTTTGAATTATGTGGATTATGTGTTGTAAACTCGACCAGCCAAGTGGTTTTAGCTTAACGTGATTTTTGACGATTGTCAAAGTGATGTTCGCATCGTTGCTGGTAGATGTAAGCAAGAAAATTGTCGGTCGACTCATCTTCTGGCCAGAAATCGCCCTTTAGGCTAGAAATGTCCGTGACAGGCTCAGTACGCTGAGATTGGACGAGTTCATCCAGGGATCAAGGCGTCCAGAAATCCTCTGTGGAGTGCGAGTGTTCATAGCTACGGTACAGAGATTGCAGGAGGGTTCTGATTAAATTCAACTGTTCCAGGGGCGGCAATTGCTGCGCCTCATCGATCAGAACCTGTAATCTTGTAGCATGATTCACCTCCTTGAAGCCTTCAGGGCACATCGGCAAATGCTGCCATAGATGCGTAGGCCACGCCGACCATGCTGGGGCCGGTGTGCGCGCCCAGCACCAGGGACATCGGCCCGACGGGCAGCCACGTGCACTCGAAGCGTTGATCGACCATATCGCGGAGCATCGCGGCCCCCTCCGGATTTTGCGAGTGCAGCACTTGGACGCGCAAGGCGCTGCCTGGCGCGTGTTGTTCGGCGATGAGATCGACCAAGCCTCGGACGGCGCGCTTGAACGTGCGCGCCTGTCCCCGTTGGACATAGGTGCCGTTGATCTTCTCGACGCCGATGAGCGGCTTGAGGTTGAGGATCGAGGCGATCAGCCCTTTCATGTGGCTGATGCGTCCCCCGTGGATGAGATATTTCAGCTCATCGAGTGTATACGCGCTCTCGCTGGCCGCACTGATGCGCGCCGTCAACGCCAGAATTTCCTCCACGGGCCAACCGGCTTGCGCTGCTCGCGCCGCCGCTATCACCTGCCAGCCCGCTGCCGCCGAGAGGGTTTTGGTATCGACGTGGGTGACGTTGGCTTCCGGGACCATCTCCGCGCCGGCTAAGGCGGAGTTATAGGTGCCGCTCAGGCCGGAGGTCATGTGAATGGAGAGAATATCCGGGTCGGTGGCGGCCAAGCGGCGATATACCTCGGCGAAATCGCCCGACGAGGGCTGCGATGTGGTCGGCATGTTATCGCTGGCTTCCAGCAAGGGGTAAAAATCGGCCGGCTCGATGTCCACGCCTTCCCGGTAGGAGACCCCGTCCAAGGCCACCACCAGCGGCACGACGTGGACGTTGAATTCGGCTTGTTCCTCCGGGGTCAGATTAATATCGGCGCCGCTATCGGTTACGATTTGCATGGCTCTTTTTCCTTTGAAAAATGGCTGCCAGATTTAACAACTGCGACGTGTTACTTATGTCGGCATAGGTAATATCATCCGCCAACTCTTCTATAACTGTAGCACAAGTATCTAGAGCTGACAACAGGGTCTCGGCGCCCGCGCTCGAAGGAGACTATGGGGTCTTTTGGAGTTCGCCGGACATCCCCCCAAGTCGCCCTAAAAGCAGCGCAGATGTGCGTGTTCGTGGGGATCACGGGCCTTTTTACGTCGTCACGGGTTGTGGATGGGGCATACGCGGCTGCCCCTGGCGAATTCCTGAAGGGCCTGGAGAATCGAGGGCCATTTTTGCCCAGATTGGGAGTATTTGGGAGGGGATGGGGAGACTTTGGGAGAGATTTGCCCGTAAACTAAGGCCCAGTGTATGTTCTCGCACCGAACCAAGGAGGTTCTGATGAAACTCGACATCGTCGTGACGTATCAACCGCGCTATCCTAAAGGGCACGAGAAGGACTTCGTCCCGCCACTGACGGGCATCCACCTGGCCGCGCTGACGCCGGCGCGCTATCCCGTGCGCGTGATCCACCAGCAGGTCCAGCCGCTGGACTTCGAGACCGACGCCGATCTGGTCGCCATCTCGTTCTTCAGCGGCTTCGCCGACGAGGCTTACCGCCTGGCGGATGAGTTCCGGGCGCGGGGCAAGCGCGTGGTGATGGGCGGGCCGCACGTCACCTTCTGGCCCGATGAGGCGCTGGCCCACTGCGATGCCGTGGTCACCGGCGAGGCGGAATCGGTGTGGGTTCGAATGTTGGAGGATGCCGCCGCCGGCGCGTTGCAGCGGCGCTACCAGGGGGAACCGCGCTCGCTGGCGGGGCTGCCCACGCCTCGCTATGATCTGCTGCCTGATGCTTTCTTCGTCAAGCGGGTGGTGCAGGCCACGCGCGGCTGTCCTTTCTCCTGCTCCTTCTGCTGCGTCCCTGCGATGAACCCCGGATTTCGAGTGCGCCCGGTGGACGAGGTGCTGCGCGACGTGGCGTACGACGATTTCGAGCCTTGGTGGCAGCGCAAGGTGGTCTGGTTCTGGGACGACAACCTCACGGCGAAGCGCGAGTACATCAAGGCGCTGCTGCGGGCGATGCGTCCGCTCAAGCGGTGGTGGCTGACTCAAGCCAGCATGGACATCGCCGAGGATCGCGAGTTGCTCGACCTGATGGCGGCTTCGGGCTGCATCGGCGTCTTCTTCGGCATCGAGACCTTCGGCGCACGCTCGTTAGCATCCGCGCATAAGCCCCAGAACCAGGTGGCTCGCTACCGGCGGGCCATCGCGGCGCTGCACCAGCGCGGCATCTGCGTGATGGCGGGTTTCGTCGCCGGCTTCGATGGCGATACGCCGGAGAGCATTGTGGCGATGGCCGATGGCCTCTACGAGATCGGCGTGGATGTGCCCTTCTTGAGCGTGCTCACGCCCTATCGCGGCACGGCGCTCTATGATCAGTTGGAGCGTGAGGGGCGCTTGCTGCCGCGATCTGCGTCGCAGTTTTACAATGGTTACAATGTGGCCTTCGAGCCGGCGTTGATGCGCGCCGACGAACTGCTCGCGGCGCACCGGGCGTTGTGGCAGAGGGCCTTTTCGCCGGGGCATGTGGCCCGTCGATTGGCGCGCGCGGCCCGCACGCTGCGCCCCGGCGCGCTGATGATGGCCACAGCGATGAACGGGTTCTACGGCCTCAAGCGGCTGCGCAGCAACGCGCCCTCGGTGGCGATGGCCGAAGCACCGTCCATCGCCACGAGGATCGCAGAGATTTCATCCCTTCCCTTTCTTACGCCAGAATCTTGAACAGAATAGTTAGGTGTTTCGCTGCCGTCTCGACCGTCATCAGCGGTTGGGCTTGCCCGTCGAGGCAATCGAGGAAGTGGCGGATGATCGCCATGGTGTCGTCTTCCGCGCCGGTCATATCCACCGACAGGGTCTTTTTGCGCGGCTCGCCGTCCTCGACGTAGAAGTACTCGATGTCTTCGCTGTCCCAGGTGGGGAACTGGAAGCGCAGGCCGCCCCGTGTGCCGTACAAGCGCGTCTCGTTGGGCGTTTCGGCGTGGACGCCCGCGCCGCGCTCGTAGTAGTAGGTCAGCCCGCCGCTGAACTCCAGCCAGGCCGCCCCGTGCTGCTCCACATCGCTGAATGCAACCAGGGCGCTCATATCGCGCAGGTCATTGCGGCTGAAGCTGCGCACTGAACGCAATGCCGGCGCATCGTTGAGCAGACCGAGGTGAAAAGAAAGATCGTAGACGCCGGTATCGATGAAGGGGCCGCCGCCCGCCAGCGATTTGTCCATCGCCCACGCGCCCTTCGGGTTGTATTCGATGAAGGTGCCGCGCGTCAGGTGATTGTGATGGATGTGATAGATCTGCCCCAGTTCGCCGCTATCGATGAGCTGCTTGATGAACTGGAACTTGCGCGTCAGGCGGGTGTGGCGGCAGGAGGCTTCCAGCACCAATCGCTCCGGCGCTTTTCGCACCGCCGCGACGATTTTCTCCACGCTGGCGGGCGATTCGGCCATGGGTTTTTCGAGCAGGACCTCTTTACCAGCGTCCAGGGCGGCGACCAACTGTTCGGCGTGCAGGTAGGGTGGGGTGGCGATGATGACCGCCGCCACTGCCGGATCGGCCAGCACCTCGCGGTAATCTAACGTCCACCGCTCGACGCCAAATTCCTCGGCGGCGGCGCGGGTGGTGGCCTCGCTGGCGCTGTTGACCCAGGCAATGCGGGCGCGTTCATCTTTTTGCAGGCGGCGCATGAGCATTTTGCCGTACATGCCCGCGCCGATGATGCCGATGTTATAAGGTTTCATTGTTTCCTCCATGGTCTCTCTAATCCTCTCTCCAATCAAAAGCTACGGTTATCAACTCTGTGTCCGCCTCGGATAGCTCCACATACGTCTCCGGCGCGGAGCTAGGGAGGCGCACGTCGGTGATCAGCGCGTCGAGGTTCAACTTGCCGCGCGCTATCACATCTAACATGGCGCGAATGTCACGCGGTTGGACATCGCGCGGGACGTAAAACGAGAGTTCCTTCATAAAGATTGCCTGATACGGCAGGCAGAACTCCCCGGCGTAACTGCCCTGGATGACCACCCGCGCGCCCAAACCCGCCGCGTCGTCCCAGGGCTTGTCCTTCGCCGCCTCAATCGCCTGCGCCAGCACAGCGGGCGCGCCGGTCGCGTCCACGACCACATCCGCGCCGTTGGGGAAATATGCCCGGAAGGCCGCGCCCACATCCTCCTGGGGCACAAAGGCCTCCAGCCCGGCTTGATGGGCCATCGCGACGCGATAGGGCGACAAATCCGCCGCGACGACGCGCGCCCCGCTCCGGGCGTGCAACTGCGCCGCCAGCAGTCCAATCGCGCCCAGACCGATGACGGCCACCGTTTCGTGGAGCTTGGGCCGCGCCAGGCGCACGCCGCGATAGGCAATCGCTGCCAGTTTGGTCGCGGCGGCATGGAGGGGATTGACGCCGTCCGGGAGCGGATACACATCCCGCTCCGGTTGCACGCCATAGGCGACATGACCACCCCAGGCGAGGTTGACGCTGGCTTTGCTGGCGCCCTCGCAGAAGACGAGCGTCCCTGTGGGCAGCGATGCGCCCGGCCCGCGCTCGACCACGCGCCCGACCATCATGTAGCCGGGAATGAAGGGAAATGTCGTCCCCTTCTCTTTCCCGGCCAGGCAGCGCAGTTCCGTGCCGGGGCTGATGAGGGTGTACAGGCTTTCAATCAACACCTCGCCCGCCTCGGGGCGCGGGATCTCGACGGTCTCCAGCGTGACCTGGTGGGGAGCCGTAAAAAGAACGGCGCTTGTTCTCATCGGTTCTCCTTGTTTGTGCTCTGGCCGGCGTCGTTGGCCTGCTGCTCCA
>CAYXVS010000058.1:0-2005 GCA_964468735.1 uncultured Anaerolineales bacterium | reverse complement strand
CCACGATTAAAATCCCCAGGCCGATGCGCACCCTGGGATGTTGCAGGTAGACTTGTTTGTACGCGAGCCGAAAGCTGATTCCGCGTTTGGGGCAGATGCCCGTGACGGTTTCAAAAATCCCGTTGACCAGGCCGATGCTATTGGTCCAGCAACAGAGGAAGATAAAGGGACGCTTCGAGGACGGGAGGTCGTTGATGACGATGAGACTGGAAAGTGGCCCAAGCAATATAGTGAGAAAAGAGATGACCTCGTGGCGGATGAGCAGCGGGCGCTTTTGCGGATGCGCCTCCAGAAAACCGTTGCGCCGGAGGCCGGGGAGATGGCGCAGCAGGAGCCAGGTGGGCAGGTAGACGGTGATCAAGCCCAACGCGAACCCACCCAAGGCGATAAGGACTTGAAGTCGGTCGTTCATTATAGGTGATTCTCAGCAGCAATGTCTAAAGAAGGCGCTGACCTTGCAGCGGTCGCACCAGAAGGCGTAGAAGAGGCCGCTGCACCAGTGTACGTAGTCCCGTGCGGAGGATATGGAGCGCGATCCTGAGTCGAGGTGCAGCAGAAAATTCATCGCGCGGCCGCATTCCGGGCATATTGAGTGCCCTGGCTCCTGGACCCAGGACGGCAGTCCCCCCAGCCGGTAATGGGATATTGGAGCCGCCCCGGCACAACACATCGGCGAGATCGTTGTCTGTTTCACTCATTTTCATGGGTACTCCATAACTCTATCGTAGTCCCCCATTGCTGTACAGCAACTGCGCGTTGATCCACCCGCCCTCTGGGGAGCAGAGAAAGTTCACCAGATGGGCGCAATCTTGGGGAAGGCCGACGCGCCCCAGCAGCGTGGTGCGCTTGATCTCGGCCATCAGGTCCTCGGACATCCATCCGGTATCGGTCGCGCCGGGATTGATGACGTTGGCCGTGATGCCCTGCGATTTGAATTCCCGCGCCGCCGCGAGCACGATGCGATCCATCGCGCCTTTACTGGCGCCGTAGGGCAGGTTGCCGGCGGTGTGATCGCTGGTGATGGCGATGATGCGCCCGGCGCCGTGCGCGCCGCGAAACCGCCGGCCGAACTCCCGGACCAACAGCCAGGTTGCCCGCGCATTGACGGCGAAGTGAAAATCGAAGCTCTCGATGGAAGTCGTCAGGAGGTCGCTATCGACGGAGTGGCAGTGCGACATAACTAAGGCGGTGACCATGCCCAGATCGCGTTCGACGGTCTCGAAGATGTGAGCGGCCGCCTCGGGCTGCGAGAGGTCCGCCTCGATGGCCGTGGTGCGGGCGCCGGCGCGCTCCAATTCGGTGCGCAGCGACTGGACCTCCGCCGGATCGCTGCGCCAGGGCATCGCGGCGTCGTAGGGGCGCCAAAAGGTGATCGCCGCATCCCAGCCGGATTGGGCCAGGGCGCGCGCAATCGCCGCCCCGATGCCGATGGTGCGACTCGCGCCGGTGATCAAAGCTATCGGACGGTGTGACATAATGCCTCCTTGTCGATGGGTGAGGAAGCACAACTCCACGAACGCGATGAGGTCGCCGTCGTGCTTGGTCAATCCGTGCATGGTATTAGGTCTCCTCACGTGGGGGGTAATACGTCTCGCCAGCCAAAGCTGCGGCGCGCCCCTCCTTCATCCGCTGGGGATGGCATGGCATTTTGACGTAGCCGCACGCGCCGGCCTGTTGCAACCGCTCGTACACCTCCTCACCAGGGCGCATGCCCCAAACCAGCACAGGGATCTTCTCCGATTTGGTTGATGCTCTCAGGTGCTCGCAGAATTCAAAGGAGTTCATCTCTGGCCCCCACAGATAGATTATAATGGCGTCGGGCGGATGCGCTTCGATAGCATCCAGTGCTCGCCGAACGTCCACAAATATCTGCACGTTATCGTTGTATTGGTCGCAGATCAACTCCCACAAGCCGCCAATAATGTTAAGTGGGTCCACGATTAGGATCTGGTTTCGTTTCATCTTTGCCCCTTGGGTTAGTGTCATCTTTCATTCCTCCCCGCTC
>CAYXVS010000057.1:5085-14242 GCA_964468735.1 uncultured Anaerolineales bacterium | reverse complement strand
GGCGTCACATGCCCGCTTTCCCATTGGCTCACCGCCGCCGGCGTCACGCCCAGCAACTCGGCCAACCGCGTTTGGGTCAGGCCGTGCTTCTGGCGCAAGCGTTTGATCTGATCCACGTACCTGGAGGTTTTCTGATCTGTCATCCGTTCACTTCGATGTGATGGTTGCCAAAAAAACGATCCGCCCCCGGCGACGTGATGACATCACGTTGACGCGCGGGGGCGGGTGTGGTATTCTATGCCCGCCAAGGCGTCTGGATCGCCGTTGGCCGCGCCCCGAGTGCTGTGAACACTGCGGGGCGCTTTCTTTTCGTAACGCTTGTAGTATAGGTCAATTCGTAGAGGATGCAAAATTAGATTTTCAGTTGACACGGATCTTGTTATCGCGTACAATAGGGTAAGCCTTCCCCAAGTGGAATGTAAAGGAGGCCATAATGGATTGGACCGCAGTAGAATTGGCAGAGGCCGCAGGGGTCACGCCACGCTGGATTCGAAATCGGTGCGCCTCCGGCAACCTGGAAGGCGCCTATAAACGAGCGAATGCGTGGTTCATCCCTGAGGAAGTCGGCCAGCAATGGCTGGAAGCAGAGTTAGAACGCAAAAAGGCCGCTTCAACCTCCGAAGAGGAAGAAACGGCCTCCTAACCCAAAAGAAAATGGGATCGCGGCTATAGCCTGGCAGCTCCCGCAATCCCATTTATGAACATTAACAGACACAATAAACTGTTTGTTTGGCATTGCGCCGGGACAAACACCTTAGGCCTGTTAAGTAGTGCCGAGACCGAGAATTGAACTCGGGACACATGGATTTTCAGTCCACTGCTCTACCGAACTGAGCTATCTCGGCAACGCTTCGCTATTGTAACGCAGCCCGCGAAATTGTCAAGAAAAAATCAGCCTTATTGTATACTCTGTGGCGGATCGGGTTATAATGAAAGCATCAACGCCTGGATGCTTTTTCGAGCCTAGTTTTCTCAGCAGCTGGAGCAGATGATAGCAGATATATTCGCTCCATCTGCTGAGCTGAACACAACCCGAGAGGAATGTAAAATGAACGCCACAAAACGTACCGCGATCCCCCTAGCAGCGCTTTTGATGATGCTCCTCCTCGGCGCGATGCCAAGCGCGCCCCCCGCCCGCAGCGCCGCGCCGACCGGCGCCGATGTGCTCCCCGCATGGTTCGCGCCGCCGACGCCGAAGATTGAGCCGGCGTTGCAGGAGGCGCTCGACAGCGCCGCCCCCGATGATCCCCTGCGCGTGATCGTCACGCTGCGCACGCCGGATGCGCCGTCGCTCCCGGCAGCCAGCGCGGCGCGGGATGCTACAAGCCGCATCGCGCACCGCGCCGCGCTCGTGCAGGCGCGCCAGGCGACCTTCGAGCAGGCCATCGCGCCGCTGACGCCGCTCCTCGAATCCGCGTCCGCACGGGGCGATCTTGTAGCGCAGCGCGATCTGTGGATCATCCACGGCGTGGCCCTCACCGCGCGCCCGGCGCTCATCCAGCAGTTGGCAACCTCCCCGGCCGTCGAATCGTTATCCGGGGATCACTACCACACCTACATCGAGCCGCCGCCCTTCGCCGACGGCGCGGAGACGTTCCGACTGGAAGAGACGCCGCCGTGGGGCATCGCAAAGATCCGCGCGCCGGAGGTGCACAGTTCGCTGGGCATCACGGGCGCCGGCGCCGTCATCGCGATCATGGACACCGGCGCCGAATTCCGCCACCCGGCGCTCCAAGCTAACTATCGCGGCAACGTGGGACACGATCTCTTCCACCACGCCGCCTCGTGGTTCGATCCCGTCAATGATGGCGTCTATCCCTACGATGACCACGGCCACGGCACGCACGTCGCCGGCACAGCGGCGGGCCAAGCGCCCCTCGGCGTCGCGCCCGGCGCGCAGTGGATCGGTGTGAAAATCCTCAACGGCGATGGCGCGGGCTACACCTCCTGGATCCACGCCGGGTTCCAGTGGCTCCTGGCGCCGGATGGCGATCCCGCCAACGCGCCGGACGTGGTCAATTGCTCGTGGAGTTCGCGCCTCAGCTACGACCAAACCTTTCAAGAGGATATTGATATGCTCCAGGCCGCCGGCATCCTGCCCGTCTTCGCGGCCGGCAACTCCGGGCCGGGTGCGCACTCCGTGGGATCGCCCGCCAGCCTGCCGGGCGTGCTCGCCGTCGGCGCGAGCGATCCCGATGACGAGATGGCCTACTTCTCCAGTCGCGGGCCATCGCCCTGGGGTCAGAAGAAGCCGACCATTGTCGCGCCAGGCGTCAATGTGAACTCTTCGGTCGTGGGCGGCATCCATCAGGAGTACAACGGCACCTCGATGGCCACACCCCATGTCGTGGGCGTTATCGGGCTGATGCGCAGTGTCAGCCCCACGCTGAGCATCACGGAGGCGACGCACATCCTCACGCGGACGGCCATCCCGCTGGGCGCGACCATCCCCAACAACGACAGCGGCTGGGGACGCATCGACGCCTTCGCCGCGCTCGTCGAGGTCGCGGCCCTGGGCCGTATCACGGGCACGGTGCGCGATGCGCGCACGGGCGCGGCCCTTCGCGACGCGACGATCCAAGCAACGCCCCAAGGCGAGACAGGGAAGCCCGCTACCGCCACCACCCAGATCGACGGCCGCTATCTGCTGGCGCTGCGGCCGGGCCTCTACGATCTGACGATCTCCGCCTTTGGCTACAACCCGCAGCGCCGCTGGCATCTGCCCGCGCGCGAGGGAGAGGATCAGCGGCTGGATTTCACGCTGCGCCCGCTCGCCGAAGGCGACCTCTGGGGCCGCGTCACCGTCGCGCCGGGCCAGAAAACGCCGCCCCAGACGATCACGCTGCGCTTGCGAGGCACGCCGCTCACCACGACGACCGACGCAGATGGCGACTATAGGTTCTCCCCGCCGGCCGGTAAATACACGTTGGAGGCGCGCCCGTTGGGCTACCAAGTCGCCTCCGCCGACGTCTCGATCCAGGCCGAGGCGCTCACGGAGCAGGATCTCACGCTCACCCCCATCCCCAAGCTGCTGCTGATGGACGACGGCGCATGGCACTACGGTAGCCGGATCAGCCGCTGGCGAGAGACCTTGGACAGCCTGGGCTATACCTACGATGAGGAGCGCATCAAATCGCCGGGGGTGGATGTGCCCGCCAGCGGCACGTTAGCCGCCTACGATGTGGTGCTCTGGTCGTCGCCGCGCGGATCGCCGGGGCTGGCCGGCGCCGGCAGCGTGTTGAGAACCTACTTAGCGCAGGGCGGGCGCCTCTTCCTCAGCGGGCCAAACGTCGCCTACTACGATGGCGGCGGGCGATTGGGACATCAGGCCTATCTCTATGATCAGATGGGCGTCGATTTCACCGCCGATGACGCGGAATCGGATCGGCTGCACGCCTTAGCGCCGCTGGCGCCGCTCACCATCACGCTGGCCGGCGATGAAGCGACCTCGCCCGACGCCGTCACGCTCTCCGATCCCCACGTGGCTGATCTGATGTGGGAATATGAGACGGGCGCGGGCGGCGGGACAGGCGCGCATATCTGCGCGCCCTATCGCGCGGCCTTCCTCTCATTTGGCTACGAGACGATCTCCAATCTCCAGTCGCGTCGAGCCGTGATCACGCGCACCTTAGATTGGCTCCTCCAACCCCCGGCTACCAGCGGCCTCGAGCTTATGGTCACCACGCCCATCACGGTGATCGGGATGCCGGGCGAGACGCTCACCCATACGTTCCATCTGCGCCATACCGGCTATGCCGGATCTCAGGAGATCGCGAACCTCTCGCTGAAAGGCAACCGGTGGCAGAGCCAGCTCCGGCCAACGTCGCTGCCCATCCAGCCCTGCGAGTGGCAGACGGTCACGCTCCATGTCACCATCCCGCCCACCGCCGGGATCCAGGATCTCGACACAGTGACGCTCACCGCCATCGCGGCCCCCTCTGGCGAGCAAATCAGCCGGCGGATCACGACGAAGACGCCGGCGCCGGTGCTGTTGGTCGATGATGACCGTTGGTATCAGATGGAGGATGCTTACCTCGGGCCGTTGGCTAGTCGCGACATCCCCTTCGATCGCTGGGACACGGCCCACAGCATCGGTGGGTTGGTGGGCGCGACCTCACCGACCACCGAGACGCTCACGCGGTATCCCATCATCGTCTGGTTCACGGGCTACGATTGGTATTCGCCCATCCTTCCCCAGGAGGCGGAACATCTGCTGGCCTACTTGGATCAGGGCGGGCGATTGTTGCTCTCGTCGCAGGATTTCCTCTATCATCACGGCGGGAGCGCGCTGGCCAGGCGATTCGGCTACAAGTTCTGGTACGAAGGGCAGCAGGCCGAGGGCGCGCAGGGCGTTCCCGACCATCCCGCCGGCGGGACGTGGGGGCCGGTGGCGTTGGATTTCCCGTTCCAGAACTGGAGCGATGTGATAGAGCCGCAGCCGGGGATCGCGCCATTGATGCGAGGCGACGCGGGGCAACCGCTGGGGCTGGCCGCCGGGGAGACAGCGCCGGGCGCGTGGCGCACGGTCTTCTACGCGATGCCGCTGGAGACGCTGCCGGATGATGCCCGCGCCGAGGGGCTGGCTAACGGCGTCGCGTGGCTCTCGCCGCTGGGGCAGAGCACGTGGCAGGTCACGCCCACCGCCCCCGCATCGGATGAGCGCCTTCATTATATACTGGCGCTCCGCAACGACGCCAAGGAGGCTCGAGAAGTGCACGTCTCGCACGTCCACGCGCCCGACATCCAATTAGAGAATTGGCCTCCGGCGATGCGCTATCAGCCGGAGGAGCGGGAACTCACGTGGGAGGGCGCTCTCGCGCCGGGCGCGCCGATCACCTTCACGTGGGAGGGACAACTCGCGACTCAAGCGGGGGATCATCTCACGCCGACGGTGCGAATCACCATGCGCGATATGAAGTTAGATTTCACGCGGACGGCGCATCTGCACATCAGCGGCGCGGATCTCAGCGCCAGCGGGTGGCTTTCGCCGGCGGGATCGACGCTGGTGGTCAATCATCCCACCACGCTGACCTTTGCGCTCCGCAACGACGGGGCGGGGCCGGCGACGCGGGCCAGCGTGCGCAGTTGGGCCACCGACGGTACCACGCGGACGATCACATCATCCATTCCGTTCGATTATTACTACACGCGCCAGGGCTGGTCGGAGCTGCTGTGGGAAGGGGAGATTGCGCCGGGGAGCACGCGCCTGTTAACGCTGCCGCTGCGCGCGTACGAGAGTGATCGACAGATTCGCGTTGACGCGCTGATTGAGGATGGCGCCGGTCAACGTTGGGAGGTACGTCAATGGTGGGAGGTCGCGCCACGGGAGGTTTATTTACCCGTGGTGGTGCGAATGGAGTAAAAGCTACCCTTGCGAAGGTTCGGAATGGAATTTCGGCTAAAATCTCCCTGGCCTGGAGAAAATAACACCAGCAACAGAGGCCATCCGTAACCTTCGCAAGGGTTTGCGCTACGTTGTAGGTTCAATTTCAAACAATCGTTCAACCCAACGCACCAACCTCAAAGCGTGAGCCGCGTGGGCATCCAGATATTTGGCCGTTATAGCTTGGCCCAGAGGCCTACCTGGCTCTTCTTGCCAAGCCAACCACGTGTGAACGTAGGCTTTCGCGATATCCACATCGGGAAAATGACGCTGAGCTTCGGGAATATCATCGACGCAATGCTGGGCCCGATGCCAGAGTGATTCATCAGCACCAGGAATGAGAAACCCGATGAAGTCTTCTAAAATGCCCGGCAGATGATTGTCTGGCATCACCCACACGCCGACCGGGAGTTTGCGATAACGCTGTTCCAGCGTCACAATCGTGCCCTCAGACTCGGGGGATTTAGGGAGATTACGGCCACCAAATTCACGCAAGAGATTACACAACGACTGCCAACGCTCCTCTACGTTGGTATCCGCGTCGACCACAATTCCCAGGCATACCAAGTCGCCATCATCAAGAACGACCTTGAGGTAATTCAGCAATCCCGTGATACCGGTTGCATCTGAAGGTTGGACAATGCCAATTGTATCACTCTTCTGTGACTGATCTTGTCGATCTGTAATCATGCAGTCGATGTCGTGCGTTCGCAGCAAATCCCGCAGCACATACTGATCGTTGCGTCCCTCAACAAGAATCTTGTACCTGTACTTCATCAACGCACCTCAATGTCTTGACGTGTGGCGATGGCCAATCGATCCTCATCAAAGACAACGGGTACAATGTGCCCTTGTCTGTTCTCCAAGCGAATGAGCATCCCGGTCTCTTGCGCTAATTCCTGCGCGCTTTGCTGGAAGCCCGCGATACAATCCCAACTGTGGGTGGTGGCAAATACCTGCACATCCAGACGCTGGGCGACCTGGAAGATCAACCGCCACAGATCTTTGTGGACACTATAATGCAAGCCACTATCGACCTCATCGATAAGCAACAAGCCGTGTTTCGCATTTGCCAGCGCCAAGAGAATACCAAATAGCCGGTTCATCCCTTCTCCTAAGCTGCGTAAAGGGATAGGCATAGGCGCTTCTTTGATCCTGACCATAGGAATACGCTCGTTCCGTCTCTCACCGTGTCCTAGAAGATTGAGGCGCTCAATATCGGGAGAAAGGATATCCAATCCCTTCAACACATCGCTCTCCTCCGGTTGAAGCGCGATGTCGTCCCAGAGAGCGGCTATTTTCCTATGTGAAAGCCCATCGGACGAAATGAATCTACAGGGCACTTCATCAATCTGGAGCGAACCTCGAAGCAACGAATAGGGTATTCCAGTGAAGAAACGATTCAGCGGAACAGATAAAAGATTTTCCTCGCCGAGCTTAATATCTAAACCAGGCAACGTATCCTCTGGTTCAACGTCAATCAATAGAGGTTGGCGCGGATCTATATGTCGAAGGACGTTACGTCCGCCATTCTGATCTGGATAATACCACGCGGTCGATATTACAAGCTTGGAATGTTTAGACTTTAGAGGGCTGATAATAAATTCATCAGTACGTCCATACGCTCTAAAAATACGCCATCCGTGGAACAAGTGCCCCAAAGCCCGAATGTAAGACTCTACCGAATCTCCTTCGCGAACTTCGCCAAGTTCATCCCGAGCATTAAGAAGTTGAAGTAATGTCTGCGGTGCTCCTCGATGGGCATATAGCCGCACAGCTTCCAAGAGGCATGATTTGCCCACGTTGTTCTTCCCCACAATCAAGTTGACCCGACCCAAATGGTCAATCTCCAATTGATCAAAGGCTCGAAATCCACTTATTTCTAACGAGTCAAGCACAAGAGATGACATCATCCTCCTCCATGGTTGTATAGTTGGGAAGATTCTCGTCACCCTTGCGAAGGTTCGGGAAGAAATTTCGGTTAAAATCTCTCTGGCCTGTTGAGGATAAAATCGGCAACAGAGGTTATCCGTAACCTTCGTAAGGATTCGTTTTTTTCTACGGCGACGAAAACGTCGTGGGGATGAAGACGCGCCAGGGAAGCACCTCCAGCGCGTAGGTGCGATTCAAATAGTCGCCGCCCCAGCCGCCGACGACGTAAATCGAGGTCTCCCACGTAGTCACGCCTAAGTTGAACCACTCGCCCACGATGGGCGTCTCGCGCACGGTCCAGCTACCGGTGGCCGGATCATAGCGCTCGTTGAAGCCTAAGTAGGTGTCCCAGCCGCCGCCGATGGCGTAGAGATGCCCGCCGATGGCGGTCAAGCCCAGCCCCCCGCGCGATTGCAACATCGGCGCGCACGGCTCCCACCGGCCCGATTCGGTCAAGTACGCCTCGCAGGTGTTCCACTCGCGCGTGCCGTCGTAGCCGCCGACGTAGAAGATCCGGTCGGAGAGCGCCGCCGCCGCGCCGAATCCGCGCGCCTCTATCGGCGCGGGCAGGGACGACCACGCATCTTCAGCCGGATCGTAGACGTAGGCGAGCGCCCGATAGGCCGCGCCATCCCAGCCGCCGAAGAGATAGACCTGGTCCTCGTAGGTCGTCATCGCGTAAGCGCAGATGGCCGTGGGGAGATCAGCGCCCACGCGCCACACATCCTCGGCGATATCGTAGAGATGGTTCGTCGCTGCCGGCTGCCCCTCGGCGTCGCAGCCGCCGGGCGCGATCAGCGTCTCGCCCACGACGACGGCGCCGGCGTTGGCCAAGGCCACCGGCCTCGGCGCGCCGCGCTGCCACGTCGCCGCCTCGATGTCGTAGATGTCCAGGCGGTCGGTCACGCCGTCCTCGGTCATCCCGCCGACGGCGTAGAGACGCCCATCCGCCGCCGTGAGGCCGATGCGCGCGCGTCGCACGGGGAGCGGCGGCAGTTCCTGCCAGCCATCCTCCATCTCCAGCACGGAGACCACGGTCTCCGGCCCGGAGGCGTCCTGGAAGACATCTCTAGCTCCGGCAGCGGTCGCTGTTGGGCGGGCGGGACGGCGCGGCAGGAAGATGACCAGCAGCGCAAGCGCAAGGCCGAGGCTCAAGGCGAGCCAGCGGCGTCGCGACCACGTCGGCGGGAACAGGGCCGCGCCGACCGATGCAACTGGAGGTTCCTCCTGGGCAGCCTCTGTCGTCGCTTCTGTCGCCGTCTCTGGCGTTTCATCTGATGGCGGTTCGCTAGTCGGCGCGTCATCTTCTTCTGTGTCCGCGCCGGGAACCGCGATCCAGCCCTCCTGCACGGCCATCATCGAAAGCTCCGTGCGCGAGGCGACGCCGGCCTTGGTGAAGATGTTACGCAGGTGGACCTTGATGGTGTTGGGGCTGAGATAGAGACGCTCCGCCACCTCCCGATTGGTCAATCCCTGCGCCACCTGCTCGACGACTTCTAACTCACGCTCGGTGAGTTCTTCCCCATATTCCGCTGCCATTCACAACTCCCCACAATCCTGAAACAATATATTTTCCCAAATACGCTAATTCGCGCCGTACCGTACTAACCTTCCCGGAAGCTAACCATGGCCTCCCAAAGTGTTTTCCAAGCCTTTCCATGTATCAAAACCAGCTTCCGGGAAGGTGACGGTCAGGAACTTGATCTTTTTCAGACCACCGATATGTCGGAATGCCATTCCAACCCCCGGCGCAAGTCAGATTCCTCGATTTTACATTCGGCTATCCTGGCCCACGGAAGCGGATGTAGACGACGCGCTCGGTCTCTGGACGGACGAGCGCCG
>CAYXVS010000057.1:0-4985 GCA_964468735.1 uncultured Anaerolineales bacterium | reverse complement strand
GGCCCACGGAAGCGGATGTAGACGACGCGCTCGGTCTCTGGACGGACGAGCGCCGATTCATCCAAGCGCATCCCAACGACCCAGAGGATTTTGCCATCGGCCACGAGGAGCGGCAGGTAATCGCGCCACCGCAGCGGCGCCTTCTGGTTGATGAGAAAATCGCTGAGCCGCATGGAATCGCCGCCCATGCCGTGGGGCTGAAAACGGTCGCCCTCCCGCCGCGTGCGCAGATAGGGCGCGTCGCCCACGGCGTCCGCATCCAACCAAGCGACGAAGGGGTTGACGTTCTCGGCGATGATCTCCAGGTTCCAGTAGGATGCGTAGCGCGTCCGCACCGACCAATCCTCCGGCAGATGCACCTTGCCCGGCACCGGGAGTTCGACCCGCATCTCGTCCGCGAGCCACGGGGCCTCCGGCGGCAGATGGAGCGCGTCCTGATCCGCGATGGTCAGGGTTTCGTAGCCCACGCGCAACTCCAATCCCTGCGGGAGGGTGGCCTGCGCGCCCGTCTCACCGGTCTGGGCGATGCGCACGGCGTTCTCCACGTGGCCGAAGTCGACATCGCGCAGGGTGCGGCGCAGTTCGAAGGCGGCGCGGCGGATGAGGGAGCGGCGTGTGGCCAGGGGCTGCTCCCGCCACCCGCGCAGATCGAAGACAAGGGCATCGGGATGGGCCTTGACCAGCAGGGTGTCCCAGGCGATGCTGATGAATTCCTGCATCAGGTTGTAATCCGCGCGGACGATCTCGGCCAGGTGCTGCAAGCGCTCCGAGATGCCCGGGTTGATCTTTGCAAGATAGGGCAGCACCTCGTGGCGGAGTTGGTTGCGGAAGAAGGTGGTGTCCAAGTTCGAGCGGTCGAAGCGCGGCGATAGGTCGTGGCGTTCGCAGTAGGCCTCGATGTCGGCGCGCGACGTGCCGAGCAGCGGACGGATCAGGTGCATATTGTCGGGCTGGGGCGTCTCAATCTGGGGCAGGAGCCGATAGTTCTGGAGGCGCGTCTTCGGCAACATACCGCGCAGCCCGGCGGGGCCGGCGCCGCGTAGCAGGTGCATCAACACCGTCTCGGCTTGATCATCGGCGTTGTGACCGACGGCGATGATCCGCGCGCCAACGTCGCCCGCCGCCCGGCAGAGGAAGGCGTAGCGCACGCGGCGCGCCGCCTCCTCGATTGCCAGGCCCTCGCGCTCGGCGATGGCGGGCAGATCGACCTGCTCCACAGTGCATGGGAGGCCCCAATCCGCCGCCAACTCAGCGATGAAGGCCGCGTCCGCATCGGCGTCCGCGCCCCGAATCCCGTGATGAAGATGGGCAACGTGCAAGGTCAGATCCAGCGGCGCGGCCAATCGCCGCAAAAGATGCAGGAGCGCCACCGAATCGGGGCCGCCGGAGACGCCCACGACGACCGTCGCGCCGGTGGGGAGCAGGTTATGGGTCGCGATGTACTCTTTTGTCTGTTGTAGCATACCTTTGGGGATTAGAAAATGGAAGTTGGAAGTTAGAGAAGTTGGAGGTTAGAAGCGGACTAAGGTGCCGCAGTAATCGCAGGTCACTTCGCGCATGCCCTTGAAGATGGGCGGCAATTTTCCGCCGCAACTGGGGCAGACGGTGGGCAAATCCGCCGATGAGATCTCCTCCCCGGCCTCCTCCTCTGGGGACTCGATGCGCTCGGTGTCCAGTTGGCCCGTCTTCGCCCGCCGGATCAAGCTGGTCCACGTTTCGTTCGTGCTGCCCTTGAGCCGCACAGTCGCGTCGCTGGGTAGGTCGCGCGTCCGCTCAGTGAAGCGCAGCGTGAGCAATTCTTTGCGCTTGAGGAACGCCCGCTTATCCTCGGATTCCGTCTCCTCGATGTTGCCGATGGGCGAATCCCACAGCATCTCCTGCACCAGCTCTTTCTCGGTCGCGATGAAGAGAATCTTCTTGGTCGCCTTCTTCTCCCGCTGCTCGAAGATGAGCCGGCCATCGGTGAGGAAGAGCAAGCCCTCCGGCTCCTCGCGGTCGCTCACCCAGACCGCCTTGCAGGCGGCGATGGGATGTTCCTCTGGATAGAGGTCGAACGAGGCGCTTTCGATGTTGTCCATCACAAAGCGGGCCTGATGCAACTCACCGCGCAGGCTGTTGGCGGCGCTCTCCGTCGAATCGAAGACCCCGCGCACGCGCCGCTGCGCCTCGTCGATCTGACGCTCTAGATCGCTGAGCCGCCGATCCAATTGCGGGGCCAAGCTGTGCTGCCGCTCCGCGCGCCGCAGGAGTTGCTCGACGCTGTTGGCGGAGGATTGCAAACGGCGGCGCTGATCATCCACCAGCCGCCGCGCATCCGATTCCTGCTCCGGCCATCGCGCGCGCAGGGCGGCCGCTTGTTCTTCCCAGCCGCTGTGATAGTGATAGCCGCGACTCCGCAGGCCGGCAATCTCGCTTTCCAAGCTCTCGACGGTGTGCCGCGTGCTATCCAATTCACTGAGCAGCGCGGCCAAGGCGACCGCGCCGGCCAGATTCTCCCATTTGGATCGTAGTTGTAAGATTTGAGCGCCCGCATCGGTTCCGGTGCTGGTGATATGGGATGAAGACGAGGAAGAGGAAATGGAGGTGCGTTTGGTCTGCTTGGTTGGCCCGCGCGACGATGTGCTGGGCCGTTTTTGTGAGTTGCCCTGTGAGCTACGCCCTTTCGGAATCGACCGCCGCGATGAGGACCCGCTCGATTTCCGGCTACTGCCGCTCTTTGCCGACCCCGACGACGACTTGCGCGGGGCGCCCTTCTTGTGTGCATCTTTCTTCCTGGCCATCCTAACCCTCCTCGATTTGGTTTGGTGATGTTCTCATCCTTGCGAAGGTCAAGAAACCGGAAAAATCCGATTTTTAACCTCGCAAGGTTTGCCTCAGTTGAGGTTTCTCACGCCCGATCTTCGCCCATCGTGTACCGCAGATAGGCTTCCATGAAGGCGTCCAACTCGCCATCCAAGACCGCCGAGATATTGCCGGTCTCGTGGTTGGTGCGGTGATCCTTGACCATTTGATAGGGATGGAGCACGTAGGAGCGGATTTGGTTTCCCCAGCCGGCCTCGACGTGTTCGCCCTTGAGGTCGTCGATCTTTTGACGGCGTTCCTCCTCCTGGCGCTGGATGAGCTGCGCGCGCAAAATGCGCATCGCGGTCATCTTGTTCTGGCTCTGCGAGCGCTCGTTTTCGCACGTGACGACGATATCGGAGGGGATGTGGCGGATGCGCACGGCGGTCTCGTTCTTCTGCATGTGCTGGCCGCCGGCGGAGGAGGCGCGAAAGGTGCCGATTTCCAGGTCGCTGGGGTCGATTTCGACATCGACATCTTTAGCCAGATCCGGCCAGACCTCCACCAAGGCGAACGATGTATGGCGGCGATGGGCCGAGTCGAAGGGCGAGAGGCGCACCAATCGATGCACGCCGCGCTCGCATTTGAGGTAACCGTAGGCGTAGCGCCCGGCAATGCTCACCGTCACGCTCTTGATGCCGGCCTCATCGCCCGCCAGCGAATCCAAAATCTCGGTGGCGTAGCCGCGTTGCTCGGCCCAGCGGAGGAACATCCGCAGCAGCATCTCGGCCCAGTCCTGGGCGTCGGTGCCGCCCGCCCCGGCGTGAATGGCCAAGATGGCGTCGCCCTGATCGTAGCGGCCGGAGAGCAACAGCCGAAACTCCGCCCGCCCCAACTCTTCCTCTATCGCTTCCGTCTCCGATTCCAACTCCGCCAGCAACTCTTCATCGCCCTCATCGCCCTCATCTGCCAACATTACCAACTCTTGCGCGTCCGCGATGCGCTGCCGCAATTCCGTCCAGTAAGTCAGTTCTTCCCGCAGCGATGCCAGCCGCTGCATCACCTGCCCCGCGCCTTCGGGATCATTCCAGAACTCCGGCGCGGCGGATTGTTGTTCTAATTCAGCAATCTCCTCGGATTGGCTCGCGAGGTCAAAGCCGCCCCCAGATGGTCTCAATGCGCTCGGCCAACCGTTCCAATCGATCCGCTAATTCACTCATATTTTATTCTCCGTTCTCTTCTTAGTCCTCAATCCTTAATCCTCAGTTCTTAATCCTTGAACCTTACTTCCCATCCCCCAACAGCCCTCTGACGAACGTCTCGCGGTCAAAGGGCGCGAAATCCTCCAACGTCTCGCCCGTGCCCACAAATCGCACCGGCAGCTCCAGGCGATGGCCAATCGAGAGCACCATCCCGCCCTTGGCGCTGCCGTCCAGCTTGGCTAAGATCGTGCCGGTGACCTTGACGGCCTCCAGGAAGTGCTGGGCCTGGATGAGGCCGTTCTGCCCCGTCGTGGCGTCCAAGACCAGGAGCGTCTCGTGGGGCGCCCACGCCACGCGCTTGGCGATGACGTGCTGGATCTTCTCCATCTCGGCCATGAGATTGTGCTGCGTGTGCAAGCGGCCCGCCGTATCGATGATGAGGATGTCGGCTTTCTTGGATTTGGCGATCTGGATCGCGTCGTAGGTGACGGCGCTGGGATCGCTGCCCTCCGGTTTGGCGACGACGGGCACGCCCACGCGCTCGCCCCAGATTTTGATCTGATCGATGGCGGCGGCGCGGAAGGTGTCGGCGGCGGCCAACATCACGCTCTTGCCCTGCTGCTGGAAGCGATAGGCCAGCTTGGCGATGCTGGTGGTCTTGCCTGAGCCGTTGACGCCGACGACCAAGATCACGGCCAGCGGCCAATCCAAGTTCAGCGGCTCCGGCTCCGGCATCAGCGCGACCAGCTCCTCTTGGAGAATCTTCTGGAGTTGATCCGCGCGATAGACGCCCTCCTCGTTCACCCGCTCGCGCAGGCGCGCGATCAGATCCAGGGTCGTCTCCACGCCCACATCCCCCTGCATCAGGATCGCTTCCAGATCCTCCCACGTCTCCTCGGTGATGTCGCCCGCGCCCAACACATTCGCAATCTGACCAAAGACGCTGTTGCGCGTCTTGCGTAGACTTTCAAAAAGACCTTTCATTTTTTAGCTTTTCCCTCT
>CAYXVS010000056.1:4632-14692 GCA_964468735.1 uncultured Anaerolineales bacterium | reverse complement strand
CCAACCGCGACGCCTGTGCAATCCCCAACGCCAACCGGTGAACCGACCGACACGCCAACGCCGACACCAGACCTGCCCACGCAGACACCTGTGCCTCAAGCTGTACCGCCCCAGCTTATCGCTCCTGCCCAAGGCATAAGCACTGGCAGCACGGTCACGTTTAGTTGGACCGGGACGCTTGGTGGCGGGCAAACGTACCAGGTTACCGCCTATACCTCCGGTTATACGGTGCAGAGCGAGGCGCTGACAGTCAATGCCTGGACGGCGAATCTGCCGGCAGAGCATTTTGGTGAATGGCACTGGCGAGTCTCGGTGATTCAAAATGGAAACGCCGTCGAAACCTCGCCTGAATGGACATTTTGGCTTGATCCAGGCTTTGGCAGTGGGGGAGGAGGCCAGGAGGAACCTACGCCAAAACCCACGCCAAAACCTTAGTTCTTACACTAACTACTCGGCAACTACTCGGCAGTTTTTAACCTCCCGCAGGTTTATATCCTTGGGCCGGAAATGGATTTAGAAAACAGGAGATTTTAACAAATGCGCAAGCACCTACTAACCGCCTTAATCTTAACAGCATTGCTTATGATGAGTAAGTCCGTGGCTCGAACACAAGAATCGGTCATACCGCCGGACCCCTCCGATCCGCTTCATGCTTGCGGGCCGGAGGGGCCATGCAAGGACGCCAACGGTCACTGGTACATGCCGGAGGGCGTGCGTACTCCAGCAGAGATGAACGTGATGTCGCCCCAGGAGACCGGCGGGCCTGACGACTATGGCTACACTTGGGATGATTCGGTGGCGATGAATTGGATCGACGCCAGTGGTGGTACTGATACTGGTATTAACAGCAGCACCGATCACGTTGGTCCTGTTGATATAGGTTTCTCCTTCGGGTACTACGAAAACACATATTTGCAACTCTACATCTCCCGCTTTGGCTTTGTGGCCTTTAACGACGACGGTATCTACGATAGTCAATCGAGGATTCCTATTCCCTCGCTGCCTAATGATGTGATCGCGCCGCACTGGGTCCCGGCTTACAATGTAAATGGCTACGTGCGCTACTTGCGGGGCGGTACAGCCCCGAACCGATGGTTCGTCGTCGAGTGGAATCGGCTAGATGCTGATTGGGGTAACGAGTATACGTTTGAGGTTATCTTGCACGAGAACGGCGACATCGCTTTCCAGTATGGTACGATGACGTATGGCGGAGGAAGCCGTATGTGTGAGGATTCGGGTATCGAGGACTCACAGGGCTTGGATGGATTCTCTATCACGGGTTTCTGCAATGCAATCGGCGGCAATCACGCCGTGCGCATCTACCGTCCTGCCCCTTCCGCCCGCGCGAGTATCCGTCCAGCCCATCAAGGCCGTTTCGTCCATGCTGGCGAGACCGCGACGTTCGAGATCCCCCTTCGTAACCTCGGAGAGTTGGGCGCTGATACCTACGACGTCACCGTCGCTTCAACTTGGCCCGTCTCCCTCTACAGGGCCGACGGCATTACCCCGCTGAGCGACACCGACGGCGACGGCGTAGCGGACACCGGCAGCGTGGCCCAGGGCGCAAGCACGACCATCGTCGCCAAAGTCACGACGCCCGACAGGGTCAATGTGGTCGATGCTAATACGGCAGCCGTCACTGTGCGATCCTCCATTGACACCGGCAAGTTCAAGACGGCGTCGCTGCAAACCGGCGTCCCGACCTCCTTTGCCCAGGTCTACCGCGACAATGCCGACGGCGCGATGAGCCTCTATCTGGCGCAGCCCGGCGATCAGAGTCTGAAGAAGACGACGGATGACTCCCATTATGGCTACGATATGGCCGTGGCAGAGATGCCCAACAGTTTCGCTTACATCTGGAGCAAGGGACGTAGCGTGAACGATGTGTACGTCAGAGAGATTGAGTACACCCTGCTGGATAGTGATGGCGACGCGACGCGGGACGTGAGCAAGCTGACCGATCATAGCGGCGCGACGGTGTCTACCTACGACTATGACCCCGCCGTGGCCGTGGCCCCGAATGGAAACATTGGGGTGTTATGGTACCGGTATCTCTACAACTCATCCAACGGCACTGGGAACTATAACATCTTCTTCGCCATTCTGGACAGCGCTGGAAACCCGGTCTCCGGGCCGCTCAACCTGACCAATAACAACGTCTGGGGTGACTATAGCGACTATGGCGTGCCACAGTTCTCCGAACCGCGCATCGCCGCCACCAACGACAATCGCTTCGTGCTGGCCTGGCGTCGCTACAGCCGGGAGAGCGATGGTTCCCTTTCTGATATCTACTACGCCGTGCGGGATGCCAACGGTAATCCGGTCAAAGGGATCGCCAAGTTCACCACCGGCGACGATTACTACAACTATCCCGCCCTGGCGCGCCTGAGCGGCAACCGGGCGCTGCTGGCTTATTATGCAAATAGCAGCATTTCCTACGCCGTGCTGGACAGCGCGGGCAACGTCTTCAAGGGGGAGACCCCTACCGGCGGCTACGGATATAACCCCGACGCGGTACAGCTTGCCAACGACTCCGTGCTGCTGGCCTGGACCTCCTGGGGGGCAGATTTGAACGAGATCAGTTTCGCTGTGCTGGACGGCGCCAACTACAACGTCGTCGCCGGACCGACCGCACTGAGCAACCCGGCGGCGGTGACGGGCAATAATTACGTCTCCGTGACCGCCGATCGCGCTGGGCGGGGCATCCTCACCTGGATGGACAGCAACTCCAGCTACCGCCGTAACCTCTACTACGCCCTGGTGGGGAGCAATGGGACGATTCTCACCGACCCCATGATCTTCCGCACCAGCCAGGCCACGGACCCGTACATCGAGACCAGCTTCGAGGGCTACGGCAACACCTCCTGGACTGATGAATCGCCCCCTGTCCTGAACGCTATTGCAGCACCGGATGATAATCTAACCTATCTCATTGACTGGGAGCCGGTAAGTTATGAGGCGGACGCCTACATTGTGGAAGAGGCTACCGACAGTGATTTTGCCGATGCGGTGGAGATATACAGTGGTCCTTCCACGTCTTACACCGTCAATAGCGAGGGCCTCGCGCGCTATTACTATCGCGTCAAGGTGCGCAGCAGTTGGGGGGATAGTGAGTGGTCGGATGCGCAATCGGTAGAGGTGCATTGGGAAGAGGAGCCAAATGATGACGCTCAGACGCAGGCCAATGGCCCTCTTACCTGCAATTTGTCCTACTATGGCCTGTTCCCTGCCAATGATATCATGGATTACTTCTATTTTGACCTATCGGACGCAGGTTCCGTTGAACTCTGGCTGACAAATATCGCTGCCGGTCAAGACTACGATGTTTACTTGCGTGATGCTAACCTGGACTTAGTGGGTAGTTCTGATGAAAGTGGCAGTGTAGACGAGCATATCTTTATCGACGACCTGGAAGCGGGGCGGTATTACATTCAAGTGCACAACTACAATGCGAGCGATAGCACTCAACCTTATCACCTGAGCTTGGTGTGCCACATTAGTAGCGAGATTTACCTGCCCCTCGTGGTGAATAATTGGCCGCCCACACCTGGCACACCTGTCCTGAACTCGATTACTCCACCGGGCGACAATCCTACGTACCGGGTTAGTTGGAACCCTGTTGACCGGGCCGACACCTACATCCTGGAAAGAGCCACGCACAGCGATTTCTCCGATATGGAGGAGTTATACAATGGTCCCAACACGTCTCACACCGTCGATAGCGAGGGCATTGCGCGCTATTATTACCGCGTCAAGGCACGCAACAGTTGGGGTGACAGTGGGTGGTCCAACGTTCAATCGGTGGAGGTGCGCTGGGAGAAGGAGCCAAACGACAATGCGAAAACGCAGGCGAACGGGCCGCTTGCTTCTGGTTTGACATACTATGGAAAAATCCTGCCGGAAGATCTTTTTAAGGATTATTTCTTTATTGATCTATCCACTTCTAACTCTGTCGAAATCGAGCTGAAGAATATTCCAACTGGCTCTGATTATGACCTAGTACTGTATAATGCAGATGTGCAGCAAATAGCACTCTCTAATGAAGGTGGTAATCAGGATGAGCGTATCTCAGAAAACAATTTACCTCCAGGGAAATACTATATCCAAGTCGCGAGATCTAGTGGCGGCAGCTCCCAACCCTATCACCTGCGTGTGGTGTACGAATAGGGCGAAGTAACGGGTTCCTGTCCACAACCGGTCCCGGTTCTGTGCCGGGACCGGTTTTTTAGAGCATTGTCTCCATAATGTCATTGACTATCCTCTCTCTTATGCTATTCTCTATGTAATTACGATGGCCGAGGCGACCCGAATGATCCTTGGGGCGCTTTATAACGTTGCTTCATATACGAAGGTCTGAGGGATATAATGTTACAACCAGGTACTGTACTACAAAATCGCTACCGCATCATCAAGCCCTTGGGCGAGGGCGGAATGGGGGCCGTCTATCACGCTTGGGATAATCGCCTCAACATCCCCGTTGCTTTGAAGGAGATGTTCGCCCAGCCGGGATTGTCCGCCGAAAATCTGGCCCAACTCCAGCAGCAGTTCCGCCAGGAGGCGACGATCTTGGCGCGCTTGGATCACCCGCATCTGGTAGGGGTCACTGACTTCTTCCAGGAGGGGGAGAAAAGCTATCTGGTGATGAAGTTTGTAGAGGGTGATAGCTTGGCGAATCGCATCAACCGCCAAGGCGCTTTGCCGGAGGTGCAGGTCTTAGAATGGGCCGAACAGCTCCTCGACGCACTCTCCTATTGTCACAGCCGGGGCATCATCCATCGCGATATCAAACCCCAGAACATCATCGTCCGTTCGGATGGGCAGGCGGTGCTGGTGGATTTTGGCCTGGTCAAACTGTGGGATCCTAACGATCCTAGAACGCAGACGGCGATGCGCGGGATGGGCACGCCGCAATATGCGCCGCCGGAGCAGTACGGCGCGGTCACCGGTCACACCGAGCCGCGCAGCGACCTCTACGCCTTGGGCGCGACGCTCTATCACGCCCTCTCCGGGGATGCGCCGCCCACGGCGACGTTGCGCATCGCGGCGCCGGAGGAGTTCGCGCCGCTGCGGACCATCGCTTCTGGCGTGAGTCGCCAGACCTCGGAGGCGATTGAGCGGTCGTTGGAGTTGCCCCGTTCTAAGCGTTGGGACTCGGCCGCCGCGATGGCGGATGGGCTGGAGCGCTCGATCACAGATTGGGAGGCGAGACGGCGCAAATCCTCCACCGGTGAGATAGCCGCCGAGAAGGGCGGCACACGCATCTTGACCGGACGGGTCGACGCGGGCGCTCGCCGTCGGATGCCCTTATGGGGCTGGGGGCTTATCGCGATCGTCCTATTGAGCCTGGTGGGCAGCGGTGTTGCCTTTGGCCCGCAGTTATTAGCGGCGATCTCGTCGCCGACCCTGACACCAACGCCGTCGCCGACGTTGACGAGCGCACCGACGTTCACCGTCACCCCCACCGAGACCGCAACTCCCTCGCCGACCGCGACCGAAGGCGTGGAACCTACTTCGACGCCGAAGGGCGGCGAGGATGAGGAGGATGGGGATGGGGATGAGACTGAGACGCCCACGGCTACGCCATCTCCTTCACCAACGCCGAAGTCTGAGGCAACGGAGACGCCCACGCCGGAGAATGGAGCGACGTCCACACCGGCTTCACAGACGACGGCCTCTAACGCTTTGGTGACCTTCGAGCAGTGGGGCGCGTGGCGGCGCGGCGATCAGTCGTATGGGGAGCTGAGTCAATCGAGCGCGCAGGCTAAAACCGGCAGCTACTCGGCCCAGCTCACGTATAATTTCCCGGCGGTCGAGGACGATTACGTCGTCTTCAGTCAGCCCCGCGGCATCGGTGGCCAGCCCAATTACTTCGCGGCGTGGGTCTATGGCGATGGCTCCAGGCACTATTTGAACCTCTGGATTCAAGATGCAGCGGGTGAGATCTGGGCGGTGCATCTGGGGCGGGTAGGAAGCGCGGGATGGCGGCAAATGGGCGGCTATCTGGCGCCAGGGCTGGAGTGGCCGGCGGGGCATATCTCCGGCCCGGATAACGGCGTCGTCGATTATCCCGTCAAGTTCTACGCGCTCGTGTTGGATCGGCCCAGCGGTGGAACGAGTCGGGGGACCATTTACATCGACGATATTACTGCCGGACGTGGTAGTGTGCCGCCGACCGCTGAGCCGATTACTCCGCCATCCACAGAGGAACCCACCGAAGCGCCGACCAACCCGCCCTCTGGTGATATTGGACGCATTATCTTCACGGTACAGATCGGCAAGGAATATCGTCTCTACTCTACGGATCCAGCCTGGAGCCAAATGCAGGAGATTGGCTTGACGGACTATAATCACTCGACATGCGCCGGCGGCTCGACCGCCTCGACGTTGGATGGACGGGTGGTGAGCTTGTACGGCGTCAGTAAGTGTAATGTTACACATCGCACGGATGTATGTACCTCACCGGATGGACAGTGGAAATTGGTCACGAATTTCATCGAGGATGCCGGGCATTCCGTCACAATGGAGTCGGCCTCAGATCCTTCGGCCGGGAATTTCATCTATCAAGGCTCGTTGAACCGGGCCGTGGGCGTTGGTTGGTCACCCAATAGCCAGGTAGCTTTCTTTGGCGTAGCCAGCACGCTCAATGGTGTGCGTCCCGGTGCGGATAGTTACTTTCAGCTTACGGGCTTCATCGACGATAACTGGCCGCCTCAATTCTCTCCAGATGGATCGCTCCTCTATTATCTGAAACCGGTGGGGTATGAAGGGGCGTCGGATATTTATGTGGTCAATCCGGATGGCACGGGGGAGCGTAATCTCACCAATGCCCCAATTGCCCATAAACTTTGCCCGCGCTGGCGTCGCTAAAAAACATAGGGTCGTTAGCCTGACGCTGTGAATATGAACGAGGGGGAAGTATGTCAGATTGGATCGGGCAGGTTATCGAAGGGCATCGCATCACCGAGGAGATTGGCCAGGGTGGGGCTGCTGTTGTTTACCGCGCTTACCAACAGCAATTGGAGCGCTGGGTCGCCATCAAGATTTTGCGGATCAAGGAATCGGGCGGGCGGCAATTCCTAAAGCGTTTCCAGCGGGAGGCGCGCGCCATTGCAGCCCTGCGTCACCCCAATATCCTCACCATTTTCAACTATGGTGAGGACCGGCAGCGCGGCATCGCTTATATTATTATGGAATACGTTCCCGGCGGCTCATTGGCCAAGCAGATGAAGGGGAAGACATTTTCCTGTGTGGATGCGCTTAAATTGATTATTCCGGTCGGTGAGGCCTTGACGCACGCTCACAAACACGGTGTCGTTCATCGCGATGTCAAGCCCGACAACATTCTCTTGGCGCAATCCGATTGGCCCTTGTTGGTCGATTTTGGCCTGGCGAAGATCGTCGGCTCGGCACAGCGCATTACGCAGCCTGGCTCGATTTTGGGGACGGCGGTCTATCTCTCCCCGGAGCAGGTAGCGGCCGAGGATGTGGATCATCGGGCCGATATTTATAGCTTGGGGATTGTGCTCTATGAGATGTTGGCCGGACGCTTGCCCTTCAAGGCAGATACGTCAGCGGATTCAATGATGCTTCGCTTGCACGAACCGCCGGAGCCTATTCGGAGCGTCAACTCCGACGTGCCTAAGTCACTGGAAACGGTCTTGATGCGCGCGTTGGAACGGCAGCCAGAGGCGCGGTACGCCTCGATGGAGAGCTTCGTCAGTGATCTCCAACGGGTGTTGCATCGGATGGAGCGCGCGGCGCCGACGCCGGAGGACTCCCTGACGGCCCGGATGATCACCAGTCGCATCGACATTCATCCCGTCAGCAGCAAGGGACAAGCACGGCTCTTCATCGCGACCTCCGGCGCTTCTGTGCCGATCCCGCCGCTGAATGAAGTTTTGATCGGGCGGATGGACCCCCGGCTATCCCGCTTGCCGGATATTGACCTCGATCCTTACGGCGGCGTCACCGCCGGGATGTCGCGGCGGCACGCGCGCCTGCTGCGAAAGGAGGAGGGGTGGTTTTTGGAAGATCTGCAGAGCACGAACGGCACCTATGTCAACGAGGTGCGATTATTGCCGCATCGCCCCATCCGCTTGCACTCTGGCGACCTCGTCCGTTTTGCTCAGTTGACCGTGGTGTTCGAAGAGACGTGAGGATGGATTGCTTTGCTACATTGTGAGGAAGGTAGTATTGGATGCGTAATAAAGCTACGGTATTGGTGATTGATGATGAGCGAGATGCTCTCAAAATGCTTCATATTCTCCTTGAGGGAGAAGGCTATGACGTCGTGTTGGCGGAGGGCCCCGAGTCTGGATTACATAGCGCTTATCGCAAGCACCCGGATGTCATCCTATTGGATGTGATGATGCCGGGTATGGACGGCTTTGAGGTTTGTCGGCGGCTGCGAGAGATGACGGCTGCTCCCATCATCTTCGTGACGGCCAAAGGAACCATCGAGAATATTGTCCAAGGGTTTTCCTCCGGAGGCGATGATTATATTGTCAAGCCTTATGATTTTTCGGAGTTATTGTGTCGTTTGCAGGTTGCACTGCGTCGGGGGAACGAGCGAGAAGATATCACCCCCGATGTTTTGTTTTCTGATAACTCCGTTGTCTTGCATTTGGATCGTCATGATTTGGAGATCAATGATCGTGTGGTGCATTTAACCCCCAAAGAATTTGAGGTTTTGCGCCTTTTAATTCGGCATGCTGGCCGGGTTCTCTCCCACGATGCCATTCTCTCTCAAATTTGGGGGTTTGAGCGGATGGGTGATTTTGACCTGATCAAGCAATATATTTACCGTTTGCGAAAAAAGATCGAGCAAAATCCTGAAAGTCCGTCGTATATCCACACTGTATGGGGCGAAGGCTATTATTTCGACTTAAAGGAAACGGGTTATTAACCGTTTTTGCTTCCTGGAGGGGGAAATTTAATGTCCGGCTATAATAGCTTTTTTGCTTTTTATTAACAATTTCTAAACGACTGATAATTATAATCATCTTGTGAGAGGTGCCCTAATTATGCAAAAAGTTCTAGTTACAGGTGGCTGTGGTTTCATTGGCTCCCATGTAGTGGATGCGTTCCTGGCACAAGGGTATGAGGTGGTCGTAGTCGACAATTTGGCGACCGGCAGTTTGGAAAATCTCAATCCCAAGGCTAAATTTTATGAGGTTGATATTCGTAGTCCAGAACTGATGGATATCTTCGAAGCGGAGCGCCCGGACTTTGTTGATCATCATGCGGCCCAAATGGATGTGCGCCTCTCGGTTAAGAAGCCCTGCTACGATGCGGACGTGAACATCGTAGGGACGCTGAATCTTTTGGAGTGTGCCGTTCGCTTTGATGTGAAAAAATTTATCTTCATTTCCTCTGGTGGCGCGGTCTATGGCGAGCCGGAATATCTGCCGTGCGATGAGGCGCATCCTATCAAACCTCTGTGTCCTTATGGGGCGAGTAAGTACGCCGTTGAGAATTATCTCTATCTGTATAAAGAGAACTATGGTTTGGATTATACCATTTTCCGATACGCGAATGTCTACGGCCCGCGCCAGGATCCTCACGGTGAGGCCGGTGTGGTGGCGATCTTCACGGAGCAGATGCTGCAAGGGGATCAGGTCACGATCAACGGCAGCGGGGAGCAGGTGCGGGATTTTGTCTATGTGGAGGATTGCGTCGCAGCGAATCTCTTGGCCACCGAAAACGGCTCTGGCCAGATTTATAACCTCGCCGCTGGCGTGGGGACCTCTGTGAATGAGATTTTCGAGGCCCTGGCCGAGATCACCGATTACGAACGAGATCCCTACCACGGCCCGGCGAAGCTGGGCGAGACGTTTCGCATTTATCTCACAGCGGAGAAAGCACGTCAGGCGCTGGGGTGGGCGCCAACGGTCGCTTTGAATGAGGGGTTGCGCCGAACTGTGGCTTATTTTTCTCAAAAATGACGGCGTCCTATGAGAATTCGAAGCAGATCGACCGGGAAAATCACTCTCGTTGCTCCAGAGTGCCCTTAACCAAGTTCAAGGCAAACGAAGCTGGGGTTGATGTGCTCGATAAATTG
>CAYXVS010000056.1:0-4532 GCA_964468735.1 uncultured Anaerolineales bacterium | reverse complement strand
GCCCTTAACCAAGTTCAAGGCAAACGAAGCTGGGGTTGATGTGCTCGATAAATTGTTTAGGGCTAAGGAGGAAATAACTTGTCCGTTTGGAGAGCTGCATGTAGCCGCAAAAACGGGTGAGTTATTTACATCTCGCTCCTTAGCACGCAACCTCCTGTATCGTGGACACCTCAGAACTGCTTCGTTTGCCCCCTATTCCCTGGATTTGGTGAGAGGGCTTAAGTGGTTCCAAAGTTTAAAACCTTCCAAGGGAAATTGCGTGTATTTGGGAGGTTTATGTCCTTGGCATGGCCTTATTGAGTGAGGGGAAGTTATGAAAGAGAAAGTCTTGCTCATTGATGATGATGAGGCGCTCTTAGATTTGATGAAAATGGGTCTGAAGCGGGAGGGCTTTGAGGTCTTCACGGCGGAGGATGGTCAGGAAGGCTTGCGTATTGCCTATGACATCCAGCCGGATGTGATTGTTTTAGATATTATGATGACCCAGATGGATGGCTGGACGACGTGCCAGCGCTTTCGTAATGTCTGTAACACGCCCATCATTATGCTCAGTGCCAAGGGAACGGCGAGTGATGTCGTGAAGGGCCTCTCATTGGGGGCGGATGATTATGTCCGCAAGCCTTGCAGCTTCGAGGAATTGACAGCTCGCATCCAAGCGGTACTTCGGCGGGAGCGTATGGAAGCGTACGTCTCGTGGCAGGCCATCTTTGATGATGGCGTCCTCTATATCAACCTCCGCGATGGGAGGGTCAAACGCCAGGGGGACGTGATCAATCTGACGCCGACGGAATCGCGCCTGTTTATGTATTTGGTCGGCCAGCGAGGGCGGGTGGTGCCCCATAAGGAGCTATTGACGAACGTTTGGGGCCCAGAATGCTCAGAGGAAGACCGATACCTCAGTGTCTATATCCGCTACCTACGCCGAAAAATCGAAGCGGACCCTGATAGGCCTCACTATATCCGTACGCACTGGGGCGTGGGGTATTCCTTTGCGGGCGAGGGATTTGCAGAAACTTAGATAGTTCCAGAAACCCGATGCTTTTTCCGCAGAAAACTGCTCGTTTTGGGGAGATTTATTTTCTTGGAACGGCCTTAACATCTCTGATTTGTTCCTACCAAGCTACCGGCACCTTCCTCAGCCGGTAGCTTCTGTCGTAAAATTGCACGTAGCGATTGAGTTTCCCAAACTCGTAGACGCGACGTGTTACTTCGACATCCTGCTGGCAGTACTCGATGATCTCCTTAAGGCGTCCTTGACGCCACCAACGCACGGCCTGTAAACCATCGGCGCTTTTGCTGATCCCCAACGTCGCGGTGGCAACAGCATCCAGCCCGATGCGGTGGCCGAGCTGCTTTTCTATCACGGCCATCATGTCAACGGTCGGGAGCGTGTTGAGTTGGACCTCGGTTGTGTATTGCTGCACGACCGGATAATCAAAGCCGTAGAGATTGAACCCCACGACCAAATCGGTTGTCTGTAACTCCTCCACCAGCATTGGTATTTTCGCCTCGGTGTAGGGATGAAATGCCTCGTCCTCCGTGTTGTAGGTGACGGCCACGGAAACCTTCAAACGCTCTGGATAATGTCCGCCAACTTCTTGCAGCGTGTTTTGGGTTTCGACGTCAAAGAAAACGGTCATACATCCTCCTGAAATGTAATTGTTTAGTCTTGTGAGGTGCAACGCACTTTTGGGCTTGTCGCCAGGCATATACTGTATGAGGCCGCGCCTTTCCTTCAGTTCAAGTGCGTTGCACCTTGGTCTGTTCAGAAAACTAAACAGATACCCTGAAATTATCGTGATTTGATCTCAGCTCGTGATGGCATCAGCTGATTTTTGAATCTCCGTGACCTCATAGACTGGTTCGGGATGGCGTTGTCCCTTAATATTGATCGGCGGCAGCTCGCGGGCCTTAATATATTCGCGGGTCAATTCATAGGTCTGACGGCAGATCCAGATTTTTTTGGCCGGTGCTAATTCCTGCAACGTGTGGCCCTTATTCACCGTGCGCCCGACGGCGGTGTAGTTCACCAGTTGCGAGGTGCCGATGTTGCCGACGATAGCTTCTCCGGTGGCGATACCCACGCCGAACTCCAATCGCTGCTGGACGGGGAGTTGGCGATGGATGCGCTGGGTTGTCTGGATGATCTGCCATCCCGCTTCCACCGCCCGCAGCGCGTAGTTTTCCTGGGGGAGCGGCGAGTTGAAGAAGGCCATCACCTCGTCGCCCATAAATTTGTCCAGCGTGCCTTGTTTTTCTAAAATCACCTCGGCCGCGGCTGCCATGTGACGATTTAGCACAGCCATCAGGGCCTCCGGCGAGGAGTTGGCCGTAAAGGTGGTGAAGCCCCGCAAATCGGCGAAGAGAATAGAGATGATCTGCCGCTGCCCCCCCGGACGAACGCTTTGAGGGTGTTTGAGCAGGCGTTCGACGACCGTGGGCGAGATGTAGTGTTCGAACAGATTGCGGATCTCGCGTTTCTCGCGCTCCTGCTGGGTCTCAATCTCCGAGACCAGCCGGAAATTCTCGATGGCGATTGCTGCGTAATCGCCCAGCATCCGCAATAATTGGCGATCCTTCTGGTTTAGCCCCTCGCGCTTGCGCTTGTTGCTGACCCGCAGCGCGCCGATGACCCGACCTCCCACCTGTAAGGGGACGCTCATCATCAGTCCCAGTGTTCCCGTGGTGATATCGACGCGCTGCTCCGGTGAGTGATATTGGTTGCCAAACTTTGCGCGTCGCACCTGGGTGGTGAGATTGCCCGATTTCGGATCGAAGAGGACGAGCATCCCGTCTTGCGCGTGGGTGAGATACAGCGCCGCGTCGATGATTCGCTCCAGCAGTTTGTCGCGCTCCCTTAGCGTCGTGACGGATTTGCTGACGTGATAGAGGGTGTCCAACTCGTTGATCCGCTTGGTCAATTGATCGTTGACTTGTTGTAATTTGATGAGCAGCGCATCGCGTTCCTGCTCGATATGCACCTGATCCAATACTCGCTCGATGGCGCCGAGGATGCCCGTGGTGGTGAAGGGCTTGGTGACGTAATCCCGCACGCCAAGCCGGAAAACCTCCACGGCGACCGATTCGGAGCCGTAGGAGGTGATCAAAATTACCGGGATTTTGATCTCGCGCTCGCGAAGCTTGTAGAGCACCTCGATGCCGTTAAGGCGCGGCATTTCGTAATCCAACAAAATCAGGTCCGGCCTGAGTTGCGTTGCTAACTCTAACCCCTCGACGCCGTCTACGGCCACCGTTACGCGGTAGCCGTTCATCTCCAGTACCGGCCCCTTGAGGAAGTTTCGAATTTCCTTATTATCGTCGACGACTAAAATGTGATACGGTTCTTTGCTGTAGCTTTGCATAAATAATTGACTCAACTTTCTTGTTTGATAATATTGAGAGCTTGATAATTTTCGGGTAATTGTTTAGCTTTGTGAGGAGATCAAGGTGCAACGCACTTAGACTTCAGTAACAGTTGTGCCTGATGCCGTATATGTCTGGCGATAGGGTCAAAAGTGCGTTGCACCTCACAGGACTAAGCGGTTACATTTTTGGTCGCTTGGATGATGCCGCCGCCGATGACCTCATCCGCCTGATAAAGCACCAAGGATTGCCCTGGCGCGAGGCCACGCTGTGCTTGATGCAACGTCACCTCAGCGCGATGTGTCCCTTCCATTCGGACCGTCACCGGGATCAGTGGCGCGCGATAGCGAATCCGTCCATGCGCTTCAAAGGTCGGCGGCGGGGACGGTGCGCCCGTCGGGAAGATCATCTCGGCCAGCGTGCAGCGTCGCCGTTCCAAGCTGCTGGCCGGCCCGACGATCACGGCGTTGTCCGCCGGTCGGAGCGCGATCACGTACAGCCGCTCGGCGGCAGCGATGCTCAGCTCGCGCCGCTGCCCTACCGTGTAGCGCTCCAGTCCGCGATGTTCCCCCAGGCGATGGCCGGCCTCGTCGTAGATCGGCCCCGGCTGGAGGCTCTGTGGGCGCAGGTCAGCGATCAGCGTCCGATAATCCTCCCCGCTCATAAAGCAGAGATCCTGGCTATCGCGTCGGGCCGCGTTGGGTAGATGGTGCTGCCGCGCGATCTCTCTCACCTCCGCCTTCGATGCGATCTCGCCCAGCGGTAACAACAGCCGGCGGAGATGGCGCTGCGTCAGGCGGTAGAGCATATAGGCCTGATCTTGCTCTCGATTCTGGGCGCGATACAGATGGGCCGTGCCATTCGCATCGCGCCGCACGCGGGCGTAGTGGCCGGTGGCGATCCATTGCGCGCCCAGCTGATCCGCTGCCTCCAACATCACGGCCAATTTCAAGGTCGGATTGCAGCGCACGCAAGGATTGGGCGTGCGCCCCTGCGCATACGCATCTAAAAACGGCGTGACGACCGCCTTATAGAAGCGCGAGCGCACATCGATCACGTGGCAGGGGATTCCCAGCGCCTCCGCCACTGTGGCCGCCGTTAACGGGGCCGCCGCTAACGGGGCCGCCGCCGAGGGGGCCGTAGGGGCAGGCGATGCGGGCGGTGTGGGC
>CAYXVS010000055.1:10416-14742 GCA_964468735.1 uncultured Anaerolineales bacterium | reverse complement strand
CAACTTTCAACTGATTTTCCAAGGAGGCTACGATGAAACAATTACTCACATTGACCCCGCGCCCGGTCGCGCTGAGGCGACTAATAGACGCCCTGCCGACCACCAGGCCGGCCCCGGAACGAATACCGACGGCGCAGGCGCTGGGGCGCGTGCTGGCGGAGGATGTCACCGCGCCCCAGCCGCTGCCGCACTTCGCCCGCTCGGTGGTGGATGGCTACGCCGTCCGCGCCCAGGACACCGTCGGCGCCAGCGAATCGCTGCCGGCGTACTTGGCGGTGGTGGGCGAGCTACCAATGGGCCAACCTCCGGCGCTCGCGGTCGGCGAGGGCGAGGCGGCGCTCATCCACACGGGCGGCGCGCTCCCGGAGGGCGCCAACGCGGTGGTAATGGTGGAGCGCACCCAGGAGGCTGGCCCCGACGAGATCGAGGTGCTCAAGGCGGTCGCCAGCGGCGAGAACGTCATCCCCGTGGGCGAGGATGTGCAGCCGGGCGATCTGGTGCTGCGCGCCGGCCATCGCTTGCGCGCGCAGGGCCTGGGCGGATTGGCCGCGTTAGGCATCACGGAGGTGGCGGTCGCGCGCCAGCCGCGCGTCGCTATCCTCTCCACCGGCGATGAGCTGGTCCCGCCGGAACAGACGCCGGGGATGAACCAGGTGCGCGACATCAACAGCATCACCATCGCGGCGCTGATCAAGGCGAACGGCGGCGTCCCGATGCGCCAGGAGATCGTCCCCGACGACGCCGAAGCGCTCCACGCGGCGGCCGCGAAGGCGTGGCAGGCGGCGGATGTGGTG
The DNA here is from genome assembly GCA_964468735.1 of uncultured Anaerolineales bacterium. Taxonomy (GTDB): domain Bacteria; phylum Chloroflexota; class Anaerolineae; order B4-G1; family SLSP01; genus JAAAOZ01. Next base: position 13,948 of record CAYXVS010000055.1, on the reverse strand, counting down.
ATCATCACGGCGGGCAGCTCGGTGAGCGTGCGCGATATGACCGCCGACGTCATCAATCGGCTGGGCGAGCCGGGCGTGATCGTCCACGGCGTGACCATCAAGCCGGGCAAGCCGACCATTTTGGGGATGTGCGGCTCGAAGCCCGTCTTCGGTCTGCCGGGAAACCCGGTCTCGGCGATGAACGCCGCGCGCCTCTTCGTCGCGCCGGTGCTGTGGCGGCTCCAGGGCAGCGAAGCGCCGCGTCAGGGCATCGTCCGCGCGCGGATGGCGGAGAATACCGTGGGCGCCACCGGGCGCGAGACCTTTGTCTCCGTCCGCCTGGAGGAGCGCGAGGACGGGCTGTGGGCCGTGCCCAACTTTGGGGAATCGAACCTCATCTTCACCCTGGTGCGCGGCGAGGGCGTCGTCCGCATCCCCGTGGGCGCGACCGGCCTCCCCAAGGGCGCCGAGGTCGAGGTGACGTTGTTGACGTGAGCGATACGATGGTTTCCGAGACCTTCAATCCAGATCTGCCGTATCTCGCCACGACCTGGGACCTGCCCGACGGCCCCGCGCAGATCCTGCGCTTGCCCGGCGTCCCGGCGCCCGGACCGGCGCACACGGCCCTCTTCCGCGCCGTGCGGGAGATTCGAGCGGGGCGCGTCTTCGTCGCCGGGCCGGGCAGCGCAGCGACGGCCCTCTGGGCCGCCCGCAGCGGCGCCGAGGTCGGCTATTGGACCTACGACAGCGCCGAGGCCAGCGTCCTAAGGGCGACCTTCGCGGCGGAGGGTCAATCCCCGCCGCGCCTCTGGCTCCAACCCGGCTTCGAGGGCCTGCCGGTGGGAACGTATCCATCGGCGCTGATTCATCTGCCGCGCGGGCGAGCGCTCCAACAGGAGATGTTGGCGCTGGCCGGCGCGATGGTCGAGCCGGGCGGGCGCATCGCCTTCGTGGGCGCGAAGAACGAGGGCGTGAAGCGCGCGCTCAAGGCGGCGCGGCAGCGCTTCGGCCACGCGGGGATCGTGGCGCGCAAAAGCGGATGGCACGCTGGCCTATCGCAACGGCCCCGCGAGGGCGATTTTCTAGTCCCCTCGCTCACGTTCCAGCATCACCCAATTACCGTGGCGGGGCAAGCGACGGAGCTTGTCAGTTGCGAGGGCGCGTTCGCGGCGGATCGGTTGGACGTGGGCGCGGCGGCGCTCATCGCGGGCCTAGCGGGCGCACCGCTGGCCGACGCCCAGGTATTGGATCTGGGCTGTGGCGCCGGTCTGGTGGGATTGGTAGCCGCCCGGCGCGGCGCAAGCGTCACCTTCACGGACGTCTCCGCGCGCGCCATGGCGACGACGCGCAAGACCTTGGCCGCCAACGGCATCGCGCCGGCGCGTCTGGTGCTGGGCTGGGCCACGGAGGGCCTGCCCGCCGGCGCCTTCGACCTCGTGGCGACGAATCCGCCCTTTCACCAGGGCCACGACGTCACCTTGGAGATCGCCCCAGCCTTTATTCGCGGCGCGCGGCGCGTGCTGCGCCCCGCCGGAACACTCTACTTAGTCGCCAACGCCTTCCTGCCCTACGAGCCGTGGCTGCGGACGCACTTCGCGCGGGTAACGACTGCGTTCGAGAATGGGCGCTTCCGCGTCTGGCAAGCGACGTAAAAAGGGGCAACGCGCTTTTGCGTTGCCCCTTGGGATTTGATTCAACGGAGCGAATGGATTACCCCTCTGAACTGTCCTTTTCCTCGGTTTTGGCCCGCCGCCGAGGCCGGAAGACCAAGCCCAACAGCTTGATGATGCCGAAGATAACCAGGCCGACAAAGATGGTGACGGGCAACACCAACAGCACAATCCAGATCAGGGCCTTGAAAAGCCACTGGAAGACCTCGATGAGCGCCTCGATGGCGCGCTTGGCCGTCCCTTGCGGGCGCCAGCCAGCGACCTCGACGGGACGGGACAACTCATCGGGCGTCAGGTGCACGCTGATGGTCGCCATCGCGGCGGAGCGCTCCAAGTAGCGCATCCGGCCCTTGGTTTGCTCGATCTCCTGTTGGGTGCTGCTCAGTTCTCGATAGATGGCCAGCACGGCTTCAGTGTCCTCGGCCTCCTCCATCAATTCCTCTAAGCGCTCCGCCTTGGCCTCCAGCGCGGTGAGGCGCGATTCCAAATCCACGTATTCCTGTGTCACATCCTCGCTGCTGATGCTCTCGCGTTCGACCTCGCGGGCCATCTCCCGCAACTCGGCCATCGTCGCGGTGAACTTCTCGGCGGGGACGCGCAGCGTGAGGTTGATGCTGACGAAATTATCGCCCGACTTGTAGCTCTCGGCGGAACTGAGATACCCATCCTGGCGCTTGACCATCTCCGCGATCTCCTCTTGGGTCTGCAAGGTGTCTTTTACCACCAGCGAGATGTTCGCGTTATAGATGATCATGCGATAAAATTCGCCCGTCGCGGCCGCGCCATCATCCATATCCTCCATATCATCCATAGCCGGGGCTTCGGCTTCCATCGCTCCCTCGAACGCCATATCGCTGGTCGCGCCGCCGCTAGGGGCCGACGCTTCCTGACGATTTGCGCTCTCCGGAGCACCGCCACATCCAGCCACAACTAAAGCTAAGACAAGCAACAACAACATACTTATGCGTTTCATTTGATCCTCTCCTCCTTAACTATGATTATTCCCATCCTATCTCTAAGTTCGAAACCTTCCCATCTTAATGTCTGATGAGAAGGTTTGGTAATGAGTTGCTATCTTTATAACGAAGGTTGAATAGAAAAAGTTCCGCGCTGGGGAAACGCCACAACCTCCTCAGCGCCCCCGTTCCAGGCGCTCAATGAGACGCAGTGGGAGGCCGCGCGCGCGCATTCGCTCCTGGGCGATCTCCACGGCGTAGGGAACGCGATGAAACTCTAAGGTCTGCTCTTCCGTATCTAAAGTCACATAACTGGCGCGCGGATCGCCATCGCGAGGTTGTCCCACGCTGCCGGGATTGACGATCAGGCGCCGATCCTCTATCGAGATGGGCGTTTCCAACTCCGGCAGGATGAGATGTGTTTCCTCCGCTGGCTCTTCCCACTCAAAAATCAGGGGTAGATGGGTATGCCCCACCAACGCCAGTTGGAAATCGTGCGTCATAAAGTTCTCCGTGGCGGCGTAACTATCCACCAGGTACTCCCAGATCGGCTCCTGAGGACTGCCGTGCGCCAGCATAATATCATCGATGCGGACGGTGGTGGGCAGGTCGGCGAGGAAACTCCGGTTGTCGGGATAAATTTCGCGCTGGGTCCAAAGGAGCGCTTGACGGGCGTCGCTGTTGAAGACATAGAGATCCGCGCGACCGATGACGCCCCAGTCGTGATTCCCGACGATGGCGGTGAGAGGGAACTCCTGGAGGCGCTCGACGCACTCGTTGGGGTTAGGCCCATAGCCCACCAAATCGCCCAAAAAGAGGATGGCATCAAAGGGCGTCGCGTCGGCGAGGACGGTCTGAAGCGCGGGATAATTGCTGTGGACATCTGATATGATGAGATAGCGCATGTATTTGCTCCTGGTATCAAGT
>CAYXVS010000055.1:0-10316 GCA_964468735.1 uncultured Anaerolineales bacterium | reverse complement strand
CCAGGTCGTTCGTCGAGCCGACGCGCTCGTGATAGTCGATGACGCCGCCAATCCAGCCCCGTGGCATAAGGTTAGAGGCAGATCCATGCCGCTCGCCTTGATCTATGCCACGGGGCCAGCCATCGCGGCGGTGATAGATTTTTAGTTGGTTATCTTTCATTTGAGGTCATTATTTCGCAACACCTATTGCGTAAAGCGTATTTCGTAATAAGATCCAGTCTACGCTTTTGCTCCTGTGAGCAACTATGATACCATAAAATCGATTGTTTGCAGTGAGGTTATTGCAAAAGCAACCCAAACATCACCAAGGATTTGCTATTTGATCCTACGATGAAGAAAAGAGGGGCCTTTTATGACAAGAGACGATGGTTGGCAGGCCGAGGCGACGATCTGGCAGGGGTTTCATCACGCCTGGGAATATAATCACCGGCTGAACCGCTTGGGGAGTTATGTGCGCCTGGCGCCCGATCCGAATGGAGAGTGGCCCCCGGCGGTCGTGGGCCACACGGCGGCCTCCGGCACGGGCGGGGATGCCGCGCACTTCGCGGAGTATGTGACGCGCGTGCAGGCGGACGGCGTCGCCTTCCAGGCCGGCGAGGGCGAGACGGAGATCGATTGTATGCGTGGCGTGACGACGCCCTTTCGCATCCGTGTGGAGGATCTGCCGCTCGCGCCGGAGATGATGGGACGCGAGCGCTACACCGTCATCCTCAACGGCTTCGATCTTACCGCGAGCCGCCACGCCGACAAGCTCATCGCCTTCGATCTGGAGGTCACCGACCCGACGATCTACGCCGACGGCGCGAAGGCGCGCTTCAACATCTTGGGCAGTATGAAATTCGATTGTCGCACGGGCGAATGTCAACTTTGGCCCTTCGGCCTGGAGATCGAGAATGCGGGACGGCGACGGCGCAAAAACAAACCGGAACCGCCTCCATCCGATCCTATCGCGCCGCGTCGCAAGCGCGGCATCAAGCGCTATCCGGCGCTGGACAAGGCCGTCGCCTGGCTCAAGCAACAGATCGCCACCTTCACCGATCTCCCCAACGTCAAGCGCTGGGTGTTAGATGATGAGGAGAATCGCCTGCGGCGGCGCCTCTTCCGCATCTTCGGCAAGGAAATCTACCTGCGCCTGCTCAAATGGCGCATCGCGACGCCCTATATTTTGCGCGCCCACTACGTGATCATCGCCGGGGATGACGAGACCCTGCGCGTCACCGAGTCCGACCTCACCCAGAACCGTTACACCTGGGATACCGAGCACGAGATTCAACGCGAGGAGGTCGGCGTCCGGCCGATCACGATTCGGGACGCCGATCCCGCCGATTACGGCTGCAACACGCTGGCTTTCAAGCAAATCACGTTGGAGGCGGAATTGGATGAGGCCTTCGGCAGCGATAATCCGATCCAGTGGGGACGCGGGATGCATCTGCTGGAATGGAGCGTCGCCCTGCGCGATATCCAGGCGGCGGAAGGGCGGATCACGGCCCAGCTCGATCTCTTCTACAAATGTTGGAGCGAGGCGATGAACGAGGTCATCACGTTCACGACGTGGGGCGCGCTACGGTCGGCGGGCAGCGCGACGTTGAGCGCGCGATTGGCGCTGCTCCAATTTCAATCGGCCCGCGCCTGCACGCAGCTACGGCTTCCCGGCGATCTTTACTGGCCCGGCGGCGGCCGCAGTGCCAGGGGACATCCGCGCGCGTGCGTCGAACGTCCGGTTCCATCGCCGGCGCCGCCAACGCCGCCGACGCGCCCCGAGGAGGCGCGCGATGAGTAAGTGGCGCGCGTTGATGCAACAGTTACGCAACTTCATCATCCGGCTCTCCATCACGCACCTCGTGCTCCTGGCGACGACGGTCCTGCCTGGCATCCAATTCAAGGATGTCCTCTTCCGCGTCTGGATCGCGTCGCTGGTCTTTGTGATCCTAACCGCCGTCCTGCGCCCGGTGCTGGTGGCGATCCTGCTGCCGCTGACCATCGTCTCCGGGGGCCTCTTCCTCTTCGTGATCGATGGCATCCTGCTGCTACTCACCGACTGGCTCACGGGCTTGGAGATCGCCAGCTTAGGCTGGGCGATTTTGGGCAGCGTGATTATGGGGATAATGAACATCTGGGTGCAATCGGCCTTCAAGCGCTTGGGCTGGATGGAACGCACGGACGAGGACGATCCGCCGGAGATCCTTTCGCCGGGCTGGGGATTGCGCCTCCTGCTGGGCGTGGGGCTGCTCTTCGGCCTCGCGCTGGGCGTTATGGCCGCCTTTCAAGTCGTATTGGCGCTCTCCACCCTCGTCAGCCACCTGCGCATCTTGGGCATCGTCGGCCTCCTCAGTCTGGTGGGCATCGCCTTCACCGTCGCGTGGCTGGTCGCCGAGGGCCTGGAGGCCAACAATCGCGCCCGCTTCAGCCTGATCGTGACCATCGTGACGGTGAGCGTCACGACCATCGGCCTCGTGGTGATCTTCTCCTTGCCAACGCCGGCGGTCGAAGCCCCAGAGCCGCCGCCGAACGTGCAGTATTGGTCGCTACCCACCGGCTCGCGGATCGCCTATTATGCTTATCCGGCCCAGGGCGGGGGCGAGATCAAAGAAACGCCCATCGTCTATCTGCACGATGGGCCGGGGATGGCGGTGCTGGACGCGGAGCGGGACTTCTATCCCCGGTTTACCGAGGATGGCTTCGATGTCTACCTCTACGACCGGATCGGCGTGGGCCATTCGGCGCGCTTGGAGCGGATCAGCGACTACGGCCTGGAGCGCGATTTGGCGGACATGGACGCGATCCGGGCCGAATTGGGCGTCAATGAGATGATCCTCATCGGCCAGGGGGCGGGCGCGGAGTTAGCCGCGCGGTATCTGGGCCGCTATCCAGAGCGGGTGACGCGGGCGATTTTCCATTCGCCCACGCCGTTGGCAGAGGATGCCACGTTCTTCGATAATTACGCCCGCACCGGCGCCCCGCGCGGCCCGAATCCGGTCTTCGAGCCGCGCCTGCTGCTTGCATCGCTGCTCTCCGTCTACGGGCCGGAGGCGGCGGAGAACATCGCATCGCAGGCGGAGATGAGCGTCCTGCTGGCGGAGGCCTTCACGCCCCAGCTCTGGGTCTGCGGGCGCCATAGCCCGCTCGCGCCAGAGATCGATGCCGCCGACGCGCCCTTCAACTACTACGTGCAGGTACAGACCGAGCTGAGCGAACAAACCCTGCCCGATCCGCGCCCGGCGCTGGCAAACAACCTCACGCCCAGCCTGGTGTTGGCGGCGGAATGTGATCACATCCCCTGGGGCGTGATCCAGCAGTATCGAGAGACGCTGCTCAACGAGAAGATCATCTACTTCGAGGGCGCGGGGCACATGATCCAACTCACGCAATCGAGAGCGCTGGCTGTGACGATCCGCGCCTTCCTGCTGGGAGCGCCGTATCCCATCCCGCCATACCAGGAGATGGGCAATCCACGTCCCATCCTGGGGCCGTGAGGGGGGAAACCGACAAATCGAGAAAAAAAGAGGTAAAACTATCGGCCACTTGCCAATTTACGACGTACAAACGCCAAAAACTCCCGGAGAGCATCTTCAGGGTCATCGCTGATGTGACTTTCAACGACATTGCTATCACCGCCATCGTGAAAATGCTTGGGGAACGTCTTCACATACTGCCATTTTGCGTGAGGTGCGTTATCGTGCCGATAAAGATCATCAGCAGAGATTAGACGACGTTCCCAGTGATAAGAATAGCGACCGCTAATCGAGAGAAAGACATCGAGCAAAGAACCGTCAACAATGTCCAAGCGGAGCTTGAGCGGATCGCCCGTCGAACTAAATATAACTTGAGCATTGATCACCACATCGGCGAATTCACCCAGCGCGATCGTCCGTAGCATCTCGTAAGTCGTTGAGATAAGCATCCAATTCCTCCAGGCGTGCGGCCAGGTTTTCCGCGACGATTAAATCTTCCCAGGCCGGGTGCTCTACCACTGCTCCCTGGGCGATTTTGGCTTCAAGCTCTGCAACAGATTCAACACCGTACCGAGCCAAGATATCCATTCGAAGTTGTAATACGTGACGTTTTTTCTCGCGCAAAAAGCTAATCAAGGCTTGGCGAGAGAGATCATCTTCAGAGAGTCTCAACCAGCCAGCGATTTCTCTTGTCATTGGTTTGACATCTGAGAACGTCGTCATAATGCCCTCCATCTGAGATTGAGCAAAGTTCAACACCGCGCGGTCATCTCCGCAGTCTATCTCCATTATAGCACACGTTCTGAAAGCCTAGAGGGATGAAGGGGGCGGGCAATCCACGTCCCATGCTGGGGCCGTGAGGGGGGAAGGCGCGGGAGCAAGTCAGTGTGCTGATTTTTACACAGGTGGCAACCAACGCAGTTGATTGCGTATTTCATCGGCGCTGACTTGCTCCAATATGTTCAGAATGCGACGCACCGCTTCACTGATAGGGATTTGTTTGGATATGATAATGCCAGTGTGTTCCCGACCCTCGGCCAAACATTCTAAGTAGAGAGCGATATAGTCGGCGGCGTTAAAGCTGAACAGGGTGCGTTCTTCTTCAATAGCATAATCTAACTGCTCAGCGTCAGAAAGCCCGCGTCGGTTGGCCTCCCGCACGTTCAGAACATCGTAGCCATAACGTCGCAGCGCCGCTGCTATACTTTCGTGAACGTCCTCGTCAATATACAGACGGATGGGCTGGTAAGGTGTATTCATCACTCATCACCAATCTATTTGGCAGGACGCAGTACGCCATCGGCGTCCATTTCCAACTCGAAATGATCCAAAAGCGCCGGCAATTCATCGGCCTTGATATCAGCTTCTATCTCAGCCTGGTGATCGTAATAGTAGCTGAGTGCATCGTACAGTTGCGCTGGCGTCAAGCCAGTATAACCGGCAAGGATCTCCGTTGAGGTGTAGCCCATTTGATGATACCGGACCAACACCTTGATCGGGATGCGCGTTCCCCGTACCACCGGCCGTCCGCCACAAACGCCAGGCGTTTGAGTAACGTGTGGGTGTTCAGTCGTCGTCTCAGGACCCAAGTTAATTTGCACAACTTGCTGGTCAGCCAAGTCAAGCGGGCGCGTCGGGCGCAGAACGCCGTCTTCATACGTTGCCTTCACAACTACTTTAGCCGATTGTGTCTCCGCCATCACACACTCCTCATCAAATTGACATGATCTAGCATCTCGAAGCCATCCCGGTAGTCTATCTCCATTATAGCACACGTTGTGAAAGCCTGGGCGGATGAATCAAGCCCGGTACGTGATTTGACCATTTTCGGGTTTCTCGGTACAGTCGGAGATGAGAATGGACCAACACCCACAGAAACCCAAGGGAGGCAATATGCCACACAACGAAGAGTTCCCATCGCCGGCGGCAACGATGGCATTGCTGAAGGGGCGACGCAGCGTTCGACAGTATAAGTCCGACCCGGTACCGGATGAGTTGCTGGCGCAGGTACTGGAGGCGGGGCGCTGGGCGCCCTCGGCCAGCAACCGCCAGCCGTGGCGCTTCATCGTCATCCGCGAGCCGGAGATCCGCGCGGCGGTGGCGGAGCACGCGGCCTACTACTTCATCCGCTGGGCGCACGTGGAGGAGGCGCCGGTTATCATCGCGCTCTGCGGGGATCGAAAAAATCGCGTCTACCGGCAGTTTTTGCGCGAGGATATCGGTCTGGCCGGCGGGCAGATGATGCTGCAAGCAGCGGCGTTGGGTCTGGGCACCTGTTGGATCGGCGGCCTAGATCGCGACGCGCTAAGCGACATCCTCAAGCTGCCGGAGCACATCGAGTTGGTGGGGATGCTCACGCTGGGTTTCCCCGCCGAAGTCCCCGATCCGCCGGGACGGAAGCCGCTCGCGCAGATGGTGCATCACGGCGTCTACGGCAATCAAGAGCCGGGCGCGGCGCGGGCAGGCGCGCTTCAGGCCGGGCCGCTGAGCGTGCTGTTGAAGAAGTTGCGCATCCGGTTTTGATCGTAAGGGTACCTTGCATATAGGGATGTGGGGCACGGCAGGTCCCCTTGAGGGGGATAAAAAACGCCGGCCCCAACACAGGAAAGAGTAGCCAATCCCCTTGAAGCAGAGGAGGACTAAAAAAGAGCCGAGGGATGATCCCTCGGCTCTTGGCGTTGTGATGTAACTGGAGTACGCAGCCTCACTCCTTCTCGTAGGGTTGTCCCTCGGCGGCGGGTGGGCGCGATGCCCCGACAACGCCGGCCAAGACGATCATCGTCACGAGGTAGGGCGCCATCAGCAGGAACTGCGAGGGGATCGGCACCGCCGAAATCGCCAACTTGGTCTGCAAGGCGTCAGCGAAGCCAAAGATGAGCGAGGAGCCGAAGGCCCCGATGGGATTCCAGTTACCGAAGATCATCGCGGCCAGGCCGATGAAGCCTTTGCCCGCCGTCATCAACTCATCAAAGCGGGCAACGGAGCTGAGCACCAGATAAGCGCCGCCCAACCCGGCGACCATCCCGCCGATGATGACGTTGACGTAGCGCATCATAAAGACGTTGATGCCCAACGTGTCCGCCGCGCGGGGATGCTCGCCCACGGCGCGCGTGCGCAGTCCCCACTTCGTGTAAAACAACATCACGAAGATGCCAAAGACCAAGATAACGGTCAGATAGACGAGCAGGGTATGGGTGAAGAGCGCCGGCCCAATGATGGGGATCTTGCCCAACAGTGGGAGCGCGATTTTGCTGAAGGTCGGGGGGCTGTTGAGCGCCGTGTTCGCCTGCAAATAGCGCGAGCTGAAGTAGCTGGTCAGCCCCGTTGCCAGGATGTTGATCGCCGTCCCGGCCACGATCTGATCGACCTTATACTTGATCGCCATGACGGCCAGCAGCCCGGCCATCAAGCCGCCGGCGAGCAAAGCGGCGATCAAGCCCCACCAGTAGCTCTGCATCACGCTGCCGATCAGCGCCGACATAAAGGCGCCGCTCAACATCATGCCTTCGATGCCAATGTTGACAATACCGCTCCGCTCGCACAATATACCGCTGAGCGCTGCCAGTATGATGGGGATCGAGCGCAGGAAGGTCGAGTCCAACATCCCGGTCAGATTCATCGATTTGCCTCGCGCCGCCCATGCCAGGAAGGCAATTATGAAGAAGCCCGCGACTAAGCCCAGCACCACGTTGACGTTATCGAAGCCCTTGGCCAACTGCCATGCGCCGGCAAAGGCGGCCAACGCGGCCATCAAATATAACCCCAGTTGGGTGTTAAAGATCAAATCTGGGATGTCAATGACATCCCCACGGGTCACATTGAAGACAAATTTTGTTTCCTGTTCCCCTTCCGTACCGGGGACAAAGAGGACCATAATTAACAGCGCGAAGACCAAAAATGCGATGCCCATCCCGATGACGCGCCGTTTTGCTTGTTTAGGGTTGTCTTTCATACTATAACCTCCTCCATCCTACATTTGGCCCCAACCACGAGTCAGGACCAGTTCTTCCTTCTCCAAGCCACGGACGCGATAAATCGCGCGGATAATCGCCGGCGCTGCGATGAAGACGATGATCAATCCCTGGAGGATCGATGTGATATCGATGGGGATATGCGCCACGCCCTGCATATTCGTCGCGCCGGCGCGCAGGGCGCCGAAGAGCAGCGAGGCCAGCAATACGCCGACGGGATGGCTTTTGCCCAATAGCGCCAACGCGATGGCGTCAAAACCATAGCCGGCGGAGAAAGCATTGGGCATAAAGCGGATCACGCCCAAAATATCCGCCGAGGCCGATAGACCCGCTAAAGCGCCGCTGATCAACATCGTCACGACGATGATCTGGGGCACATTGATGCCGGCATAGCGCGCGGCGTTAGGGCTCTTCCCCACGGTGCGGATTTCATAGCCCAGGGTCGTTTTATACAGAAGCCACCAGACGAACGCCACGGCAACCAAGGCTACGATAAAGCCGGCATTGAGGCGAATGGATGAATCTCCGGGGAGAAATTGGGGCAAATGAGCGGTTGGCTCGATCACCGGGCTGACCGGGCGGAAGCCCTCACGCGCCATTGGGCCGCCGACATCCAACATAAACTCGGCCAGGCGGATGGCGATGTAATTCATCATAATCGAGTTGATGACCTCGTGTGCGCCGGTCTTCGCCTTGAGCAGGCCCACAATGCCGGCCCAGATCGCGCCGCCGATCATACCGCCCAGCAACGCCAGCGGCAAGTGGATGATCATCGGCAAGCCGGTGATGCTGTAGCCGACGAAGACCGTCAGCAGCCCCCCGATGAAGTACTGCCCCTCGGCGCCGATGTTGAAGAGGCCGCCCTGAAAGCCCAAAGCCACCGCCAATCCGGTGAAAATATAGGGCGTGGCGTAACGCAACGTCTCTGTAATATGATAGACATCCCCAAAGGCGCCGACGAAGAACGCGCCGTAGGCCAATGAGATGACTTCCCACGCACGTCCCAAACCGGCGCCAAGCCCCTCGCCAAAGGCGGTGATGACCGTATCGTCGGTGAAGATAATCAACAACGCGCCGATAATGAGCGCGGTGACAATCGATAGCACCGGGACTAATAAAGTGTCGCTCACGGTCTTCAGAATCGACATAAAGTCCTGAGCGTCTCGCGTTTCGTCTGTTTGTTCTGTGCTCATGCTAACTCCTTTATCGCCTCCAAATCTGCCCAATCCTCAACATCGTCCGGATCGGTCACACCGGCCATCAAGAGGCCAATTTCCTCTTTCGTCGCTTCCTCAGCCGGGACGGTGCCCATAATCTCGCCATGGAACATCACGATGATGCGATCCGCCAGCCCCAGCACCTCATCCAGCTCGGATGAGACCACGAAGACCGCCGCGCCCTCATCGCGCTTGTGCACCAACTGCGAGTGGATGTATTCAATCGAGCCGACGTCCAAGCCGCGCGTGGGCTGCGACGCGATGACCAATTCGACCTCGCGACTCAGCTCACGGGCCACGATGACCTTCTGCTGGTTGCCGCCGGAGAGGTTGCTCACCGGGGTCATGATGCTCGGCGTGCGCACGTCGTACTCCTCCACCAACCGCTCGGCCCGCGCTTTGATCTTGTCCTCCTGCATCACCATGCCCTTCGCGATGGGCGGTAGGTAGTAGGTATTGAGGATCAGGTTTTCCGCGACGGGATAGCCCAGCACGAGGCCATCATGCTGGCGATCCTCTGGAATATGGGCGGAGCCTGTCTCTGTAATCACACGCGGCGAGGCGTTGGTCACGTCGTGGCCGGCGATCTTCACCTGGCCCGCGATGGATTCGCGCAAGCCGGTCAACACCTCGACCAGCTCGGTCTGGCCGTTGCCCTGGACACCCGCTACGCCGACGATCTCGCCGGCGCGCACCTCAAACGAGATGCCTTTGACGGCCACCTGGCCTCGGTCGCCCATGGCTTTGAGATTTTGCACCTCGAGCACCACGTCCTCTGGCTCAGGCGGCTCCTTCTCCACAGTGAGGATCACCTCGCGGCCGACCATCAGCGAGGCTAAGTCGCGCTCAGTACTCTCCTCCGGATCGGCGGCGCCCACCATCTTGCCGCCGCGCAGCACGGCAATCCGATGTGACAAGGCCAATACCTCTTTGAGCTTGTGGGTGATAAAGATCACCGACTTCCCCTGGGAGACCAGAGAGCGCACGACTTCAAACAGCCCCTCGACCTCTTGGGGCGTCAGGACGGCCGTCGGCTCATCCAAAATGAGAATATCTGCGTTGCGATAGAGCAACTTGATGATCTCCACGCGCTGCTGCAAGCCAACGGGTAAATCGCCGACCATGGCATCGGGATCGACATTGAGGCCGTATTTTTCGGAAAGAGCGCTGATCTTTTCCGCTGCCTCCCCGCTATCCAAGAAGACGCCATTCTTGACCGATTCCATACCCAACATCACATTCTCTGTGACGGTGAACACCGGCACCAGCATGAAGTGCTGATGCACCATGCCGATCCCCAGGTCAATCGCGTCATTTGGGCCTGCGATGTTCGCTTTCTTACCCCGAACGTAAATCTCGCCCTCATCGGGGGTGTAAAGCCCATAGAGCACATTCATCAGCGTGCTCTTACCGGCGCCATTTTCCCCCAACAACGCCAACACTTCCCCCTCGTGCAGGGTCAGATCGATGTGATCATTCGCCAGCACCCCAGGGAAGCGCTTGGTAATTCCTTTGAGTTCCAATACTGGGGGCATACAGTTCCTCCTTAATAGGCAGTTACAAGTCGGAAGTTACAAAGTAAAAAGTCAGAAATTGAAAAGAGAAATAAACAAATTGTGGTGACAATGAGGTCTTATGAGCCAAGCTCCAAACCCTCGTCCCCGGGACGGAGACTA